>CAVGWA010000001.1:0-91954 GCA_963632935.1 Oscillospiraceae bacterium
CATTTTTAGCTCTTTTTGAAGCTGATGAAGAACAGTTAAATAAGATGGCTAAAGGGAGTGGTTTTGTGGATAAGGTAAGAGGAGAAATTGTTAGACTTAATAAAGATCAAAGGTTTTCAGAGTTTTTAACAGCTGAAGAAGAAGAGGCAAAATATACAGCAACAATTAAATACAATGCGAAAAAGGAAGGTTTTGAAGAAGGACACTCAGAAGGACACTCAGAAGGACTTGAAGAAGGACGTGCAGAGGAAAAAATTGATATTGCAAAAAAATTGTTAAAAACAGGTATGAACATACAAAATATAGCTGAAATAACAGAATTAGATATTAAACAAATAGAAAAATTACAATAAAAGGCTTAAAAAATCAAACTACACATAATGGTGTAGACTTTTTTTGTAGAAATAATATGCAAAATAAAAAAACAAGAGTTTTAAGTCTTGTTAAACGTTATGGACATCTAATTGTTCATAAGATAATGTTAAATTACCATTTTCTGCTTCTTTTTTTAATTCTCTTTGGAATACTCTTTTGAAGTCAAAGTCTTTTAATGGAGATACTGTTGCTTCTATTCTATATACTACGTAACTTGCTTGAAGTTCTTCTATACCTAATATTTTTATTGGTGATTTTAGATAAGTTATTTGTTTACTAACTCTATCACAAACATTTTTTAGGGCGGTTTCTATTTTTT
Source organism: Oscillospiraceae bacterium (assembly GCA_963632935.1). Classification (GTDB taxonomy): domain Bacteria; phylum Bacillota_I; class Bacilli_A; order RF39; family UBA660; genus Coprosoma. The sequence goes on from CAVGWA010000001.1 coordinate 695, forward strand.
CTAGGTTATCTTCATATGATAGTCCTAAATCTAGTAGGCAAATTGATGGCATCATACTGTAATTTATTACTTCTGTTATATTTCTATTAGCAATTATTTTTACTTCGCCCGTTACTGCTCTTAGTTTTGTTGTTTTCATTCCTAGAGCAATTACGGTTCCTCTAAAGTCGCCAATTTTAATGTTATCTCCTACTTTAAATTGTTCATCAGTTACTATGCCTGTTCCACTTATGAAGTCTTTAAGTAAATCTTGAATAGCAAGTCCAGCTACTACTCCGACTACTCCTAATGATGTTACTAGGGCTTTTGTGTCTACACCCCAGATATCTAATATCATTAGGATTACAACAACTAGTAGTAAATATTTTAATATGTTACTTACTAGTGTTATCATTGTCATGGCTTTTTTGTTACCCTTTTCTTTGGCTCTTTTAAGTCCAAATGTGTTAAATAGATTTTTAAATATGAAATAAATTATGAATGTTACTAGAATTACAAAAAATGTGCTTACTATTTCTTTTGTTAATATTTTTTCCATATATTATTCCTTTACATTTAAAATTTCTAAAATTCTATTTAGGTCGGCTGCATTACTAAAACTTATTTCTATTTTTTTCTCTTTTATTTTAACTTTTGTATCTAGTCTTTCTCTAAGCAAATCTTGAACGTAGATGTATTCTGCGTTTTTTTGTTTTCTTACTGTTTGGTGTTTTTTTGTTGCATTTTCGCTTTGATTTTCTATATCCCTTACGGTTAGACCGTTTTCAACTATGCTGTTTGCCATTTTGATTATTTCTTCTTCATCTTCTAATTTACTTAAAGCTCTAGCATGTCCCATGGATAATTTTCCTTCAATTATCATGTCTTGAACTTCGCCTGGCAATCTTAATAGTCCAATCATATTTGTGATATGACTTCTACTTTTGCTTACTTTTTTTGCGAGTTCTTCTTGGGTTAGATTTAGTTTTTCTAGCAAGCTTTTATATGCTTTTGCTTCTTCTAGGGCGTTTAAGTTTTCTCTTTGAAGATTTTCTAGTAAAGCTATTTCAGCCATTTTTTCATCGCTTAGTTGTCTTATGATTGCTGGTATTGTTTTATTTCCAGCTATTTTGCTTGCTCTTAGTCTTCTTTCTCCAGCTATTACATCGTATCCTTTAATGCTCTTTTTTACGATTATTGGTTGGAATACACCATTTTCTTTTATTGAGTTTGCTAATTCGTTTAGAGCATCTTCGTCAAATATTGTTCTTGGTTGATATGGATTTGGTCTTATATCATCTACATTTAATTCTACTATTTCTTCGCCTTTTGCTTCTTCATACATTGTTTTTTCAAAATCTGTTACGTTGTTTACGTTTAGGTTATCTAAATCAAATAATTGTTCTAGACCTTTACCTAGTGCTCTTCTATTTTCCATTTCTTTTAATCACCTCTTTGGCTAAATTTATGTATGCTTCGGCACCTCTACTTTTTGGATCGTAGCTTATTATTGGTTTTCCATGTGAGGGTGCTTCTGATAGTCTTACTAGTCTTGGTATGATTGTATCGTATACCCTTTCTTTGAAGTAGCTTTTAATATCTTGAACAACTTCTAATCCTAGATTTGTTCTATTATCCAACATTGTTAGTAATACTCCTTCAATGTCTAGAGTTGGATTTAATGTTTTTTGGGCTAGCATGATTGAATTTAATAATTGCATAATTCCTTCTAAAGCAAAGAATTCACATTGCACTGGAATAATAACTGAATCTGCAGCTGTTAGGGCGTTTGTTGTTAATATTCCTAAAGATGGTGGACAGTCAATTATTATATAATCAAACATGTCTTTTGCATATTCTAGGCTGTTTTTTAATTGTCTACTTTTTGAAAATTCTGGGTCTAATCTGCTTTGTTCTACTAGTTCAATATCAACACCGGCTAGACTTATTGTGGCTGGTATGATGTATAGATTTTTGAATTTTGTTTTTCTTATTACTTCTTTTGCTTCTGCTTTTCCAGTTAATAAGTCATATATGCTTTTTTTTATATCGCCTTTGTCAATGCCTAGACCTGTAGTACTATTTCCTTGTGGATCTAGATCTATTAAAAGGCTTCTTTTTCCTAAGTATCCTAAAGAAGCGGCTAGGTTTATACTTGAAGTTGTTTTACCAACGCCACCTTTTTGATTGACGAGTGCTATTATTTTTCCCATTTGTACCACCAGTTTCTATAATTATAGCTATATTCATTTTAACACAATAGATGTAATAAATCTATTAATTTTTTTTAATGTAGATGTACTTTTGATTTTTTTCATTGCATCATATTGTTTATATAGATATTGTACACCATTTTCTAGGAAGAAATAATGTCTTACATAAAAAATTAATATGATTAATACAATATATAAGATTATTATAAAAAGTGGAATTTTTGTAAATATTATAACTGATAAGAATAAAAACAATCCATAAAAAAGAGTTACTAAAAGATGGATTAGTCTTTCGTGCTGGAAAAAATTTATTTTTATTAGATGCTCTTTTATATCCTTTTCAGTTATGTTTTTTGTTTTTATTTTGTTATCTATTTCATTTATATAGTCGTTTAAATATTTTTTCATAATCATTCTCCTTAATTTTATTTTAACACAATTTGAATGTTTTTATTTTAAAAGTTATAATATTGATGAAAGGATTTGATTTTATGGAATTATTTGATGTAATTAATAAGCGTTTTTCATGTCGCAAATTTTTGGACAAGCCTGTTAGTAAGGCCAATTTAGATAAAATTTTGAAGGCTGGTATGATGGCTCCTGTTGGTAGGGGCAAGTATGATGATATGCATATTACGGTTATTACTGATACTGATTTGCTTAATGAAATTAGTAGCTTAACTGATAAAAGTGCGTTTTATTGTGCTAAAGCATTAATTATTATATCAGCTAAGGACGATGGACATGGTTTATGCCAAGAAAATTGTGCTTGTGTGGCTGAAAATATGTTGTTAGCTGCTTGTGATTTAAATTTGGGTTCTATTTATTTGAATTTGGTTATTGGTCTTATTAGGTCTAATAAAGATATTCTTAGTAAACTAAATTTACCTGATGGATTTGTACCTTATGTTGGTGTTGGTATTGGATATATTGATGGTGATTTAATGATTAAGAATCATGAGATACGTGTTAATTATATTTAAAACGAGGTGGTACCTCGTTTTTTTATCTGCGTCTTCCTCTACCCTTTAATTCGTTGGAGTCTATATAATTTTTGTCAAATTTTTCTTGAATTGATTTGCTCTAAATAGAGTAATTATAAATTTATTTTGTTTTTAATTCACTTTCATATAAATGCTTATAGTTTTCATTTGTCTTTAATAACTCTTCATGTGTTCCTTCGGCTTCTACTTTTCCTTCGTTTAAGAATAGTATTCTGTCAGAATTTATTATTGTGGATAATCTATGAGCTATGATTAATATTGTATACTCTCCTTGCATATTTTGAATTGCTTTTTGTATTTTATATTGTGTTTCATTATCTAGGCTACTAGTTGCTTCATCAAACAATATTATTTCTGTTTTTTGAACTAGGGCTCTGGCTATGGCTAATCTTTGTTTTTGTCCGCCTGATAATGTTATGCCACCTTCGCCTACTATGGTGTCATATTTATTTGGTAAGGTGTTTATAAATTCATCTAAACAGGCGGTTTTACAAGCTTCTATCATTTCTTCTTCGGTTAAGTTTTCTTTTACTAAACTTAAATTTTCTCTTATTGACAAATTAAATATATATGGATTTTGATTTATTATTGTTATGTTTCCTCTAATACTATCTTTATCTAGTTCACTAATGTTTATTCCATCAATTAATATTTCTCCTTTATTTACTTCATACATTTTATCAAGTAAGCTAAATATGGTACTTTTTCCGGCTCCTGATTTTCCGACGAAAGCCACTGTTTCATTCGCATTTATTTTGAAATTTAAATTATTTAATATTTGTTTTTCATTATATCCAAATGAAACATTTTTAAATTCGAAATTACCTTCTACTTTTTCTAGGTGTTTATTTCCGAATTTTTCTTTTTTAAATTCATTACCTTCTATTATTGAAAATACTCTTTCTGATGATAGATTAAATTTTTTAATACAGGACATTAAATAATCTAATTCGAAACCTAGGTTAGCAAATCTATCCGAATAGTTATATATAACTAATGCCATAGTTGTTTCTAAAGTTTGATTTTTTAAGAAGTAAATTATTAATAAAATTAATACAAATTTTAATAAGTAATATAAAGCATACCATAAAGATCTATAATTATCATTACTTGTTTCCATTTTATAACGCAAGTTATTTATATTAATTATTTTTTTATCTAAAACTTCTAAAAAGGTTTTTTCAGCATTAAGCATTTTTATATCTCTGGCACCCCTTACAATTTCTCCTGTCATACCTGCAACTTTGTCTTCTTCTTTTTTAAAATGTTTTTCTTTTTTAGAATATATTTTTGTTTGGTATGATATAAAAAGTGATATTAGAATGGCACCTATTACATAGTATATGAATATATAGAAATTAATATATAATATTGATATATATACTCCAATGTCTTCAATAATATATGCTATATAACTACCAGAATCATTTAATACTTCAGATATGTTTGCGGTATCACTTGTTAGTCTTTGGATAAATGTACCTGATGAGTTACTATCTAAACTTTTGTTTTCCAGTTTAAGCATTTCTTTTCCTAAATTTCTTTGTAATTGTCTTGAAATCATTTGGTAGATATAACGCTGACAATATAAACTAATTAAATTAAATATGTTATTTAACATATAGAATAAAAATATTGCTAAAGACATTAAAAATATTTGTTCATATACTTTATCAGTAATTTGCACTACTAATTTAGCACTTAATATTGGAATTATAATTCTTATTATAGAAGTTGCTAGATTTAAAAATGTGTAAATAATAAATTGTATTTTTTGATTTTTTACATATTTCCATACTTTTTTCAAATTTTGTATTAATTCCATACTACTCCTCCTTCAATTCACCTAGATTATAAATCTTTGTTCAATGTATTACAAGCCTTAAATTTCAAGGGTAAATATGTTATAATTTAGGTGTAGTTAGGGAAGACTATTTTTTATTTATTTAAGACTTCCTTTCAAATTTTAATATCATATTGTTTTAATTTTTATTTCCACCACTGTTTTTTCATCTGATTTATTTTTTTCATTTTCGAGTTGCTCTTTTCTTTTTTCTAAATCAATTCTTTCATTTAGTTCATTAACAATTTGATCATATATAATATACTAAAATTGTCATCTTTATTGTTTAAAATATTTAAAACATCTTTATCATTTCGTAATTTTTCAATAACATATTTGAAAATATGGATTGTTTTTTATTTTTTAGTTAATTAATTTCTTAAGTAAATATTCTATTTCTTCAGGTGAATTAATTTTTTTAGTTTCAATTTCTTCTTTAGTAATAATTTTGGTTTTTTAAAAATATCATATATCAAAAAAGCAAGTTATATTTTCGATAAATCACTTGTTTTTAAATGTTTAAACTTTACTTTCCGTTTTGCAGTATATCTCGTGCAGCCACTAATCCTGTTGCGGCGGCTGTAACTATATTACCGGCTTTACCAGAGCCATCTCCTATGAAATAAATATCATAGTCATTTAATTTAAATTTATTGTTTGTTTCTATTTCATTACTAAAGAATTTTATTTCTGGCCCGTATAGTAATGTTTCACCATTATTTACTCCAGGTATTATTTCGTTTAGTTTATCTAATCCTTCAATGATATTTGTTATTATTCTATGTGGTAGAATTAGGGCTAGATCGCCAGCTACACAATCTTTTAAGGTTGGTGTTATAAAACCTTTATTTATTCTATGCCATTCACTTCTTCTTCCTTGTTTTAAATCTTTTAATGTTTGGATTATTGGTTTTCCATCACCTAAAACATTGGCGATATGGGCTATACTTTCACCATATTCTCTTGTGTTTGTTACAGGCTGGGTTAGATTTACTTTTGATATGAATGCGAAGTTACTATTGTTGGATTTAACATCTTTTAGGGCATGACCATTTACACATATATATCCATAGTAATTTTCTTTGGCTACGAATCCTCCTGGGTTTGTACAGAATGTTCTTATTTCATCGTTATATGTTTTTGTTTTGATAAATATTGTTGGATCATATATTACGTTACATAGATTTTCTAATATTTCTTTTCTTACTTCTACTCTAACTCCTATTTCAATGCTTTTAGATAGATAAGATATTTTATATTTATCTGCTAATGACTGAACCCATTTTGCTCCTGTTCTTCCTGGAGCGATGATTAGTTTTTTAGCTACATATTTTTTGTTTTTACATATTACTTCATGCTTGCTTTTATTTATGCTGTGGATATCTATTACTTTTGTTTTATCTAATAGTTCTACTTTATTTTTTTTAAGGTATTGTGTAAAAGCATCTATATAATGTGGTAGTTTATCACTACCTAAATGTTTTTGTTTTATTAATAAAAGGCGGGCTCCTGTTAAGGCTACTTTACTTTTTATTTTTACTGCTTCTTCAATGTTTGAGGGATATATTTCACTATCCATTTCGAATTTATTAAATATTTTTTCACAGTCATCTATTAATTTGTTTGCTTCATTTTCATCCATGTATTTAAATAGATCACTTTTGCCTAGTTTAGGTATAAAGTTTAGTTTTCCATCAGAAAATGTACCAGCTCCACCGTAACCTGATAAAATTTGGCATGGTGTGCAATTGGCACATTTTCCTGTTTTTGTCATTGGACAAAATCTGGTAGATGCATAACGGCCTTCATCTATTAGTAATATTTTTAGATTTTTATTATTTTCTATTAGTTCATATGCGGAAAAAAGTCCAGCAGGTCCCGCTCCTATTATAATTACATCATAAATCATATTATCACCAATTTAAGTATATCAGAAAAATATATTTTTTTATTAATTTTTGTTAAAATATCAATTTATTTTAGTATCATTTTTTTATTATGCTTTTTTGAATTTTTGTTTGTATGTAATTTAATTAATGAATAACTTAAGGATGTGGTAAATATGGCATAACAAATTGGAGATTGTTCTTTAAATATTTGTGAAAGTGCGAGTGAAGATGGGGATGTAAATAAAGCAATTTTTATATTATTTGTAAATAGTTTTGTTTGATGGAGCTGATATTTAGCATATTTTATTTCTAGGCTTTATTTATATCAATATTTACTGATTTATTATATTGTGGATTTCTCATTTGTGCCCTCCTTTTTGCTATTTTCTATAATTTTCATTAAATCTAAAAGATAGTATATAAAATGTTTTTCTAATTTTATAGTATCCAAAGTTATTGTTAGTTTATTTAATTTCATACTGAAGCGAAACATTCTTGTTAATGATGAAGCTTCATAGAATAATTTTTCTCCATCTATTTGTTCTGTTAATTCTTTACTTAGTGTAATTTCAATTGAATTTTTATTTTGTTTTATTTGATTTATATTTAATTTTTCGGCATATTTTTCAAATAATTCTTCGTGCATATATATGATTAAATTTTCTGATAGTTTTCCAAATCTATCTTCTAATTCTGTTTTGACGTTTTGTAATGATTTAATTGAATTTATGGTTCCTATTTTTTTATGAATTTCTATTTTTAAATCTTCATCGGTTACGTAATTATCATCTATTGATGTTTCTACATTGATCAGTGGCATTTTATCTTTTGGTTCATTGTTTATTATTTCTTTTCCCTGAAGTTTATTTACTTCTTCATTTACCATTTGCATAAATAGTTCTATTCCTATGCTGTCTATGTATCCTGCTTGCTGGCTACCTAGTAGATCTCCCGCTCCTCTTATTGATAAATCACGCATGGCAATAGCGAAACCACTACCTAATTCGGTAAAGTCTTTTATTACTTTTAATCTTTTTGTTGCTATTTCTGATAGTATTTTTTTGTTATCATACATTAAATAACAGTATGCTATTTTGTTACTTCTACCTATTCTTCCTCTTATTTGGTAAAGCTGTGATAGTCCAAAACGATCGGCATCTATTATTATTAGAGTGTTTGCGGCTTCTATGTCTATTCCTGTTTCAATGATTGTTGTGCATAAAAGAACATCATATTTTTTATTTATGAAGTCCATCATGACGTTTTCTAAATTTTCTTTTGTCATTTGTCCATGAGCTATAGCTATTTTGGCATCTGGGATTAATTTTTGTAATTCTGATTTTTTACTTTCTATATTTTGGACATTATTATATAAAATAAATGTTTGACCGTTTCGGGATAGTTCTTTTATTACAGCATCTTTAATTATTTGTTTATTTTCAGGTAAAACGTAAGTTTGAATTGGATATCTGTCTTTTGGAGGTGTTTCTATTAATGATAAGCTTCTTATTCCGGCCATTGACATTTGTAGAGTTCTTGGTATTGGTGTGGCTGATAGAGTTAATACATCAATATTATTTTTATATTGTTTTATTTTTTCTTTATGTTTAACTCCAAATCTTTGTTCTTCATCTATTACTAATAATCCTAGGTCTTTGAACTTTATGTCATCACTTAGTATTCTATGGGTGCCAATAAGTAAATCTATGGTTCCTTTTTCTAATTTTTCTTTTATTTCTTTTATTTTTTTAGGTGATATAAATCTATTTAAAATAGCTATTTCGACTGGAAAGCTTTTAAAACGTTCTAAGGCATTTTTGTAGTGCTGGTCTGATAATATTGTTGTTGGGCATAATATAGCAGCTTGTTTTCCTGATATTATTGCTTTGAATATGGCTCTAAAGGCTACTTCGGTTTTACCATATCCAACATCACCACATAGTAATCTATCCATTGGTTTTGACATTTCCATATCTTTTTTTATTTCTTCGGTTACTCTTAGTTGATCAGGGGTTTCTGTGTATTTAAATTCTTTTTCAAATTCTAATTGTTCTTTGCCATCTTTTTCAAAGGTGTAACCTATTTTTGATTCTCTTATGGCATACATTTTTAATAGGTCTTCAGCTATGTCTTCGGCATGTTTTCTAGCTTTAGCTTTTGTTTTTTGCCAATCGGAGCTTCCTAGTTTGTTTAGTTTGGGCTGGAAGCCATCTTTAGATGAATATTTTGTTATTAGATCTATTTTTTCAACTGGTATATATAATTTATCATCATCTTTATATATTATTGTTAGGTAATCTTTTTTTAATCCGTTTTTTATTATTGTTTTGAGTCCTGTATATCTTCCAATTCCATGGGTACCATGAACGACATAATCTCCAATGTTTAGTTTTGTTATGTCATTTATTCTTGTTCCATATTTAAATTTTGTTTTGTAATTTATTTCGGATTTTTTTCCATATAGTTCTGCTTCAGTTATTACACAATATTGCTCTGTTTGAAAACCTTGAGACAGTTTTTTTGTTATGATGTTTATTTTATTTTCAAATATTTCATTTTCATTTGTATATGTTATTTTATCATTTTCTAGGTATTCTAATAGTTTGTTTACTTGATATCTTGTTGTAAGGCAGATAATAACTGTTTTGCTTGATTTTATGTAATCATCTAATCTTTTATTTATGGTTTTTGCTTCTTTTGGAAATGGTTCGATATTTACTTTTTTATATACTATTTTATCTTTTATGTTTGATGATATTTCATCTAATTGTTCAAAATATATTGGATTTGTTACTTTTATTTCATCGAATTTAAACATATACTTAGTATTTTGATTTATACTTTTGTTATAGTTATCTATTTCGTCTATTAAAAGTTCATAGTTGGTTAACAGATTGTGATAGTTATCAAATATTATCTCAGGGTTATCAAGGTAACCTTTTATGTTTGTTACACCTTGTTCTTGTTTTAACGCTTCGTGCTTGGCATTAAAGGTGTATTCATTTAATATGGTTTCTGTGTTTGGATAAATTGTTATTTCATTTATTTTATTTGTTGTAAGTTGTGTATTTATATTAAATGTTTTTATACTGTCTATTTCATCACCCCAGAATTCTATACGTACTGGATTTTCTTCATTTATGGGAAATATATCTAATACAAAACCACGGGACGCTAATTCACCTGTCATATTTACGGTTATTTCTTTTTTATAGCCTAAGGCAAAAAGTTTTTCAACTAATTCATTTATTTTGTATTCTTGACCTTTTTTTAATTTGATATTACTTTTTTTAAACAGGTTTTTATCTGGAAGATATCTTAAATATCCCATTAAGTTTGTTATAACTATTGATGGTGATGAGTTTATTATGTTATTCATTGTTTCTAATCTTGTTGTTTTAAGTTCTGGTGATGATGCTATGGCAACTGATGTGATGAAGTCATCCATGGGGAAAAGCCATACTTTGTCAGTATGGTTAATAAGTGAATTATATAGTTTCTCAGAGTCATGCAGGTTTGATGTTACTATTAGTACCGATTTATTTTCTTTCTTAAACTTATTTAATATATATATACTTTTTAGTTCACTATTAAGTCCAATTAATTCATGAGCAGATTTTTTAAATATGTTATCTAAAAAACTCAAGTTATTACCTCCTATTATATTTGTTCATTAAATTATCAAATGACATTTGAAGATAATCATTTAATATTTGTGGAGCTTCATCAGTTATTTGATTCAATTGATTCAATTCATCTTTTGGCATTTTTCCTATTACGTAGTCTATTTTATCATTTGTGCCAACTTTAGAAATTCCTATTTTTATTCTTTTATATTGGTTTGTTTTTAGATGATTTTCGATGTTTTTTAATCCGTTATGACCAGCAGGAGAACCTTTATATTTTAATTTTATTTTTCCAAGTGGTGTATCTAGGTCATCACATATTATTAATATATCTTTAGGTTCAATTTTATAAAATTTACAAAAGTCATTTACTACTTCACCAGATAGGTTCATATATTTTTGTGGTTTTAATAATATTATTTTTTCATCATTTTGTATAAATTCGCAATATAATCCTTTGAATTTTTCTTTGGTAAATTCTATGTTTTTTGATTCAGCAAATTTATCTATAAATTTAAATCCTGCATTATGTCTTGTGTTTTCATATTCTTTTCCTGGGTTTCCAAGACCTACAATTAATTTCATTTTGATCACCTTTTTCATAGGTATTATACTATAATTTTTAATAATCTCAAATAGAAAAAGGTTCTTTTTTGAACCTAACTTATTTGTTTTAATGTTTCATCTATTATTGAATATAGATATATTTTAGTTGGTTTGTTATTTATGCTTTCGATGTAATTTTTATAACCTTTTAATTGATTTATATATGCTTCATCTTTTATATTTTTTAGTTTATAATCTACGATTATATTTTCATTTTCTTTTATTAAAAGGAGATCTATTATTCCATGATATTCTTCTTTATCTTCATATATAAATTCATATTCTTTGTATATTTTTTGTGTGTCGTTTAATATACCAGAGTCTATGAATGATTTAACCTTATTCTTTTCGTAATTAGTTAAACCTTCAAAGTTTGGATTTTTAAAGTCTATGTTTTCAAATATACTATGCATTTTTAAACCAAATTCTATGTTTTGTTTTTCTTCTTTGTTATACAGCTTATGAGATTGTTTTGAGAAATGATTTTGATTTATTATTTCTTTTTTTATGTTTAATTCTTTTATATTTAGTTTTTCGTTTGTTTTTTCTTTATATTCACCAGTTTTTGATAAATTATAAGCTTTTGTTAGATTTAATTTTTCTATATTAACATCTTTTATATATTTTTCTAATGATTGATAGATTGAATTTAAAATGCTTTGAAATGATATGTATTTTAATCTAATATCATCTGATATTATTCCATTTTCTTTATATACTAATGGATTTTCCATTGATGATATTAATATAATTTTTTCTCTAGCTCTTGTTAGGGCGACATAAAATAATCTTAGTCTTTCAGAAATTTCTTCTTTCATATACTTATTTTTTAGTAGTGTTTTTAAGATTGTTGATTTTATATTTTCATCATAATATGGAATTATAAGTCCATATTCTTTTTGAAAGTAAAATAGATTTTTTAAATCTGATATATTGAATTTTTTTTCTAGTGATGTGAAGTAGCATATTGGAAATTCTAGCCCTTTTGATGCATGAATTGTCATTATTTTTACTGAGTTTGAATTATCTTTATTAAGTGAAAGTTTTATATCTAGTTTTGTTTCTAATACTTCAGTTAGATAATCATAAAATTCATTTATTTGATAGCCTAGTTTATCACAGTTTTGAGCGATGGAGATTATGGAGTCTATTACTGTTATTCTTTGATTTATGTTTCCTGCTTTAATCATTTTCATATATATGTCAAATGATTCTATTATTTCATTTATTAGTTGTTCGTTTGTTTTTTCGTTTATGTTTTCTTTTAATTTTTTACATTTGTGGTATATTTCACTATTTTCAAATTTTTTTGATTTTATCATTTGGAATATTTCATTATCGTTTATTTCAAATAGATAACTACGAGCTAGCGAGGTGAAGGAATAGATAAATTCTTGGTCTTTTGTTTCTTTTAATATTAGATTGTATATGTGTTTTAATAAAACTATTTCATCTGATGTATTAATAGCTTTATCACGATAGATTGTTAATGGAATGTTTAGGTATTCAAATATTTTTTTGTATAGTTCAAATGTAGTTGATCTATCTATTAATATGGCTATATCTTTATATTCTAATAGTTTTTTTTCACCTGTGTTTTTATCCATTATTTCATATTTTCCGATTTTTTGTTTTATGTCGTTAGCAACGGTAAATATTTCTATTTCTTCTTTGGTGTATGGTTTTTCTTTATCTTTTTTGTAATTAAGAATTTCCATGTCATAGTTTTCTTTGTTTATTTCATTATATGATGTGTTTCCAAATATCATTTGATGTGAGGCTATGTAATCGGCACCACCTAGTGATACATCCATTATTTGATTAAACATATTATTTATATTGTTTAATACGGTAGATCTTGATCTAAAGTTTTTATTTAAGTCTATCTTTATTCCGTTTTCGTTTTTGGAATATTTTTCATATTTATTTTTGAATAATGAAGGGTTCGCGTTTCTAAAACGGTAGATTGATTGTTTTATATCACCCACCATGTATACGTTGTTTTTTTCGATGTATGATATGAATTTTTCTTGGATATCATTGGTATCTTGATATTCATCTATTAGTATTTCTTGATATTTTTCTTTTAATTCATTTCGAATATCTTTATTGTTTTCTAGTAAATTAATGGCAAGTGATGATATATCTATGAATTCAAATGCGTTTTTTTCATATTTAAATTTTTTTGTTTTTTCATCTAATTTTAGAATGATTTGAATAATTATTTCTACGTTATCTTTTGTTTTATATAGGCTTTCTTTTATTTCTTCTTCACTTTCATATTTAACTAGTTCTATTAATTCTTTGACTGTGTTTGAAAGGTTTGTTTTGATTTCTTTTGCTTCTTCGGTACTGTTACGTGGCAGAGGTGGGAGTTTGGGCGGAATTGTTTGTTTTATTTCATCATAGGTATTTGATGATAACAGATTATTTAATGTAGTTTCTATTTTTTCTAGATAATCTCCTTCAATGTAGAAACTAAGCGATTTTATGAGGCATTTTATTTCGTTTTGTTTTTCTTTTATTAATTTTTGGTATTCATTAATATACTCATTTATTTTATTTTCATTATAATAATTATTAATGTAGTTTGTTAAGTAGTTTGTTTTATTATATATATTATCTAGGTTTTCATTTAATTTTAAGATTTCCTTTTTTATGTTTTCATCATCTTTTAAGGTAAATTCATCGATGAATTTTAAAAATTTTTCGTCTTTGTTTTCATAGTAGTTATCAAATATTTCATCTATTATGTGTTTTTTTTCTATTTTCATGATACTAGCATCTACTATAGATATATCTGGTGATATGTTTAATAGATGACTATATTTTTTTACTAAGGAAAGTGCATAGGCATCAAAGGTTGTTATGTCGGCTGTATCTACTTTTTCTAATTGATTATTTAAATTTTCTTTTATTATTTTATTTCTTATTCTTTCTTTCATTTCGGCTGCGGCGGCGTTTGTGAATGTTAGTACAAGAAGGTTTTCTATGTCTATGTTTTGTTTTAGTTTTGTTATTACTCTTTCTGAAAGTACGGCTGTTTTACCACTACCGGCTCCAGCAGATACGATTATGTTGCTTCCAGATTTGTTTATGGCATCACTTTGTTCTTTTGTCCATTTAGGCATTTTTATCACCTTCTATTATTTCTTTAAATTTTGTTTCTTTTAGGTCTTTTATATTTTCTTCTTTTACAAAGCATAGGTCTTTAAATGTGCAATTTTGGCAACTTATGTTTTTATTATTTATACGTTTTGGATTTATTTTAAAGTTTGTATTTAATATGTTATTTATGGCTTTTTCGATGTTTTCATCTACGATGTTTGCTAATTTATCTATTTGATCTTTTTCTATTAATTTTGTGTATGTATAAAATCCTTTTTGTGTTTTTTTCATGCCACTTATTATTTCACTGTTTTCATATGTTGAGTCGATGTTTTGGATTATATTTTCATCATTTATTGTATAACCAATTAGTTTTAGGTTTGATTTTGTTTCTTTTTCTGGGTTAGTACTATCTGTTGATGTTTTGTTTAATATTTTTTGAAGGTAAAACCCATTTACTTGATATTTTTCGCCTAGGCCTTTTCTTATTAAGTATATGTAGGTAGGTAGTTGCATGTTTAGTCCATAGTTTATGTTATCTAAGGTTTGATTTATTGTACCTGTTTTATAATCTATGATGATGGTGTTTTTTTCATCATAGTTTATTTTGTCAATTATTCCTTTGAATTTTATGTTTATTTCGTTTGATTTATTTATTTCTATAAATTTTTCGGTTAAGTGGTTTTTATATGTTGATTTTTCCTCTTGCCATTTGATTGTTTCGATGTTTTGTTTTAATACACTATATAATTTTTTTAGGTAGAATTTTTCTTTAGGATTTAGATTTTTGTCTTTTAAGTATGATTGATAGCATGTTTTTAAATCAAAGTTTTTGTTATACATTTGTGATAGACAATAGTGAAATATATTTCCAATTAATATTGGAAATGTTTCTTCGTATGGATCTAGTTTTAAGATGTTTTTTATGTAGTATTTGAATGGACATAGTGCATAATTATTAAGGGCTGTATATGATAGTGTGAGTGAATTTCCAATATAGTTTTTAAAATTTTCTTTGTTTATGTTTGTATATTCATTTTTATATGTTTTATATTCTATATTTGGATATGTATTATAAAGTATAGATAAATTTTCGTTTTTTTCATTATAATCAAAGTAATTATCTAAGTATATTCCTAATGAAAGTGTGTTATAGTTATTTGAATATGTGAATGTTTGGTTATGTTCTTTTATTATTTTTAAGTTTAAGTCATTTATTATGAATGATGGATAATATGTATTGAATGTATCTTTTAGTTTGTATGAAAGTGTTATATTAGGAAATGATTTTATTATGTATTTTATTTTTTCATTTTCTATTTTATTTTTTTGATATGAGGTTAATATGCCTAAGTTTTGTTTTTCTTTATTGCTTATTAGGTCGTCATCTTTGTATATTTTTGGGATTATTCCTTGGTTTAGACCTAGTATGTAGTAATGCTTTGTTTTATCGTTTATTTGGTCAATGTCTATTATTTGAACTGCATTTTTTACTATTTTTGTTTTTTGTTTTAACGTTTTAAGATTATTAATTATTATTTCTATTGATGTTTCATCTATTTTAGGAATATATATATTATTTAATAAATCTATTATTTGGTTTTTTATCTCACTTTCTTCTATGTTTTCTAATGATATTTGCAGGTCTTTTGTTTTTTTTAATGCTTTTATAAAATTTTGGACTTGTTCTGAACTATAAATTGATTTTGATTCATTAAAATTAAATGGTATTTTAAATAGATTAAATATTCTTGTTAGTTCTGTTTTGTAATCGTTTGTTATTCCTGAGATAAATATGTTATTTATATCTATTTTGTTTAGTTTTTCTATTATATCTTGAGCGAGGAATACTAGTTCTTCTTTTTGCGATTGAAATTCATGAACATTTGGAGTTAGATTGCCTCTTTTATTTTTTATGATGTTTATTTCATATTTTTTTAATTCATTTAGTATGTATGGGTCTAATGTTTCGTCTATTACGGTTATTTTTTTTATTTTTTCTTTGAATAATTTATTTTCTTCAAGCAAATTATTTTCTTTTAATTCCTCATAAAAAGGTAATATTTTTTCTGTTTTAATTAGGATGTTTTTTAAATATTTTTGAGCGGACGCATATTTTAAATTATGTTTTTTCATTAGAAAATACAAACTTTCTTTTTTAGGTTTTTCAAGGTAGTTATTTAAAAATTCTTGTTTATTTAATATTTTTTGATTTATTATTTCTTTTTCTTGTGTGGCTTTTTTTAATATTTCCTTTTTTATGTAGTTTGGGGCAATTACTATTTCTTCTATGTTCATATTATTCCTACTTTCTTTTTTTATTATATCACAATGACTTAGTCATCATTATCCATTGAAAGAAGCATTTTGATGTCTTTTTCTGATAGTTTTGAAAAGTTATTTTTGTCTGTTGATTCATTATCTATTAATAGTTGAGCTAGTTTTTTCTTTTTGTTTTGAAGTTCTAGTATTCTTTCTTCTATTGTTCCTTTTGTAATTAATCTTATTACTTCTACGGTATTTTTTTGACCTATTCTATGAGCTCTATCTGTGGCTTGATTTTCTACTTGTGGATTCCACCATAGATCTAGGTGAATTACGACGGTGGCGGATGTTAGATTAAGTCCGGTACCACCTGCTTTTAGGGTGATTATAAATACATCTGTTTTGTCTTTATTGAATTTTTCTACTAGTTCCATTCTCTTTTTTGATGATACGGTTCCATCTATGGAATATGATGATATTCCCATTTTAGTTAGCTGTGGTATGATTAGGTCTAAGGCTTTTTTGTATGTTGTAAATATAAGCATTTTATGTCCATTTTCTTTTTCTTCTTGAACTATTTTAAGTAAGTTTTCTATTTTTGAACTTTTTCCTTTATAGTTTTCAAAAACTAGTGAAGGTGTTATACAAATTTGTCTTAGTTTGGTAAGTAGTTGTAAGATTTTAAATCTAGATTTTGTGAATCCTTCTTTTTTTATCATTTCGTCTAGTGTTTCTTTTGTCTTTTTTACTTCAGCGGCATATATTTCTTTTTGCTTTTGATCTAATTCTATATAGATGTTATTTTCTAGTTTGTCTGGGAGGTCTTTTATTACGTCTTTTTTCTTTCTTCTTAATATAAAGTATTTTATTTGTGTTTTTAGTCTTTGAATTGTTTCTTCATTTTCCATGTCTTTTGTACTATAGATGTTTTGAAATTTTTCTTTGTTGGCGAGATATCCAGGCATGATGAAGTCAAATATACTCCACAGTTCTAATATGCTGTTTTCTATTGGTGTTCCAGTTAGGGCTATTTTTACATCGCTTGTTAGTTGCTTTAATGCTTTTGATATTCCGGTGTTTGAATTTTTTATGTTTTGAGCTTCATCGATTGCGATTAGATGGAAGTTTATTTTTTTATATTCTTCGATATCGTTTCTTATTAATCCATATGATGTTATTATTATGTTTATATCGTTTAAGTTTTCAAAGTTATTTAATCTTTGAGTTTTGTTTTCGGCGAATACTTTATATTTTAAATCTGGTGAAAATTTATCTAGTTCTTTTTTCCAGTTATATATTAATGATGTTGGGGCAACTATTAGTAATTTTGCATTTTTGTTTTCTTTTATTATTAGTTTCATTAAATATATTAATTGAATTGATTTTCCAAGTCCCATTTCATCTGCAAGGATGCATCCAAATCCTGATTTATATATATTATATAACCATTTTACGCCTGTTAGTTGATAGTCTCTTAATATTTTTAATTCGTCTTTACTTAGATTTATATCTTGATTTTTATATGTTTTAAATTTTTCGATGAAGGCATCAAATGTATTATTTGTTTCTATTAATTTATCGTATTTTGTTTTTATGCTGTCCAAATAAAGGGCTCTAAATTTTGGAATTGTTCCTTCGTTTGTTTCTATTTCTTTTTTTGTAAGACCTAGTTCATCTATTACTTTATTTAGTTGTTTTAGATTTTCATCAGTTTCTAGGTTAATGATATTTCCGTTTTTTAGTTTGTGGTAGTGCTTACGTGATTTTAGGGATGTGAGAATATTAGTTAAGTCACTATTTTCAATGCCATCTAGATTGAAATTATATGATAGTATGTTATCTTTACCTATTTTGAAGGTTACACTATTTGATGTTTGTTTTATTAGTTTTGTTTCTTTTATTTGTTTTGATGTATATATTTCATATTCTTTGTTTATTTGGTATATTCCTGTTTCTAGGAATGTGCCTATTTGATCAATATCTTCTAGTTTTATTTTTTTATTTTCTACTGTGAAACCTTGATTTGTTAAATTTTGAATTATGTTGTCTTCATAATCATAATCTCTTACTATTGTTGGGTCTTTTGAAAAGTAATCTATTTCTTTGTTTGAATATGTTAATTTTATTTTGCATTCTATGTAATTATAGTTAAAATCAAAGTATAGTTTTACATTTGGTGTGGATGATATGGTTATTTCGGTTATTTTTTCATCTAATTTGATATTTTGTTTTAAAAGTGGTAATAGTCCAGATGTGAATTTTCCTAGGTCTTTTTTTTCAAAGATGAAACTATCTATATTGTTTTCTTTTAATAATTTATATAGTTTATATATGTTTTCATCTACTTTATATATAGTGTTTTCGTCATAGAAAAATGGTGAATCATCAATTAGGGCATTTATTTTATTTAGGTTATTAATTGACAATTTATAGTAATTATTGGTTTTTGTTAGATTTATATCGAATGGATTTTCTTTTGTGTATTTTATTATTTGATTTTCCATTTTTATTTGTTTATCTTTAATAAGTTCCATAAATGTTTCTATGTTTTCTTTTGTTATTACACATGCAATGTATCCATTTTGATATATTGGTATGTTGAAGTTTAGTATTTTTTCATCTATTTTATCGAAGTAATATTTATCTGGTGAATATGTTAATTTGGTTGATATTTTGTAATTTTGTTTATGATGATATGCGTACATGAAATTATGGTATTTATTATTTAAGGTATACATTTTATCTAAGCCGATTTTATAAAGTACTGTTATATAGTTAGTATAGTAGTAACTTTCTATTTTTTTTATTTCTACTTCTAGTTTTAATTTTTCTTTGATGGTTGGCTTTTTTTGATTGAATTTTTCTAGGATTGAAAGACCTAGAGTATATTTATATTTTGTATCTTTGTATTCTTTTTCATTAAATATTTCTGTTTCATATTTTAGTATGCATGCAGCTATGTGTTTGCACGTATCCATTTTTTCAAATTGTGGGCATGTACAAAAATAGTCATTTATATTTTTATTTTGGTCTGTTATTATTTCCACGTCGTATTCTTTGTCTATTCTTTCTGATATTATTTTAAAGTAGTTTCTTTTTACTATATTTTCTTTTTCTGATTTGATTAATTTTATTTTATTTGATTGATAATTTAAGCCTTTCATAAAGTCTGTTGTTCCACATATTCTTATTACTTTGTCGTATAGTTTCATAGTTACACCTCTTTTGATATATTACTAGTTTTTTGCTTATTTAACAAGCGAACATGTTTAATTTGCCTATACTTTTTATTTTTTTATTCATAGAATATGTCGAAAGGGGTTAAATAGATGAATGACTATTTTAATATGAATAATTTTTCTAATGGGTTTATGATGTCATTTCCACAGGAAAATAATTATGATAATGAACTTAGTAAAAAGTTACAGGCTCAAGCTGGTGATAATATGAATTTTAATAAGTGTAATTTTAATGGTAATGCAAGTCCGGATAAATTATATGATGTTTATAATGGTTTTATCAGAGGTAATATGTTTCCAAATTTATTTAATCAATATAAGCTTTCTAGGCCTTATGATATTAGACCAATGAATGAACAAGCAAATCTTTTAACTAAGGTTGATGCTTATGCTTTTGCGGCTCATGATGTAAATTTGTATTTGGATACACACCCTGATGATAAGGTGATGATAGAACTTTTTAATCAATATAGTTCTGATAGTAAATATGCGACTGAAGAATATGAAAACAAATTTGGAGCACTTTGCGTGAATTCAAAACAAGGGGTACCTTGGACTTGGAATGATACTCCTTGGCCTTGGGAAAATTAGGGGGTTATTATGTGGAAATATGAAAAAAAATTACAATATCCTGTGAATATTAAGAAAAAAGATTTAAATATGGCTAAATGTATTATGACACAATATGGTGGACCACACACCAAAAAAGACATATATAAGGATAGAAAAAACTTTCTTTTTATACTTTCTTAAAAACTATGAAAAAAAATTTAATCAAAAGGAATATAATAAAGAATTTAACAAAAAACACTATAGGCAATTTAAAACTGAACTTCCAATTGCTGAAAAAGAAGAGATTGATAATTTTTTAAAGGAAATTAATATGAGTAAAGTTGAGTTTATTAGAAAAGCTTATGTCCTCTTAAAAACAGAATTCAAAAAATAAAAAAGTAGCAAAATAAAAAAGGTAGTGATTTTTACACCACTACCTTTTTACTGTTCAATTTTTGAACGGAACATTATTTCATTTGAATTGCGTCAATTTCTCTTCCATAGATCCCTGCATAACCATCATTTGTATTATCGGCTTTATGTATCCAAGGAAGCCATGAGCCACCTTTTGTATGTACTCTATAACTTACATAACCATAGTCAGACCATATTTTAACGCCGTCAATAGTTTTGTTTATTATGCCACTATAAGAACTTCCATTGTTTGAGTTCTTTGCATATGTATCTGATTTAATTGTAGATAACCAAGAACCACCTTTTACATGCGTTAACATATAAATACAACCATTGACACATTTGGCTCTTATACCACCCATAGAATTGCCTAAATTACCAGCATAACCATTATCATTAACAACTTCTGGTAACCAACATTTCTTGACATTATCATATGATTGGTAAGTAATATTTCCTGTGCAAGTTGGTTCAGAGTTTTTTGCAGAGTTTTCTGCAGAGTTGCCTAATTCTGCTCTAATCATATTTAAAAATCTATCCCAGCCCATATCTAAAGTACGATGTGGGCAATATTTTTTTGAATAGTCTTGATGTTTTGTGACTTTATCAATACCCCAATCTCTTTCTTTTAAAAGTTGAGCAATTAGTTTTGCTGCGTTTTGTTCTGCTTTAATAAATCTATCTCCACCTGATTTAGAATAACAAATTTCAATAGATATACCTTCTTTATTACCTTTGCCGTTGCCATCACCTGCATTCCATGTGTTTCTATTAAATGGAATACCTTGTACGGCTTCTTTATCATCAACAGCGATATGATAGGATACTTCATTATTGTTACTAATCATATATTTAATTTCATTATTAGCACTTGCGTCATTTGCAGTATTATGCACTACAATTCTTGTCGCATTCATACTATATGGACATTTATATTTATATTTACTATTATCTACTAACATTTGTCTTATTTCCATATTATCCCTCTTTTCTTAATAAATTTTTAAGCATTTCATACATACCTGTAGATGCTAAACCACTTACCATGCCTGTTAATATTACATCTAAAGTTATGTTATGTAAATTAGATACAACACTTAAGAATGTGCCTAAAACTAATACAATTAAGGGTATATATTTATTAAAGTCATTTGTATTAATTAAATTTTTAATAACATACCCAACACATAAACAAATTCCTAAAATTACAACATTTACACTTTCGGTTAAAAAACTTAAATCCATATTATCTACCTTCTTTCATTAACTTATCCCACCAGTCATGGATATAGCTATTACCACCTAGACTGGTATATCTTTCAAAACATTCATATGCTCTTTGTTTTTCAATAGCACTTAGCTCCTGCTTATTTTCTATGTCCTTCAAAAATCTCACTAAATAATTTTTACATTGAGATTTATCAACTTCTTTTAAATCTTCTCTAATAGGTTCAAAGAGCTTATTTATTTGTTTTTTGAGCACATTACATATATATGCGACTGAGCCAATTAATGCACTTAAAAAAGCCAAGACAGTTGCGATTTGACCTAATGTTATTGTTTCCATGTTTTTCCTCTTTCTACTTTTTAAAATTTACCTCCGAAGTTTGCCTGAATTTCATTAATTACAGTATCCAAAGATTTATATTTTCCTGTTTCATTATTTTGCAGTGCAATCTCGTTTGCATTTAGTTTATTACCTTTAAAAAAGTTTTTAAATAATTTCATTATTTTTTGTGCCATCATGCTACTCTTAACCAAAAATAAACGGCGTAAAATTTAGGCATATTATTATGTGCTTTAGAATCACCTGAAGTCTGTGTCGAAGTGGTACCTTCTGGATTGGTCCCATTCGCAGCCATTACAATATCACCAACTGACCACATACTTACTCCAGTTCTTCCTGAAATTTGATGTGAATGTGATGGCATTTCATCAACTGTTAATGTGTGTGTGTTTTCGCCACCTGTAGTTTTTACTGGATAGGTTTCACTAGCACTCATTAAGAATGTTTCTTCTTCTATTTTTTGCCACGTCGTTCCCTTATATCTTGCGTTAGGGTCTATATTATTTGTTGTAGTTAATATATCTCCTACCATATAAGGACATACTAAGAATTCCATTTCTTCGCCGTCTATTTTCTTTTTCCATAAAGTGCTTGCTACTTTCATTAACAAACACCTCCTAGAAGAGAGTTACTTAATAGAACTCCCTCCTTTCTTGTATTGTTTGACATATATATATTATAAGTAATATTTTCAATAAATAGTTTCATGTTATTCCTCCTCCACTTCAATAATCGTTGTATCGAAGATTAGTTTATCATTTATTTCATCTATTTGATTTTGTAAATTACCAGCAACGTCTGTTGATAATTGCCCCTTAACATTATCAAACCACGTAGTAAACCAAATATTGTATTGCTTAAAAATATCTTCAGTAGATAAACTTTGCACTGCTTGCACAACGTTACCACACTCGTCAGTAAATCTAGTATCAGTTATCTTATCAGTTGTTATTCTCGTAGTTCCAGTTGAAACCGTAATGTTCGCAAGTCTTAAATCATAAATATTTCCACTTCTTGTTAGTATTGGCTGGCCTGGTGTCGTGGCTGTTTGTCCTTCTAAAATCATTGCAGTAATATTTCTATCACTTAGATTTAATCTCAATATAACCGAATCAATTCTATTTAATTCTTTATCTGCCTCGTCTATATCTAAAGTAAGTGATTCTGTATTTTCATAACTATATCCATTAATATTAGCTGTTCCTGCCGCAACAGAAACAGTCATATTATCGTTTGCACTTACTTTTAAAGAATTATTAAATATTCCATTTGTAAAAAACTTTGATAAAAAATCAGCAACATCACTGGCATCATAAACCCTATCATTGTTTACTGAATTAAAGAATCCATATTTTTGTGCCATTTATATCATTCCTTTCTTATTCGCCATCCCAAGCACTTGAAAAAGCACTTCCAAAGGTTGGCTTAACTGTTATATTCCCATCTTCTATTATTTCTTCAACTTCTATTATTCTATATGAGGTTAATATTCCCCATTTATCCTTTTTGATATTAACAATATCTCCTAAGTCCCATTTATCTTTATAATCACCAATGTTTAATGCGGTTACTTCTAAGTTAAATGTTCCTGTGCTTAATTTTCCTTCTCCAACGGTTTTTAATTTTTCTATATATTCACTTGATGATAGATTATTATTACTTAAAGATTTTTGATCACAAAATAATTCATATAAATCAAATCCTGTTTTACCTTCATCAACTGTAGTTGTTATTCTTGCTGTATCTTCTCCAGTTCCACCAACTAAAACATAATTAACACTTGTTTTCTTTGAAATAACAAGTTTTCCCTGCTCTAAATTATAATTATCATCACTGAAAGCATATTGTTCATTTTCAGTTTGATTAACTGTCCTATCTTTTCCCTTATATACTTCAAACATATAAACCTTTGAATCAACATTAGGTACAATTCTTATTCCAAGGCCAGAGTATTCACTGAGTTTAAGCAAATAATCGTAAACGTTTTTATATGTACACTGAAAAGAAATTGGTTCTGAACTCATTGTTACTGTTTCAGTCTCCCATGCGTCTGTCAGTGGAGTCATAGCATTGACTATTGTGTTCATACCTTCAATTGAATTGCCTGTAAAGTTTATTTTATTTTTAACAATTCTTCTTTCGAATAAACATGACAGAAATCTACCACTTATGGTTACTTCTTCATCTGTACTATCATCACTAAATTCTATCGTTTCAATAATACCCGCCTCGGTATAATTATTTCTCATAACTAAAATATCAGTATCAATAAATTTCATTATATAATCAGTAACTGGCAATACTATTTCAAATTCACCAGCCTCAAAATATTTTCTACGCCATCTTAGACTAATAAAATAATCAATAATTCCAAGCATATTAAGTTCTTTATCAAAAAAGAACAAGGATGAATCTTCATCACCATCAGTAGTAAGTTCACGGGATAGATTTAATATATAAATAGGTATTGTTCCAGTTTCTTTATAATGCTCTGCTGTTATTACCATTACATTCTTCTCATTATTATAGGCTAATCCATATCTAAGACCTGCTGTGCCATTATCAATGTCAGTCCATGATACACCATCTATTGATTGCAATATAGTACCATTGTAGCCACAAGCAATATACGTTCCATTTGCATATCTAGACCTAATCAAATATGCATCAGTTCCAGTTTCTTGCTTTGTCCAGTTTATACCATTTGTTGAGGTTAAAATTGTTCCGTTATCTCCAGTAATTACAAACTGACCTTTACCATATGTTATACCAACAAGTTTTACTGTTGTTTCTGATACTCTTCTTATCCAATTGTCAAGATCTGTAGATGTAAATATTGAACCAGTTTCTCCAACTCTTACATAAGTTCCGTTGTAAAAATCGATGTCCATTTGATTAAGATTTTCACTAGATTCAACAATTAATTGATGTTTTGTCCAGCTTATACCATTTGTACTTTCGTAAAACCAGTCTTCAGTTTTAGTT
The DNA here is from genome assembly GCA_963632935.1 of Oscillospiraceae bacterium. GTDB lineage: Bacteria > Bacillota_I > Bacilli_A > RF39 > UBA660 > Coprosoma. The sequence continues at coordinate 25,985 of CAVGWA010000001.1, forward strand.
CTTATTTTTTTTCCGTCTATCGTCTTATACCAATAAATACCAAGTAATGCTACAAATCTATTATTTATAAATTTGACACTATTACTAGAAATTCCAAAAGTTTCACCTGTATTTATCTTAATTGGCGTCCAATTAACACCATCAGTAGATCGATAAAACCAAGTATCAGTACTTGTACTACTTTCACCTGTTATTATAAAAACACCATTGCCATATACAATATTGCTTGGTTTTAAATAATCTTCATTTAATTGATATTCAGTCCAATTTTCTAAGTTTTCTGATACACATACTTTTGCAGGGCTCTTTGATAATAAATAGTATTTCCCATCAACGTATGCAATACCTCGACCACGACCTAATATACCACTATCTTTTTCTATTAATTTCATCTAACCACCTCTATACTGCCTCATAATAGTTATAATAACTAATAGTACAATCTAAGTTGGCTGAACCACTATCTGCATTTGTCACATATTTATTTACACCATTCGGTGCCTGTAAGAACTTTGTACCAAATACCAACGCATTTGTTATATTACTTTCATTTCCATTAGAATCAATATGAGTAATAGTTTTTTCATTGTTATAGGTAGTAACAACTATTTGCTCGCCTAACTTTAAAGTATAATTTAGTTTCATGATTTCATTAGTTCTGGTGTTTGTTAATGATGGATTTACTACTTCACCATTTGCTATAAATGTGATAGTCAAACCATACGATATATGTGAATTATTTTCAATTTCAACTGTAGTAACATTATTTTGACTACCAAATTCAATACCAGAAACAGGTATTTCAAGTGGAAAACTAAATAATTTATCCCAATTACTAAGTGTAGCTATTGTTTCTTTTGAATCCATAAAATAAGGACTTGGACATAATAAATTAATTGTTGCGTAAGTGTAATTGGCTTTTCTAGTTAAGGTTACCTTTTCAACGTAATAATTTATCTTTCTTTCTATATAGCCTTCATAATAATAGAGTGTACCTTTATCTTTTAATGGGAAAATATTATATATTTTTTGCTTATTTGTAATTAAGTTTTCCCCATCCTTAAATGCAATTACCAAACTAATACTTCGTTGATTAATCGATGTTCCTATATATGACACACCAGTACCGAATGCACTTTTTATAGTAGCAACACTTCCCGCATATTCATGAATTCCAGAATATGAATCTAAAAAAAATGGAAATGAATAGTTAAATGATAATTTATATCCATAACTGTTTTCACATATTATTTTTTTGGTTCTTGAATTATAAGCCATTATCTAGCACCCCCATATTTTAATTTATATAATTGATATTCTTGTCTAAGAAGTCTTACATTCTCAGCAGGTGATGTATATTTAGAGTAATTGTTGATAACTGGATTGAATTCAATGTTGTTTTTATTATCATTTGTATTGTTACTGTAACGTTCTAACATTAAGCTATTAGCATTAGGGTTAATCAATGGATTTAATGAGTTTTTTACACCATAATTGAGTGCTTTCATTGCTCCAGTAGTATTTTTCAATATATCATCAAAAGATAATTTATTTGCCATATTTTGGGCCATCTTATCGGTTGCATTTTCTAATAAGTAACTTGATTGGTTAATTCCTTTAACCATACCTTTAACCATGTCAGGCATCCATGTTTCATAATCTCTTAGTGGTCCTATATCAGGTCTTGAAAAGTGTAAGAAATTTTTGATTTTGTCGGCAACACTCTTTGCTGCATCTCCAACTTTTCCTATCATATTTTTAATACCATCAATAAAGCCTTGAATCATGTCCTTACCCCAATCGAGAGCCATTTTAGGTAATTGACCCATCTTTTCTTTAATCGCACTAATAACTTTTAATATTCCAGTCCCAACTGCACTATTCATACTTATTATTCCAGATATTAAAGATCCAATTATCTTAATTCCAGCCTCAAATATTGTAGGTAAATTTGATTTGATTGCCGCAACTATTTTTAATACGATTGTTGGTATTGCCTCAACTATTTTAGCAAGTGAATCTGGAGCAGTTAATCCCTCTACTAAGCCCACAATAAGTTGTATTCCTGCATCAATTATTAAATCTATATTATCAATAATTGTATCTACAATATTCAATATGCAATCAACTATTTGTGGTATTAATGTAGGTAACATTTCACCAAGTGAAATAGCTAATTGTGAAATAACTTGTATTAGTGTGTTTATTATAGTAGGAAGATTAGTTAATAATAAATTAGCGATGTTTTGTATTAAATTTGTAATAAGTGGAATTAATTTAGGGAGCAACTCTGGAATCATCTTTATAATTTCATCTAGCATTTGGCTTATGACAGGTATATATTTATCAGACATTTGAATCAAATGATTTGCAACATTAGTTGCAAAAGTTCCTAACTGTTTTAATAGATTATTCATTTCTTCACTAATGTCTTCTCCGCTTACCATCTTTTTAATCATGTCTTTTGCAGAATTCATTACTGGTGTTATACCTTCTAAAAGAGGTGTCATTATTTCTGCACCAACTCTTGACAATGCACTTTTTAAATTAGCTAAAGATGACGTAAAGGTTTGTCCAGCATTCTGAGCAGCTCCTCCTAAACCTTGTTCCATTGCTTTTGAAAATTCTTCGAACCCTACTTTTCCAGCACTAACAAGTTTACTAACCTCGGATGTGCTAATTCCCATAGTTTCAGATAACATTTGTAAAATTGGTATGCCAGAATCAGATAACTGATTTAATTCTTCCCCAGTAATTTTTCCGTTTGCAGCTATTTTATTAAATATAGAACCCATATCTTCCATAGAACGGCCTGACACTTGAGATGCGTCTGCTACAAGTTTTAAAGCACTTGTCATATCTTCTCCCTCTTTAATACCTGCAGCAAATAATCCACTTGCTACTGTAGCAGCACTATCCATAGAAAAAGCAGTGCCATCAACCGAGTCACTGACATTTTGCATTATTTCATCAAGCTGTTCTGTAGAATCAACAAATGTAGACATTTTAGCTTTAGCATTTTCCAAATTTAATGCTCTATCAATACCACCAGAAATAACCATATTCCCTATTGAATTAGATATAGATTTAATTTTTCCTACTATGTTATCAAATACTCTAATAATTGCTTCACTAGCAAGATTTGCTTTTATTAAATCTCCCACTTTGATAGCACTCTGACCCACTTTATCCATTTCATTAGTTATTGGTGTTAAATTGCCAGATTTGATACTATCCAGTTCTTTATTCATCTTAACTAAATTACTTTGTGCCTTAGCAATTTCAATTGATAAATTAGTATACTGTTGTTTCTGCTCTTCTGTTAAATTAGAATACTCTCCTAATTGTGATTGAGCAGTTTTTAGCTGTTTTAATCTTTCAACGGTAGCACCTATGTTTGCAGTTAATAATTTTTGTTTGGTTGCTAATGTATCAGTATTTGTAGGGTCTAATTTCAATGCTCTATTCAACTCCCAAAGCCCTGAGTTGGTTGAATAAACTACTTGATTAACATTTTTTAATGATTCTTCTAATTTAGATGTATTACCACCAATGTCTATAGTAATACCTTTTAAACTCGCCATAATTTCACCTCTTTACCAATACTAAAAAAACTACTTTTTAAAGTAGTTATAAGTAGTCTTTTTACTACTCTAAAGAGTAGCATTAAATTAAACTGTTTTTTCATATACAGAACTAAAGAAACTATCATATGCAGTTTTATTTTCTTCTGTTTCTTCTAAGAACACTTTAACTCTATTATCACTAATTCTTGCATTAGCAGTAATATTTAAAGTATCAGTGGTTGGCTCTTTTGATGTTTCAATAGTTTGACCTGAAGTTGATGGTCTTTGAGCAGATACGTTATAGAACCAAAATTTACGATTTGATTTATCACCATTGATTTGGAAACCTAATGCAAAATCAGATATAGTATCATCAACGCTCTCTATTAATGCGCCGTTTGAATCTGATGTTTCGCCCAAAATTTGAGTTCTAAATTCATCAGTTATCATAGCAATTTCTAATGAACCACTATAACCTTGATTGGCATATTCACTAAAATATTTAGTATTATCACCATAAAAATCAGTGCTTTCACCTTCTGGATCAAGTGTTAGGTTTACCGCACCAGGTATTTTAAATGGATCACCATAAGTAACACCATCACTAGAATTAGCAGTTATTTTAGCAATATGTACATTACTTAATCCAAATTTAACTTTATTTTTTCCCATATTTTTTCCTCCTATATTTCATAAAAATTATGATAAATTTTTTCGTCTTCATCCCATATTTCATCTGTTATGTCATATGGAATATTATTTTTTGTTAACAATTCTTCAATAGCCTGTTCTAATACAATATCTTTTTTTTCTGTTATAAGTTCTATTTCAAAAGAAGAAGGCCTATAATATACCTTACCATCAGCTTTAAATGTTTCTGTACTGGATTCTCTATAGACAACAAAAGGTGGAGTTACATTCTGTTGTACATTAAAGTGATCATAAGCTACTGGTATATTCAATTCATTCAATAATTCATATATTTTTTTATGCATATTAACTCTTCTTTCTTATACCATTTTCTACATTTTTCACATATTCAGATATACATTGTTCTGCGACAGGTGCAATATGTACAATTGGCTTAGTCTTACCACCATTTCTTGTAACGTGTCCATTTTCAAGCAAGTGGGTTAATTGCCAGTCAGTTTTATTATGAATAGTGCAATAGATTTCACCTTTGCCAACTTCTTTTTTTATTCTCCAACCTTTAGCATATCTTCCACGATTTTTTGTTGCTCTTTTATTCTTTGGTGAAGTTGCTTTTAGTGTCTTAACACCCTCTTTTGCAATCTTTATTGTTTCCTCTTCAATTAGTGCTTGAATATCATCACAATAACCAGCAAGAATATCATTTATATCTAAAATAGAAGAGTTAGCCATTTATACCAATCTTTCTAGAGCATACTAAAACAATATCAAACTTGTTTTTAGGTTCTACTGTCCTAATAACCTGATATCGTTCATTATTCCACTCTAATTCAAATTCACCATTGTAATTTAGTCTCTTAAGAACAAACTCACAATTTGGTGTTAATCCAACTTCTATTGCACTATAGTATTCTCCAGTTTTTACACTTTGTTTTTTAGCAAAACACTTTTGTTTGGTTTCAGAAGTGGGAAGATAATTGCCAATATCATCCTGCTTCTTAACTTGATTTATTAAATAAATGATTTCACTATATTCCATATAATTATTTCTCTGTTATATACTCTTTAGTGTGTCTTAGCACATCTTTTTGAAGTGCGTAACTATTGGAATATAAATCAGCGTTTGCTACATCTAATAAACTTAAAACATAAGTAATTATTGCGGTATTTATCAAACTATCAGAATTATTAATAAAAGTATCGACTATGCCGATACTTTTAAGGTCTAACTTAGCTGAATCAATCCAATTTTGAATAACTGAATCAAATTCAGTATGATTTATACCTTGTATTTTTTTTATTTCATCTAGCATAGTCTTCCTCTTTTCTATTAAACGGTTAATTCAGGTTTAGCCACTAATGTAAATGCTTTATCAGCAACAATACCTACACCAACATATTGACGACCTAAAATTTCAACTAAATCCTCTTTCTTACGAGTTAATTCATCAAATTTAATATTAACTTCATCGCCATTAGGGAAGTTTGCGGCTGCACCTTGACCATAGTCACCAACTATCATATAAACATCTCCTGAACTAGCTGTTTCATATGATGGTAATGTATTATTAAATTTAACATCAAAGCCCTCAAAAATATCTACGCCATAGTTGTTAGCATATTGTACTTCTTTAAACTTAGCATAAGTTAATTTATTCATTGTTATTACTGGGTTTGAAGCTTCATCACTTAAATTAGCAAATGCAGTAGCAATAGTTGATGCTTTTGGTTCAATTGCTATTTTAACAGCACTTGGGCTTGTTTTTGTTGCAGTTTGTGGTAATGCAGCAATCTTAGCAATTAATACATTAGTTGCTTTTTTAACAATTCTATAAGTTAATTGATTATAAATATAGCTTAAGAATTTTTCACCTCTTAAATCCATTACTTCATCAGATATTGAAATCCATTCTTTGATAGATGCTGGACTAATTGTTGCAATACCTTCCTTAAGGTCTTCTTCATCTACAGCACCACTACCTTCAGTATGAACTACAGCATCGCTTCCACTTATTTCAAACTGAATTTTTAAATTTCCTTTGAGTTCTGTTTTAGTAACTAATGACATAATATCAGATTTTTCCCACGCAGTTTTTACCTCATCTAAGACAAAATCTGGTACAGCAATAGTTCCATCAGTGGCGTTTTCAGATAAAAGTGTTCTTACCTCCTCATCTTTACCAGTTTTTATATATTCTGCATAAGCATCAATATATTTTTTTGAATTTCTTACTTCTTTTAATTTTTCATTATTCATTTTTCTTTCCTCTTTTCTAATCTCTTTTATTACAGATTCTTGTTTTTTCATTTCATCTGCAATTGTTTTATTTTTTTCTTGGCTCTCAATTTGAGTTTCTTCTTCATTTAATGCATCTACTTCTTTTTCTTTTTCATTTAATTCTTCAATATTTGATGCATTTTGAATTTCATTACGAAGTTCAACTTTACGAGCTTCAATTTCTTCTTTTCTTGTCATTATTGACCTCCTATTCCTTTTGAACTCTTTAGGGCTGTATCTTTCCCACTCGGCTCTCCAGCCTTTATTAAAACGACTTAGTTGATATCCACCAACAAAAAAAGAACTCTCCAGTTCTTCTTTCATCATCATATTAACCTAATTTAGTAATTAGTTTATTCTTTGCCTCTTCCAAGGCTTTGTTTTCTTCATATTGTTTTCTTAATTCTGCTCTTCTTTCTAAAAAGTCATCATTCTTACTTGCAATACTTACATCAGTTGCATTATAAAATGGTTGATCTACAACTGACACATCAAACAACTTACCAATTTTAGTTATTGTTCTAGTATCTGTTTCATAATCATACTCATCTTCTTCTACCGTGAATGCAAATGATTGTTTATCTATTAATCCTGTTTTTATTGCATTAAATATATTTTTATGTTCTGTTATATCATCTTGCAAAACAGCATCCATAAATAAACCTTTTTCATCTTTAGCAAGTTTTAATGAACCATTTCTTGTTCTTGCAAGAACCATAAACGAATCATTATGATTGTATCTTAATACTACATCATCTATCTTAGCATTATCTAATGCACTCTTTGATATAATTTCAGTATATTCGTAAGTTTCAGGGCTATTAAAAACTACTGCATAACCTTTTATTTCCATCTTTTCTTCTTCAGTAGTTTCTGCCCTAAATTGCATATCTAATTTTCTTATTTCTTTCTCTTTCATTTTTACACACCTTTCTTAAAAATAAAAACACCCTTTTGAGTGCTTATTCATCTTCTTCTATTCCCGTAATTTCTTCTAAATCATCACATAATTCAAAACCATATTTATAAATATCATCCGTATCAGTAATGTTATTATCAACTATATAGTCATACATTTTTTGTATATCTTCTTCTGTATCTAGTAATCCCATAACTCCTGAAATATCATTTTCTTCATGGTCAAATATATATTCTTCTTTTAATTTTTTTCTTAATTTTTCTTCGATTTCACTCATTTTTTATATTTCCTCCTGTCAATAATATTATAATCATTATAGCCATTATACTCAAAAAAATACAAATTGTCATCTATGATTTGAGAATTAATTTTATTTTTAGACCATTTTTTTGGATGTGAATCAATTAAATGTGCCAGTCTTCCATATTCCTTTTTACTTATTTTACACGATGCATTGCCACTAGAAGTAAATTTTCCATGCTTATCATGATATGGATTACCTTTAGATTCACTACTTTTAGATTCACTACTTTTTATATTATCTTGGTTATCACCATTACCACTCTGATTATTGCTACTGTTGCCTTGATAATCATTGGCTATATCACTATCAATATGATTCAAATCTTGCATTATCTTGTCACCATCGGCACGAGGTGGTAGATTAAATACTTCTCTTAATTCATTGATAGTCATTATATTATTTGCATATCTTAATAAATTGATTTTGGTATTATTAGATACATATTGAAGTCTATTACTTTCAAATACTATTTCATTACCAAAATATTTCTCAGTTGGAGTAAATATTTTATTAGTAAATTCTAAGCTCATCTGTAAACCTATCGGTTCTAATACTGATTCATAAAATGCATTCCATTCGTCTTCTGAATATTTAGATTGAATAATATTCTCATTTATTCCATAATAAGAAAGTATCTTATTATCAATGCTTTTAATTTGATTATCATCTGCAGTTTTAGGTTCAATTTTAACAGGTGTAAAATCTGTAGTAGCATCTAATCCTCCGATGCCACTTTCGTCTGCATTTTCAATGAAGTCTTCAACAAATTGATCACGCATTTTTTTTACATCTTCTGGTTTTAACATGGCTTTAGTTGATTTAATAATACCTTTAATAGATTGAGTGGTTTTTATTGCATTAACTATACCTTCATCTAGTATATGTTTAATTGATAAGGTTTTAGTTATTGGCAGAGTCGAACCCCCAGTTATTCCGCTTTCTGTTATAAAGCGTGTTAAATGAATACAACTATCATATGGTACAAATCGTTCTTTAGAATAGCCAAATCTAAACTTTACCCATATTTTGTTTTCATATTCATATAATTTGCCATCACTAAAATCAAGTGGATATAATCCTGTTACTTTTAAATTTTCATCTCTTTGAATATAAATGAAACTATCATTATACAAATATAAATTGTAAATAATTGTATAATAAAAACGAAAAGCGTTTTGCAATTCATTTGGTTGTTTTGATAATAAATTATATAAGTTATCATTAAGACTTTCAAATTTATTGGCAAAGTTTCTAATGTGTTGTGGATGCATTTTTGCACCATTTCTAGCTATAGCATCTATGCATGCTCTTACATTTATATCGTTTTTAAAATCTCCATTATATTTGGTAAAGACTGCTCTTGTACCATCTAAAATAGTAAACTCACTTGCTTTTTGTGGGATTGGGCTACTTTGATTATTTCCAAATATCTTACTAAATAAACTTCTTTTTGCCATCACTTTACCTCCTCACCAATATAATCCAAATATTCTTGCTTTTTATTAACATAAATAACATAAGCATCCATTAAACTTGCTGCACCATCTATTCTCTGCCTTGCTTTTTCTTTTGATAACATAATATTTTCATTATCATCTATTTTTACTACAACGTTTGATAGATTCCATTTTAATATTGGATTATTATTGTAATTTATTTTTTTATCTATTAAATCAGCTTTCATTTGTTTTAATGGTGCAGACTCAGTTTTATAACCTTGTCTTACTTCCACCAAATCAAATCCTTCTGCTTTCATTTCATCACACCAAAATTGAGCATTCCAACTATCATACCCTACCCAAAGTGGTCTTAAATCGAATTCTTGAACCTGCTGTTTAAACCAGGTGGTAATATCATGATAATCAATTTTTGATTCACCACTTAATCTAAGATATCCTAATTTTAACCATTTATCATAGGGTATCTTATCTTCAGTTACCTTTTTTTCTAAGAAATTTGTAGGAATCCAATACATCTGTTTCACTCTTATTTTTCCTTTAACTACGCCTAAAAGTGTAGCACAAGTTAAATCTGTAGTAGATGATAAATCACATCCTCCAATGCAGTAAGAGTCTTTCCAACCAGAATATATTTCTTCATTGTTTAAATCATCAAATGTTAACCAAGCGTTTATTGAATTTTGTCTAACATTAAAATCTTTACAAAGTAAATTAACTAATTCAATAGGATTGGCTTTAGCTCTTTGAACTTTTTCTCTTAACGCCTTGATTGATTTAATTTTTCCAAGTGATGGATTAGCTTTATACCACGCTTCTTCATTAACCCATTCTTTTTCGTCATCAAGTTCATAAATAATCGGCAATAATACTTCATCTTGTATTGTTCCATTAATAACTTGAGATGCATAATCATACTCAATATCAAATACGTTCTGCCTTATAGTTCCCATCGTGCTTGTTTCAAGTAATAAAGGTTGCTGTCTTGCACTCATTGAATCATACATTACATCAAGTAGATTTTTATCTTTCCAAGCATGAACCTCATCAGCAATTACCAAATGACTATTTAATCCATCAAGTGAATTAGAATCACTTGCAAGTGCTCTAAATGTAGAATCGGTTGCATCATAATATATTCCACCAATCAAACATCTAATTCTTTTTGCTAAGGCAGGCGACTTTTTTATCATTTTTTTTGATTCTTCCCAAACAATTTTAGATTGATCACGTTTTGTGGCAACCGAATATATCTCTGCTCCACCCTCGCCATCTTTTGTAAGCATAAAATTAGCTATTGCAGAATCTAAAACTGACTTACCATTTTTTCTTGCTACAAATAGTATTGCCTTTTTATATCTTCTAAAGCCTGTATCTTTATCTACAAATCCAAATAACGCTTGCAAAAAAGCTTTTTGAAACAATTCTAACTTCAATTTCTGACCATTCCATTGTCCTTTTGATTGCCTACAATATTTTTCAATAAAATGAATACACCTCAAACTTTTTTTCTCATCAAAAATATATGTATGGTTTTCAGTCTCTCCAGTTGATTGATTAATAAAAGACACCTTTTTTGGTGTCTTAATATCATCAACTAATTTTTTATATATAGTCTTTACTTTTTGACATACTTTATTTGGATTATTATTAATCCAGTTATAATACTCTTCTATATATGTCATAATTCATCATTATCAAAATCGTCAAAACCATCTATATCTTCTTTTGGTAAGAGTTCATTTATTTGCTTAACTGTTGATTGATAATTTTTAATCATAGCATTATATTGATTCAATGCTGGATTAGCCCTCTCTATACTATACTTACCTTGTGACATCTCCGTTACTACACCTTTTTCTTGAAGTTCCTTTTTTAATTTAGTTAAAGTTTTTTTCATGAATTCTAATTCTTTAATTAATGTAAGTCCAAGCATTCCCTTTTCACTTCTCATTTCATTAAAGATTTTTTTCAAATTCTTAAAACTAATTGGTTTGATTTTATCCATTTTATCACCTTTTTCTCGAAATAGGGGGGGATATGCACAAATCTGCACATTTTTTGAAGGCTCTCGCTTCGGTTTCTCTTAAAGCCCATTTAAAAACCCCACTAGGGGGGATTCAAACTCTTTGAACTAGGTTTCCATTTTCATCAAATGTATAATTTTTTCTAGTTGATACATCTTGATGATGTTCTAACTCATGACATTCCTTACACAGACCCTCTAAGTTTTCTTCACTTAAAGTAATACTGTCATCATAGACATTAGAATTATCTAAGTACTCTCTGTGATGTACTATTCCTATTCTTCTCTTGTCTTTTGGAAGCCATTCACTTAAACCATCAACATACACTGGCTTATGACATCTATTACATAATAGATTTTGTTTTATCCAGATATTTTTTCTAACTTTCTTCCACGATTTTGAATTATAGAAGTTTTTTCTTATTCCATAACTCATTTTGTTTTCTTATTAGATGTTTTTGTTTTCTGCAATGCAGTTTCAGCATCAGGTTCTAACTTAGCATTTTCTACCTTTTCTGTTTGTTCTTGTTCTTCTTGTTGTTCTTGTTGTTCTTGTTCTTCTTGTTGTTCAATAACTTCACATACTCCTGCCTTTACTAATTCAATAGCTCTTTCTTTAGTTACTATTCTTTCATAATTAGCATCCTCTGGGTTGTTAGTTATTCTTTCATTAATTTCTGAATCAATATATGTTTGTATACATCTTACTTTTGTTTCCATTTTATTTTTCCTCCTTTATAGTATTAATCTATCTATATCCTCTTGAGTAGCCTTTCTTACAGCACTATCTGAGGTAGATTCTATACTAGATAATAATATGTTTAATAAACTTACAAATGACATTTCTTTCATATCACTCATACTTATATTAAGTCTTTTAGCAAGTGCCAACACTTGATATTCATCTATTGGCTCATCACTTTGCGATTGATTGGGGATTTCCTTGATTTCCCCCTGATATGGGAGTTAATGCTAATTCTATTACATCATTAACCCAATCCATGCTGTCAAATAGTGTTTCTATATTTTTCAGAAAATCATCAAAAGAACCAACTTGTGAAGCATCAGATTCAACTATCATTACATAAGTTATTTGTAATAATATTTTTAGAAAGTCATCTAATATATTTAAAGTATCATCTTTATTAACTTTTAATTCTTTTATACTATCTATATCTTGCATCAATTTTCTACCAGTCATATCACGATATTTAAATTGTGTTAATGCACTTGATTGCATTGTGTAGGATTTCCCTCCAAGATTAATTATTTTTTTCATTTTAATCCTCCAACTTGTTTTTTTAATTTAAGTATTTTTCTACTTTATCATTCTATCACAAGAAAACTATCATTTTTTATCATTTTCTATCATTTTCTATCATCTTTCATTTTTTTGTGTTTTTTGCTTGCAAAGTATTTCTTATTTCATTAAGCATTCTATATACTTGAGCATCCTCATATGGCATTATATTTATTATTTTTTTAACCTTGTATTTTTCTAAATATTTATATACATATATTTTGTCTATCCATTCGCTGCTATTTCTTAATTCAATTTCCTTTTTATCTAATAATGCTTTTCTATCATTCATTAGTGTTTGAATTTCTTTTAATCTTTTATCTATTTGTTTTTCTTCTTTCAAAATTAAATAATCATTTATTAAATTGTTTTTCTTACCACCGTCGATAGATATTTTATTTAGATTTAAGGATTTAGGTTGAGTTTTAGCAAACAATCTTTCTTGTTCTTCAAGTATTCCAATATATATATTTTGTAAGTCATTATATTTTTTCTTACATTCTTCATATGCAATATAAATATCGTTCATATATGCACCCTCTTTTCTTAATTATCCTTCTTATAAAATGTTCTATAATCCCTTAAACTCGAACATTTTTATATAGCAATTTTTAATCTATATTTTTGTCTTATTTTATAAGTGTAAAAGTTATTTTTCCACATTATATTTTTTGAAAAACGTTACCGTAGATACTAAACACGTTAATTCCGTAATTTTTTAGGTTTTTGATGACCGATGAAGATAGCCTCACGATCTGCCTCTGCATCATCAATTCCCCAGTGCACGTAACGCATCGTGTAGTTGTAATCATCGTGATTATACATCTTCATAAGTGTTTCAGGTTTACCACCATGAAGAATATACATATAGCCAAATGTTTTACGCAGACTATGTAATCCAAACTTAAAATCCATATTCACTGCATTTCCAGCTTTTTGAATAACTCTGCGTGCTTGTTGCTGAGTTATTGGAAGTATTACATTAGTTGTCTTTCCTTTGTACGTATTTATCGTTTTTTGTCCCATAAATAGATAATCATTTGGCTTTAAATCAAACTCCTTGATATATTTAAGTACTTCATCGTGAAACTGCTTATTCATTCTGAAATTCTGCATCTTACCAGTTTTTAACTCCTTAATTGATACATAACCTTTTTCTAATTGAAACACCTTTAATTGAAGCAAATTTTCAGCTCTAAACGCAGTATTGAATCCAATTAAACAGATCATATAATTACGATATGCTTGATAATACTTAATTTTTGACTTGGCATGCTCAACTTTAGACCACAGATTATCCATTAAAGCCTGCAGCTGTTTCTCGTCTTTAATTGGTAAGGTTTCCTGTTGTCCTCCAAACAAAGCTATTCTTCTACCCATATTATCCTCCTATTTATATTTTTCTACTTTACCACTTATTGTGATACTTGTTCATTACTTTTCTTTCCCATCTTCATCAATAACTCATGCCTAAATTTTATTTGATTATTTCTATATACTCTCTTTCCACAATGGCTACAATATGCAAATTCTAATTTGTTAGGCACAAATACAGTATGACTACATTCACATACGTGTCTTATTTTATATAATTCATTAAATCTCTTTTTTTCTTGAAGAGCCTTCGCCATAGCCATCGCCAGAGCCATCGCCAAAGCCTGAGCCAGAGCCATCGCCATAGCCAGAGCCATCGCCAAAGCCAGAGCCAGAACCATCGCCAAAGCCTGAGCCATCGCCAAAGCCTGAGCCATCGCCATAGCCAGAGCCATCGCCAGAGCCATAGCCAAAGCCAGAGCCAGTATCTTTTTCTTTTATGTATTTATCAGTTAATTGTGTTGCTTTTATATATTCTATTTTTCCCACTCACTAACACCTTCAATGCTTTTTTGTGCTTTTGCCGTACATTCTATAATTTCAATGGCTTCTGTAACTTCTATTTTATCAACTTCAACAGCAAATTTGCAGTCTTCAGGTTTTTTGGTTCCATCTTTGGCAAGTTGACTTAAGCTGTTTGCTCCATCCCAATACCAAATTCGTCTTACTTTCCTAATTACTACTTCTTTACCATTTCTGCTTTCTACATATCCCGCAAACACTCCTGCGGAATAAGTTCTTACTATGCAATACTTCATTCCTTCATATTCTTCAGCTTTTAAATATTTTGTAACTTCTGTTTCTGGAATATATTTAATTCCATCAATAATAATTTCTTTCATTTTAATCCTCCTCTAAATATTCATCAATAAGTCTATTTTTTTCAGCAATGATATTTTTCTTTAATTTACTATATTTTTCAATTAACAAACAAATGGAGTTTATTTTTTCTTTAGTATATTCTCCATTCAAAAAGAATTTTTCTTTATCATATACTTTATCCGGATCCACATAATCACTATCATATGCTTCGTCTCTATAATTAGTCATAATGATAATAGGAAAATCACTTGCAATCTTTTTTATTTCTTCATAAATTGAAGTGCCTTTTAGTCTATTTCCTTCTATAACTAATTTATTATCAATAATTAATAACATAATTTTGTCTTCAAGAATATCTTTTTTGATTTCATCTATAATATCAACATAATTTATAGTATTTTTATTCAAATTATAATCTTTATATAGAATAGTGTGCTCAAAAGATAAATGAGTATATATAGTTCTTTTAATTGAATTTAATTCCTCTAAATCATCTTCAATAATTCCAATTTTATATTCCTTCATATTAATCCACCTTTGGCCATCTTATTGTGTCTATTCCTTGCTGTTCGCACTCTTGAATAAGCCCACTCATCAAGAATGCAAATTCGCTTGTATTCAGTTCGTGACTTGGAGTATATATCATGTATATATCCCACGCATTTCCGTTTTTAACTTTAGAACTTAACTTTTCATAATATTTTATTCCTCTTATCAAAGTATTGTGTGGCACACAAACTTGATATCTCACAGAATAATCTTTCAACATTTTAAAATGTAGTTCTTCTATATTCGTTTTTAATACTTTTGCTAATTCGTATAATAATTTCCAATATTTTTTATTTTGTTCTTTATTTCTAGCGTTTTTATACTCTTTTAATTCGTATAATTTATCTTTGTCAAGCTTTATTAATTCACTAGCTAATTTCTCGGGTTTTGCTATCATAACTACTCCAAGAAATTATCGTCAATATTTACTTGCTCTCCAAAATCTGCGAATGGGTCCTCATCTTTCTTTTCGACTTGTTCAGTTTTCCTTGCAGATTGTAAAAATGATATTCTTTCCACATTGACTTCTGTAATGTATTTTGTAGCACCTTGAGTATCAGTATATCTATTTCCAGTTAATCTTCCTTTTACGACTATTAAATCGCCTTTTTTTACATATTTGTTAACTGTTTCAGCTGTGTTGCTCCAGCATCGACAATTTATAAAATCTGTATCATATTCGCCATGTTGATTTTTAAAATTGCGTGTAACTGCTAATGTAAACGTTGCATAGCTTTTTCCTGTACTCGTTTTTTTTAATTCAATATCTTTTGTTAATCTTCCTAACAATATTCCTTCATTAAGCATTTTTTTCATCTCCTAATTCTTTTGATAATTTTTCTAACTCTCTAATTAAAATTGGCTTATAATGTGATTTTGACATATCCTTTTCTCCCTTTTTTATTTTTTCGACTAATTCTTGATTATTCATATTAACCACCTACATAATTACCTTTATCATCATGCGTTATTTCAATTATTTTAGGAACAATGTTATAAACTTCATCTTCTTTAATTCCGTTAATAACATTGCATATATAATCAGTTGTTTCTACTAAATATTCAGATACATCTTTGATACAACCTATAAAATCACATTTATTGCTTTTCTTATTGATACAGCATACATTTCCTCTATAATTATAGATTTACAATTAATGGTAATCTTTTTAAATTAGGTTTTATTTGTTTAACATTTATATTAATATCAAGCTTATATTTAACATAAAATTGTTGTAAAAGCACCAGTACATCTGCTATTTTTTCTTCAATACGATGTCTTAGATATGTTTCCATATCAACATTCAAACTATAAAGTTCATAATCCTTAATCGCATCTAATAATCCTTGAATTTCTTTACGTAATTTATTCATTTGATTTGATTTTCCATAATTATTAAATATTTTTAATAGTTTTTCTTTCATCGTTTTTTCCACACTTTCTTGCATAAATTACTATGTTTTTCAAAATATTCATAGTTAGTAGTACAATTATGATCTATTGAGCACATACATATTTCAAAGAGAAAAAAGTAAAAAAATAAAATTCCTAGAATAAACACAAACATCATAACTTTTTTCATTTTAACCTTCTTCCAATTGCCCAAAATTTTTTATATATTCATCAACTGAAGCTATTTCAATCATTAAATTTTTAACATATTCCTCAGAAACGACTTCAATTTTATTTAAATCTTTAAAGTAAACATTCTCACATTTTCCAACAAAATTTAAGTATGTTCCTTTTTTTGTTTTATAAATCTTTGCGTTAAAATATTGATCAATTATTCCAAAAAAAGTTGAAACAGGAATTTTCTGTTGATATTCTAAAATCACATCACACTTATCAGTATCATAAATTTTGTTTTCTATAATTTTTTTCATTTTTTCTCCTTAAGTCATTTAATTGTTTAGTTAAGCCTTCAATTTTGCTGGCGTTTTGGCGTCTTTGCATCTCTTTTATTTTTAGCTTGTATTGTAATTCTTTGTTTTGTTTGTTAATCAAAATTATTGCATCATTTAAACTATCAAATGCTTTTTTGATTTCAAAAAATTTCTTTTGGATTTTTCCAAATTCATTTTCAAAATATATTAAATCTTTATATTTTTTATTGCTTATTATTTTCACTTTATTCCCCTTTTCATTCTTTAATTTTAAAATAATTATTTACTAAATTAAGATCAGTCGAATTGATAATTTTATTTTGGCCTTGAAATTTGATGCTAAAACTTTCACCATTCTTGCTATATATTTCAAATTTTTTTACTTTATTTTTCTTATCAATCACTTTTGTTCTAGTTACCATTGCAAAGTGCCAAAACTTTCGTTGACTAATAAAATATCCAATATCTTGTCTCCACTGTTTTTGATTAAAATCAATGATATTTTTTTTAGCAATCCATGAACGATTATATTTTCTAGCCATAGTTACATCTCCGTTCTAAATCTTTTATTTCTTCAAAAGTTGCTTTATCTTCTGCTATTTCTTTTCCATACCAATCAGGGCCATTTTCATTTTGTTTATATTTGTTTTTTTCTAACATACATTCCTTTAATGTTTTGTAACCTTTATCATGCCATGAATTAATAATGGTAGTTGTATAATTTAAACCTCTAGCTCCATTAAGTAATGTCTTTTCAACAGCATAATTAATCACATCATCATCAAACCATTCTTTCCAATTCATCAGTGTTTGATATTCAACAGGAGATAATGTTCTACCAAATTGTTCTTCACAGTAGCTGAAGCAATTTTTTTCTTCTTTAGTAGTTTCTTCTTTTATATCCTTATCCTTATCTTTATCCTTATCCTTATCCTTTTCCTTATCCTTATCGGGTTTTTTTAGGTTATTAGGTTTTAAATAGGTTTCTTCTTTAGGTTTTTGTTTTTTAGGTCTACCACCCTTTTTACCATTTAATTTAGAGGTTTCTGACCTTTTGTCATAATTTTCTTTATCTCTTTTTAGGTTTCTTTTTATGAATGAAAAAGCCATTTTTGTAATACCGTTTAATTCTTCATCTTCAAAACCTAATTTTTCATATTTAAACATTGCTCTAACCAATTTACCTAATTCTTCATTTGATAAATCTTCTAACAATTCTTCATAGTCATAGTACATCAAAAATGATTTTTTGCTTTCTGTTTCTTCTTTTATCATCACTCATAATCACCCTTCTTTTATTCTTATATTTTGTTAATTTCGTAAGTAAAATAATCAGTAATTTCTATCACAAAACAAAGTGAAATTATAAAAGTAAATAATCCACACCATGTCCAGCCAAGTACCTTACTATTAAACCAAGGCATTATAAGAAGCACATATAAATCATGTAATATGATAATAGTACTTACTATTAAAACAATTAATAATGCTATGTTATTCCATTTTATTTTTCTTCTCTTCTTCATAATTTCACCTCTAATTTGAATAATATTTTATTTTTAACATATTAGATATGTCTATAAGAGCCTTTTTGTCCTGCTCTTCAGTTAATTTATTTGTAACAATTATTTTTAATTTTTTTTGTTTTGGTAGTTTTTTATTTTTCATTTGATCACCCCATTAAAGTTTATGAATTTAGATATTCCAGTATCTAAAATTATTTATAGTTATCACCAACATGCTATAATGTAGATATAGATTGGAGGTGAATTTATGTATAAGGTATATTTTAAAGACATAAACAATGAACTATGTTTATTAAACAACGAAACTGATTTTATCGATGGTATTCTGCCTAACGATTTTGTGAATAAGTTGACAGATAATAAACTTAATTTCCAAAATGACTTTATCAGAATTCAATATCAAGGAAATAAGTATATAATCAGTATTAGTAATTTAATAATTTATTTAGAAGATTAGTTAGATTAATCTTTTAATTTATACCATTGTTTAGTTGCATCACTAATTTCCAAATAGATTTCACTTTGGATTCGAATTAAAGAATCTTCATAATTACGTTCAACAACATTAACAAGTCTTTTAAATGTAGAATAATCAATCTTATTTTCTTGAATGTATTTTATAAAGTTTCCAAGAGCATCACTAAAATTATCAGTTTTATTTACTTTTCTACATTTATCAGCAATCTGTTCTGGGCTTAAATATTTGTCATTATCATTTACATAAACTTTCATCTTCCCCACCTCCTATTCTTCTTTATTTTCAACATTATTTTTGTGAATATATTCGCAAATATTTCTAAAAAAAATATCTGATGGAACATTATATTTTTCAAGAAAAGAATATAACTTTCCAATTTTTAAAATTTCAGGGTTGTTCTCATAAACACTTAATGTATTTTTATGAATACCAAGTATTTCAGCAGCACTTTCTAACGTCAATTCCTTACGTAATCTAATTAATTTTAATTCTCTGCCTATTTGTTCAACAAACATTTTCTACCTCCTATCTAGCATCATTATATGCGAATATATTCTCAAAGTCAATTGTTTTTGTGAAAAAATTCGCAGATTTGTTGATTTTTACATTTTTTTGCGATAGAATTAGTGTGAATAAATGTTGAGGAGGAAAAGAATGGCAAACTATTTTGTAAAAAATTTAAAATATATTAGAAACCAAAAAAAAATATCCCAGCAAGAATTAGCTGATAAAATAGGGGTTGACCGTTCTACTATTGGATACTGGGAAAATGGTAAGGCAGACCCAACTTTATTAAATGTTCAAAAACTATCTGATGCATTAAATATTAATATGATAAAGTTAGTTGGAACTGATTTATCTTTAGAAGAAAATCAAACAAATGAAAAAAAACAATTCTCCGAAGAAGAAAAAAAAGAGGCTTTAAAACAAGTGTTAAAAGATAAAGGCTTTTTTAATGAGAATGAAGAAATATCCAAAGATGATGTTGATAAATTAATCGACTTTGCTAAAAGAAATAAAGATTATATTATAGATAAGAAAGAAGAAAAGTAAAGTATATGAAAAGATTCGAATATGAAAACAAAATATTAAAATGGAAACCATGGGTACACATTGTATTAGGCATCTACACTTGTTTTTTATGGTTCATTGTTTTATTAATCATTTACTTTGATTATAATAATTCAAATAAAGAATCAGCAAAAAAGGCAATTAATTCTAACACTGAAAATTATGACAACAAAAAGGAACCTATTATATCAGTACATTTTAAAGTTGCAGGTGTAACATTTGAAAATAGACAAAAAATAATAAAACAAATTGTAAATGAAAATAAAAATACAATATTTCACAAACCGTATTATGGAATGACAAATAAAGAAATAATTGATAATGGAAATGAAATTTACGAAATAAATAATCTGAGTGTTAATTCTTTAAGATTAGAACCTACAACCTTCAAAAATGAAGATGCAATCGAAGTTTATATAAGTGATAATGAAGAAAAAGAATATATGGTAGGATATGTTCCAGAACATAAAATTAAAGAAGTTCAAAAATTTTTAATAATGTACAATGAACACCCTAACTATCAATTAAAATCTGATGCATATTTTACTGGTGGTAAATACAAAGTTGGAGAATTTAATGATTGTAGCAAAGAAGTTATTAAAACATATAAAAACAATTATGGAATCAATATCAAGTTAGAATTATATGAGCAAAAATAAAAAAGAGTTAAAAACTTAATCAATATCTAACAAATAAATTATTGATTTTGTAAAAAAAATAAAGATTATATTATAGATAAGAAAAATACCACAAAATAAGGAGTATGATGTATGAATAATAAAATTGATATTGCCTGTAATAGGTACAAACTTATAAAAAATAGTTTACACCCTAAATTTTGTACTATTGATGAATGGTTAGACAAAGAAAGTAAAATTTTTGAGAGTGAATTATCCTCCAAACCAAGAACTTATAAAAAATTAAAAAGAGGTCAGATTATCAAAGTGGACTTTGGTATAAATATTGGTTCTGAATTATGTTATACTCATTTTGCAATAGTTTTAAATAAAAATGATAGCATTTACAGTGATAATGTAACTGTAATACCAATTACCTCAAAAAGGGGAAATAATAGAATTGCACTTGGGAAAATATTGCATAATGTATATCCAAATTCATTAAAATATAATTTGAATTGTTATGCCAACGTAACACAAATAAAATCAATTAGCAAATCCAGAATATTTCAAAATAATAAAAATTACGTTTGTATTAACGATATACTAGATAAAATAGATAATGCAATTTTAACAACATTTACTAATGTTAATAAAAATAAAACAAAAATAGGTGTATAAAAATTTGACTTTAGAATAAAAATATGGTATAAGTAAAGTAATCATTTAATTGATTATATTTAGTCCTTAACGGACACCTCAGTTTCTTTTGAAACTGTACTTGGCTTTTTACAAGCACTTAAGATACCATATTTGGTATCTTTTATTTTATATAAACACATATAAAATTCTAAAAAAAGAAATTTACTAAACATTAATAATCAATGTCTAGTAAATAAATCAAAACTATATAAAGTTCAATATTTAATCGATAGCTTTGTAATAGTTTATAAAAATCATCAAATTTCATAAAAACCTCCTAACGGAGAAAATATTATAATGTAAATTTAAAGATAATTAAAAACTCTCTAGCTGGAACTAGAGAGCAAATGAAAAATTTAAGCCACCAACTTAGCAAAAATAGGATTGAAATCAATACTATAATTGCATACTATAACATACGATGCATATAAAATACAATACATATGCTACAATACAATTTTTCTATATAATTGTATCATAAATTTATTAATAAAGGAAGTGCTATAATGAAAAAACAAATAATATCTGAATTTATTGATTGGTTAAAAAAAGAAAACTTATCTATAACCAATTTAAATGCAAAAAATACAATTGCTATTTATATTAGAGTATCAACTAACAAGCAAGAAGAATTAAGCCCATTAAGCCAATTAAAAGAGATATATAAATATGCTGTAAGAAATAATTATCAAATTGATATAAATCAAATTTATGTAGAAGAGGAAGGTATAAGTGGTAAACATGCTGAAAAACGTAATGAATTTCAAAGTATGATTGCACACGCTAAATCTAAAGAAAAAGAATTTGATACTATTGTTGTGTGGAAATTTTCAAGATTTGCAAGAAACCAAGAAGAAAGTATTGTTTATAAGAATATGCTTAAGAAAAACAATGTTAACGTTGTAAGTGTATCAGAACCTATCATAGATGGTCCTTTTGGCAGCCTGATAGAGCGAATTATCGAGTGGATGGATGAATACTACTTAATACGTCTTTCAGGTGAAGTTACACGTGGAATGACCGAAGCAGCCAATCAAGGTCGTGTTCTTAGTACAGCACCGTTTGGATATCGTAATGAAAATAAAAAATATATAATTCATGAAGAAGAGGCGAAAATAGTTAAATGGATTTTTGAAACTTTTGTAGATGGAAAAATGAGCCAAATTGAAATGGCTAGACATATTAATAATCTAGGATTTAAAACCAAAAGGGGAAGTAAGTTTGAAAATAGAACTATTTCATACATTTTATTAAATCCGACGTATACTGGTAAAATACGATGGACGCCTAATGGAAAACTCACAAGAGAAGAACTATATAATAATACTAAATCAATTATAACAAAGGGAACACACGAGGCAATTATTAGTGAAGAATTATTTAAAAAGGCAAATGAAAGACTAAAAGAAAACAGGAAGTTCATGCACTCACATGAACATCACACAAAAATATGGCACTGGATGAAAGGTTTAATAAGATGTGAGTGTGGAAGGACATTTGTTAGAACCAGTGGAAAATTACGCTGTAATGGGTATAATAAAGGTACTTGTACAGCATCTGATAGAATAGACTATAATGAAGTAGAATGCCTTGTTTTGGAACAATTAAAAAGAGATAGCACGCATAAAATAGCAATTGAAAATATAGTACAATCAAAAAAAGAGTCTAAAAAGACAAATGATCTAGAATATGAGGCACTTAAAAATTTAGAAAAAAAAGAAGAAAGAATAAAGGAAGCTTATCTTAATGGAATAGATTCATTAACTGAATATAAATATAATAAACAAAAGATACAAAAGGAACGAGAAATATTATTACAAAAAATAGAAGAAAATACAGAAAAAAAAGAAGATATTTCTATTGAAGAAAAGATAAGTGAAAACTTAAAAACCATCTACGAAACGCTTACTGATGATAATGTAGATATAAAAAAGAAGTATGATATTGCCCATAGATATATAAACGTAATTACTTATAAAAGCGGCGTTTTATACATGAAATATAACGATTTTTAGGGTTTTTGTCCTTTTTGGTGTATGGTGGACCCGCTGGTGAGCTTGCGGCTGCGTTTCAATATTTAGATCAACGTTATAATATGCCTGATGATCGTGGTAAGGCTTTACTTACTGATATTGGTACTGAAGAGTTAGCTCATGTTGAGATTATTTCAACTATGGTGTATCAACTTATGAAAGGTGCGACTAAGGACGAACTTTTAAAGGCTGGCTTGGATGGAATGTATGCTCAATTTGGAAGGGATTTATTTCCTTCTGATGCGATGGGAAATCCTTTTAATATGAGTTATATTAAAGTTTCTGGTGATTATATTGCTGATTTGGAAAGTGATATGGGAGCGGAACAAAGAGCGCGAGCTACTTATGAACATTTGATGGATTTGACCGATGATGCTGATATTTTGGGACCACTTTCTTTTTTAAGACAAAGGGAAATTATTCATTATCAAAGATTTAAGGAATTGCGTGATTATTATTTAAGTATGAAAAAATAATGCTTTATAGCATTTTTTTGTATTGTTTTTTATTTTTATATAATAATAATTATAGGTGATGATATGAAAAGATTACTAATTTTTATTATTCCTTTTTTAATTTTGGGATGTTCAAAAAAGCTTGAGATAAATGATAAAATTACTGAGATTAAATATAATAATTATGTTATTGATAGTGGTGATTTTAATAAGATTAAAAATATGATAGGAACTAATTTTAACAAAAAATATGGTGGAAATTTAGCTGATAAGTTAATAATTAAAACTACAAAGGATATATATTTTTTTTATTTAGATGATGAAATGATTAAATATAATAGCATGGTTCAATATAATAATAAATTAAATAAATTTTTAAAAAGTTTGATTGAAAAATATACTAATAAGGATTTTTATTTTATAGAATATAAGAAAAATTATGAAGATGGTGATAATAATATTTTGCTTGATAAAACATCTAATTATATTGTTTTAAATTTTAATGAGGATGTTTATGATTTTAGAATTAATGAGATTGAAAAAAGTAATGATAAATTTGAAGAGGTTAATTTACTTTATTCACAAGATGTGGTTAATGAAAATATTGTAATTCGTAAGACTATTGATTATGAAAATCCTGATGTTAAGATTTCTTTTAAGAATAAATATGGTTATACTTTTTCTATTATTCCTTTTTATATTAATGATAATTTAAAATTTAATGTAAAAATTACATAATAAAAGTCGCTTGATAGCGACTAATTTTTCTTATTTGAATATTTTTTTCTTTCGTTTGTGTTTAATATTTTTTTTCTTAATCTGTATGAAACTGGTGTTACTTCGACTAATTCATCTTCATTAATGTAGTCTAAGCAAACTTCTAAGCTCATTTCTCTTGGTCTTTTTAAAACTACTGTATGGTCTTTATTAGCACTTCTTGTGTTTGTTAGTTGTTTTCCTTTGGTCACATTAACGGCTAAATCATTATCATGATTATTTTCTCCAACTATCATTCCCTCGTAAACATCTGTACCTGGTGCGACAAACATTACTCCCCTATCTTCTAGTGAACCTAAGGCATAAGCTGTTGCTTTACCACCGTCTATTGATACTAAAACTCCGGCTTTTCTTTCTCCTATATTTCCACTAGTCATTTTTTCATATGATTTAAATGCATGGCTTAGGATACCATATCCTTTTGTTAATGTCATGAATTCTGTTGTAAAACCGATTAATCCTCTTGATGGAATTGTATATAAAAGTTTTGTTTGATTATCAAATGGTTGCATGTTTTCCATTGTACCACCACGGTTTCCTAATGCTTCGATTACTGATCCTACATATTCTTCTGGAACTTCTATTTCAACATCTTCGTATGGTTCGTATTTTGTTCCATCTATTTCTTTTATAATGATTTGCGGTTTTGATACTTGTAGTTCGTATCCTTCACGTCTCATTGTTTCAATTAATATAGATAGATGTAATTCACCACGACCTGATACTATCCAGGATTCTGAATCTAATTGTTTTACTTTTAAGGAAACGTCTTTATCTGTTTCTTTTAGTAATCTTTCTTCTATTTGTCTTGCAGTTAGGAATTTTCCTTCACGTCCATTGAAAGGACTTGTATTTACGCCAAATGTCATTTGAAGTGTTGGTTCATCAATTCTTAATGTAGGTAAGGCTTCTTCGTGTCCTACTTCGCAGATGGTTTCTCCTACTGATATGTCTGGAAGACCTGCAATTGCGACTATATCTCCTGCATGTGCTTCAGTAACTTCAATTTTATTTAATCCTAAATAGCCAAAGATTTTTTGAATTCTAAATTGTTTAACTGTTCCATCTAGTCGCATGCAAGAAACATTTGAGTTTACTTTTATGTGTCCTCTTTTGACTACACCGATTCCAATACGTCCGACAAAGTCATTATAATCAAGTAAAGCAGGTTGAAATTGGAATGAGCCATTTTCATCTACTTCTGGGGCTGGTATATTTTCAATAACAGCATCTAAAATTGGATCCATTGTTTGTTTTTGATCACTTACTTCAGGACTTGTACTTGATGTCCCATTTAGGGCTGATGCATATAGAACTGGAAATTCTAGTTGTTCTAAAGATGCTCCTAATTCAATAAATAGGTCCATCACTTCATCTACAACAGCTGCTGGTCTAGCGGATGGTTTATCTATTTTATTAACTACAACAATTGGAGTTACCCCTGCAGCTAGGGCTTTTTTTAATACAAATCTTGTCTGTGGCATGGTTCCTTCATAAGCATCTACTACTAGTAATACACCATCTACCATGTTCATTATTCTTTCTACTTCACCGCCGAAGTCAGCATGTCCTGGTGTATCTAATATATTAATTCTATAGTCTTTGTAATTTATAGCTGTTGTTTTAGAAAGAATTGTAATTCCTCTTTCTCTTTCTAAGTCATTTGAATCCATTGCTCTTGTTTGAACTGTTTCATTTTCTCTAAATGTTCCTGATTGTTTTAGTAGTTGGTCTACTAATGTTGTTTTTCCATGGTCGACATGGGCAATTATTGCTATATTTCTTTGTTTCATACATACTCCCTCTTTTCGCACTAGGGTTAATTATAGCACGTATAGTATAAGTTGTAAACCTTTTTAGGTAAGAAAAAAGCTTGATAATTTATCAAGGCTTTGTTTAGTTTTCCTCATTAAAATAATTTTTTAGTATGTAGTCAAATGTAATTTTTATGTCGGGAAATACTGGCATTTCTTCTAGTTGTTTTCTAGTAAACCATCCTATGTCAGTACTTTCTGAACTGATTTTTAAGGAAGCTTCTAGATTATTAGGAATACCAACATATATAATATCTATGTGCTTATCTCCATTAATTTTTCTATTGCACTGTATTCCTAATGGTCTTATTAAATCATCTTCTCTTGGAAAATGTTCACCTAATAATGTTATTTTTAAGCCTGTTTCTTCATATACTTCTCTTATTGCGGCTTCTTCTGGAGTTTCATTTTCTTCAATATGACCTCCTGGTTGGGTCCATTTTCCCCATATTGCATGTTTTACTAATAATAATTTTTTTTCATCATTTACTACAAATGCGGATGCACAAAAGTGTCTTTTCATACTATCACCGTTTTTAAGTATAGCAAATTATTTATTTTATTACTAGTTTAATACGTCGTAACTTTCTTGGTTTACATTTTTTTCGTAAATTTCTAAATTTTCTTGTAGATCTAGTGTGGCTAGTATGATGTTTTCTAGTTTAATTCCTTTTATTTTTATTTCATGTTCTAACCATTTTTTATCTTTGTTCATAGTTTCTAATGATTCTTCAATTATTTGTCCGTCTACTATTAGGTTTGCACATAGTCCTGATTTTTGTTTTTTTATTTTTAGGTCTTTATTATTTGGAAGTTGATAATCTGGTTTTAATAAAAAGCTTATTTTACCGTTTGCTTCCATTAAGGCATAATCTATTTCTGATAGGTCAAAGTGTCCATTTATTCTACATTCTTCTAATAGATCGTTAATATCAAATTTTGTTTTTTTTAGATTTTTATATATTACATTTCCATTTTCTATTAATATTGTAGGGTCTCCTATAAAGAATTTTCTTGCTTTTAAGTTTTTTAGTGTTAGTATGGAAACTAGGTATGCGACTAGTCCGAAAACTATTACAGCTATTATTCCATGAAGGTATTCTGATTTTAGATTTATTGACATTTCGGCTGCGAAGTTTCCTATTGATATTCCTATTACATAATCAAATAAGCTGAATTGGGATACTTGTTTTTTTCCTATCATTTTTGTTACTAGAAATAAGGTTATTAATGATAATAAGCATCTTAATATTACATCTAAAATTTCTATTATTTCTTTTTCCATAAGTTCACCATTTTTATTATGGATATAAAAAAAATAATTATGTAAGAATTTTGGTTGTTTTATAAGTAGTGCTGGTGAGTGTAATTTACTACACTGTTTTTATATAAATTTAATACAATGTAATTGTTAATTAAACATTGAAAGGAATAAACTTATGTCTACAAATAATTATATACTAAATATTAAAGATGAAACAAGCGTTAAAAGAATTACTTTTGGTTATAAAAAATATGATTATTTTATATCTCGTATTTTCTTAATTAAAGGCATTATAAAGGGATGAATTTCTTCATCCCTAAATCATTTATCAAATTTATTGTTTACCAACACTATTTGACAAAGAATCATTATTTTTTATGTTTTTTATGCATATGGGCTGTGTCAACAACTATGTCTGTTTTTAACACGAATATTACAACTATTATTGTTAGTAATGCGTATATTACGTATCCAACTTTTTGGTCATGAAGGACGTAGATAATTGATGCTATGGCAAATAGTATATCGATTGCATAAATGATTAATACTGTTGTTTTGTGTGAAAAATTTTTATTCAATAGTTGATGATGTAGATGTGATTTATCTGGTTTTGATATTTTTTCACCTTTTAAAAGTCTTCTAATGATTGCAAATACGGTATCTAATATTGGAATTGCAAGAATTAGCAATGGTATTATTAAGGATGTTAGTGTTACACTTTTAAAGCCTAGTAAGGCTATTACAGCGATCATAAATCCCATGAATAATGATCCTGAGTCACCAGCAAAGATTGATGCAGGGTGGAAGTTATGGACTAAGAAGCCTAATACTGATCCTAACATTATAAAAGTTAATACAAAGTCTAATCCCATTTTACCCATTATTATTGATATTATTCCGATTGTTGCGAAATATATTGCACTGATTCCTGATGCTAGTCCATCTAGACCATCAATTAAGTTAATACAATTTAAGCATCCTAATATAAAGAATATTGTTATAGGATAAGCGAAAATTCCTAAATCTATATATAATCCAAATGCGGTAATATCTTGTATTAATAATTTTCCATAGCAACATACTACTATTGCGGCCATTAGTTGGGCAACAAATTTAATGGATGCTTTTAATGGTTTTATGTCATCTATAGCTCCTGTTAGAACTATGATGAAACTTCCTATTAAGATAGAATTCATTGTACTACTTGGTTCACCAAATAACATGTATCCGAATAAAAAGCCAAAGAATATTGCAAGACCACCTAATCTTGGCATTGGCTTACTATGAACTTTTCTTGCATTTGGTATATCAAGTGCTCCTACATGAATTGCTATTTTTTTTATAAATGGAACTATACATACAACGAATAAAAATGTTGTTATTATCATTAGAAATATTTTTATTATTTCGTTTTGTCCCATAAAACTCACCTCTTGTTTTTATTTTAACACATTTTGTTTATTTATGCTATTGTTGTTTTAATTGATAGTTTATGCTGTAGGTTACTATTATTATGTATATAACCATTAATATAAAGTCATTATTAAAATTTAGTGTGGAAAATAAGGTTTTAATTAATAATGTTGTACCGCTTAATGATGTTGATATTATTAATAATGGTTTTGTGAATTTAACGCCCAATATTCCAGCTAGTATGCCTGATATTATTCCAAATATTATTCTTAAAGACTGATTAATACCTATAAACTGACATAAAATATATGCACTTACACCACATAGGATAAATATACCAATTAAATATAATTTGTAAGATATAAAACCTATTATTATTCCTATTATGATTGAACATGTTGTTACCATCTGACTTTCTATTATGTATGATGGTAAAGATGCCAGTGCGAATTTGTAACCGATTATGAATCCTAATATAGCTAATAATGCTTTACTGAATTTATAGCCAAAAAGACATGTAATAAATCCTAGTATTAAATCAAGAATTTTTGTCATATATTCCTCCTTTTTTAATTATAGCACGAAAAAAGACGAATTACTCGTCTTTGTAGAATATTTTATATGCTCTATAGGCATTATATATATCAAATTTACTTGTTATTTCGTATGGTGAGTGCATTGATAAGACGGGAATTCCACAATCTAGTACATCTAGACCTTTGTTGGCTAGTATATATGCGATTGTTCCACCACCACCTACTCCTATTTTACCCATTTCACTATTTTGGTAGGCTATATTATTTCTTTCAAATAAATTTCTTATATATCCAACATATTCTGCGTTTGCATCTGAGGCTCCACCTTTACTGGCTGTTCCTGTATATTTTATTATTGAAATTCCATGGGATATATATGATTCGTTATTTTTTTCATATATGCCTTGGAAGTTTGGATTGTATGCTCCTGTTACGTCGGCTGATAGAACTTTTGAATTATTAAATATTTTATCTAATAACCCTACTTTATTTCCTACTGTTTTTTCTAATAATATTTGAATAAAGTTTTCAAATGTTCTTGAACACATTCCAGTGTTTCCCACGCTTCCTATTTCTTCTTTATCTGCTAATAGGCAAATGCATGTTTTCTTTGGATTTTCTATGTTTGCTAATGCTGTTATACTTGTATATGCACATGATCTATCATCTTGTCCATATCCAGCAATTAAACTTTTATCAAAGCCTAAACTTTTTGCATTAATTGCTGGAACAAATTCTATCTCACTACTAACAAAATCAGATTCGGTAATTTCGTATTTTTGGTTTAATAAATTTAAAATATTTAATTTTGTTTTTTCACTTATTTCTTCATCTGTTTCATATGGTATATTGCCAACTAATATATTTAAATCTTCACCACTTATTGCTTCTTCTAGGTTTTTTTTATTTTGCTGTTTTGAAAGATGTGGTAATAAATCTGCGATGGTGAATATTGGATCGTCTTCTTTTTCTCCAATGTTTACTGTTAGTTTTTCACCATTTGCTTTTATTATTACACCATGCATGCTTAATGGAATATTTACCCATTGATATTTTTTTATTCCACCATAGTAGTGTGTTTTAAACATTGCAAGTTCTGTTTGTTCGTATAATGGGTTAGGTTTTAAATCTAATCTTGGTGAGTCAATGTGAGCTCCTATTATGTTAAATCCTTTTTCTAAATCTTCACTTCCTATTATTGCGGCATAGATATTTTTGTTTCTATTTATATAAAATACTTTTTCTCCTGCTTTTAGGCATTCTTCTTTTTCAATATTTTTAAAACCGTTTTTT
Organism: Oscillospiraceae bacterium; assembly: GCA_963632935.1. Taxonomy (GTDB): domain Bacteria; phylum Bacillota_I; class Bacilli_A; order RF39; family UBA660; genus Coprosoma. Next base: position 57,094 of record CAVGWA010000001.1, read on the forward strand.
ATTAATAGTTGTGATATTTTTTCAACGCATTCTCTTTCTGTTTTTGCTTCATTTAGAAATTTTATATATTTATTACTGTAATCAAATATTTTTTCTTTTTCTTCTTTGGTTGTTTTTTCCCAACCTGATTTTGATTTTTTGAATAGTTTTTCTTTTAATTCTTTAGCGTTTTTCATATATGACCTCCATTTGTATTATGGACTAATAATTTTTGTTTAAACCACTTTCTAGTAATGGGATGTTTTCTAATAAGACACCTGTTCCTTCAACTACACATGTAAGTGGTGATTCTGCTATAAATACTGGAACTTTTAGTTCGTGACTTAAAAGTTTATCTATCCCATCTAAGAGTGCTCCACCGCCTGTTATTACTATTCCTTTATCAATTATGTCTGCTGATAATTCTGGTGGTGTTTGTTCTAAAACCGATTTTGCTGTTCCAACAATTACGTAAGCACTTTCTCTTAGAGCTTCTTCTACTTCTTCTGATGATAATGTTATTGTATGAGGTAGACCTGTTACTAAGTCACGACCTCTTACTTCCATCTTTTCATCTTTTGATCCTGGAAAAACTGTTCCTATTTGAAATTTTATTTCTTCAGCTGTTCTATCTCCTACTAACAATTTATATTTTTCTCTGATGTATTTTATTATGTCATTATCAAAAACGTTTCCGGCTATTTTTATTGATGAAGATGTTACTATACCACCTAGTGATAAAACTGCAACATCGGTTGTTCCTCCACCAATATCAATTACCATGTTTCCACTTGGTTTTGATATGTCCATTCCAGCGCCTACGGCTGCTACTTTTGGTTCTTCTTCTAGGTATACTTTTCTAGCACCCGTTTTTTCTGCGGCTTCTCTTATAGCGTTTTTTTCTACTTGTGTTATGTTTGAAGGACAGCATATTAGTATTCTTGGTCTGCCAAAGAAGCTTTTTCCATTTACTTTTCTTATAAAATTATTAAGCATAATTTCTGTTATTTCGAAGTCTGCAATTACTCCATCTTTCATTGGTCTTATGGCTTTTACTTGTCCAGGGGTTCTTCCTAACATTTCTTTTGCAGTTGTTCCAACGGCAACTGGTCTTTTTGTTTCTTCATCTATGGCCACTACACTTGGTTCATTTAATACTATTCCTTGTCCTTTTATGTAAATTAGAACATTTGCTGTTCCTAAATCTATTCCTATATCTTTTGAAAACATTTTATCACCCTTTTTCTTTAAGTATTATAACATACAGCGTTCTTTATTCGCAACAAATTATTTCGACATTTTATTAATAATTAGTGCTTATAATAATGTGTTCTGTTCATGTATTTATTTCGTTTTTTATTTTTTATTGTGAAGATAATTATAGCTATTATAATTGGTGATGAAAGGATTAAAATTCCTATTGCCATTCCTATTATGTCTGTTATAAACATACTTTTTGAATAATTTATATAGTATTTTTGTATTTCGTTATTTTCTGCTGTTATATAGATTGTTATTTTATTATTTCCCGTTTTTAATTTGTTATTTCCTTCTATGTTTATTTTTGCTTTTTTATCTTCAGTTATTATATTTATTTTTAATGATTTCCTGTTTGATGTTACGAAAATATTGTTTATTTCATTATCTATAAATTTATATTCTTTGCCATCAATTTTAATTGTTTTTATTTTATTATTACTACTTAGTTTTTTGTTTCTTATTATGTTTATTGTGTATGTTTTAGTCATACCACCTGGAGTTGTTAATTTTGCTTCTATTTTGTTATTTCCTATTTCTAAGTTTTTTGTTTTTTCGTATTCTACTTTTGCATATTGATAATTTGGGAGTATTTCTATGTTTGCGGTGGAGTCATATGTTGTAAATGTCATTTCATCATTTGTTTGAATATTTGTTTGATTTATTGTTACACTTTTCAGAGAAATATCATTATATTCTGCACATGGGTCTGTGTATATGGCATCTCCTTCGGCAATAAAACCGGCATCCGTTTGCTTTGCTTTGTGGTAGTGATTATTGTGATAGCCATATGTTATTCCATTACATGATTTTATCGAGTTTTCATATAACTGTCCTTCATCAGCTTTTACACTATTGATACTTATTCCAAATAGAAACAATAGCAAAAAAGCATATCTTGTTTTTTTCATGATACCACCTACTCCATTTAATTTTTTTGAATGCTATATAATAGTATACAGCAACAACAATATAATATCAAAAGAAAGTGAGAATTTTGTTTATTTTTTTGTTATATTTTAAAATTAACAAGAATAAAAAAATAAAAAAGATTTTGTGATATAAAAAAAGTGACTTTTCGTCACTAATTTTCCATGTAATTCATAATTTTTGGTACAATTTGTTTTTTTCTTGAAACAAGACCTTCAAAAAAGTGGCCTTGTTCAATATTTTCTACACCAAATGAATTTGCGAATATTTCTTTGCTTTTTTCATTAAAGAAAATATAAGAACCATTTTTTAAAATGTCTGTTACAAATAGGGCAATTGCTATGTATCCTTCATCTTGAGCATCTTCATTTAATTCTTTGATGAACTCATCTTTTTTATTTAAGATTTCTGATGTTGTCATAGTAGAAACTTGTCCTATTCCAAATTTTTGATTTTCTACCATAAAGTTTTTAAAGTCTTCGTGGATTATTTCAGAAATGCTTTTTCCTTTCATTGAAGAACCAGCTTTAAACATTTCCATACCATATTCTTTATAATCAACACCAGCGATTTTGCTTAGGGTTTCTAAGGCTTGTTTATCTATGTCAGTTGTTGTTGGCGATGTTAAAAGTAAAGTATCAGAGATAATTCCGGATATCATTAGGCCAGCAATTTCTTTTGGCACTTCTATATTATTTTCTTTGTACATTAGGTATAAAATAGTTTCAGTACATCCTAATGGCATATTTCTAAAGTTAATAGGCATGCTTGTACCTATGTTTCCAATTTTATGGTGATCGACTATTTCAATAATATCTGCTTCATCTAGGCCAATAACACTTTGTTCTTTTTCATTGTGATCGACTAAGATAACTTTTTTTGGATGTTTTGAATTTGCGGAACTTATTTTGAAAACGCCTAGACATTTTCCATTGTTATCTAAGATAGGGTAATTACTAAATTTTTTCTTGTTTGCTAAATCTAATACTTCTGATAAAGCATCGTTTTCGTTTACTGTTATAATGTTTGTTTCCATTTTTGTTTTGATAAAGTTACTTAAAACAACTAGGTTAGAAGCAACTAGAGTATCATAGTCAGTACTTATAACATCAACTTGATTTTTTTTGGCTAATTGTAGGTGTTCTTCTTTCATTTGAACGCCGTTAGTTAAGATAATTATTGATGCACAATTTTCTATGGCGTATTCTATGATACTATGTCTATCTCCAACGATTAAAACGCTTTCTTTATCTATGTTTACTTTTTCTTTGAATGTTGTGCTTCTATAGCCTGCGGTTAAAATATTACCTATGATTTCTTTATCAAATCTTAAAATTTCTTTACCATTTAGGGCAGAAAGTAGGTTATCATATGATGTGTCTAATTTATTTAAATTACCATCAATTAGATTACCTAAGGCATCTTTCATTGAAATTGCTCCAACATATTTTCCTTTTTTATTTACAACTGGAATGGTTCCAATTTTTGTTTCGTTCATATATTTGTAACCATCTAGTATTGAATTTTCTTCATTTAAAAAACAATTCTCTTCATAATCAATGTCTTTTATTTGTAATCTTACATCATTTAAGTATTTAGGTGTTTCAACTTTAAAGTAGTTTAATACAAATTTTGTTTCATTGTTGATATTTCCTAATATTCTAGGTTCACAGTCCATTCCTAATTTATTTTTTAGGTATGATAGTACTATAGCTGAAGTTACTGTATCTGTGTCCGGTTTTTGATGTCCAAATACGAATGTTTTTTCCATTTAATCCTCTCCTTTTTTAAGCTGTAACAATTATAGCACTTTTTAATTTTTATTTAAAGTATAATTATTATATTTTCACGCACAATAAAATCTAGAAAGAAGGTTGAAAATGAAACAATTTGGAATCATTAGACGAATAGATGAGCTTGGGAGAATTGTAATTCCAAAAGAGATGAGAAGGGCTTTAAGAATTAAAAATGGGGATAGTTTAGAAATATTTATTGATAGGGAAAATATAGTTTTGAAAAGGTACTCAGAGATAAATGAATTTTCTGATTTGGCTAGGGTTATTGTTAATTTGATTGGGAATTATTTGAAGTGTGATGTTTTATTATGTGATACAAATTGTTATTTATTTGGTTCTGGCGATGGAGGAAAAAGTTATATAAATAAAAATGTAAGTAATGATATTATTGATATTTTGGAAAAAAGAAAGTTAGTTAGTAGGGATAATGTTTGTTTGATAGGCAGTGAAAGTAGGGAAGGAGAGTTTATTATAAATCCTATTGTTTCTGGTGGTGATGTTTTAGGCGGAATTATTGTATTTTGTCCTGATGAGTTTACTTCTGATAATATAAATATACTCAATTTTGGATCTAAAATTTTAGAAAGACATATTGAAAACTGATATTAAAAATGTTATAATTACCGTGAAATGCGAGGAAAGAAAGAACGGTAGGTAACTTTATAGAGAGTTTATGTTTGGTGGAAATAAACAAGGTGACTATCTTAAATGGCTCTGGAGCAGTCTAACTATGTTAGAACGTAATCACACGTTACGTGTTTGAGGTAAGTTTTCTTACAAATTAAGGTGGTACCACGTTCAAAACGTCCTTATATATAGGATGTTTTTTATTTTGAGGAGGGATATTATGAAACCAAAATTTTATATTACAACATCTATATTTTATGCTTCGGCTAAACCACATATTGGAAATACTTATGAGGGTATTTTGACTGATGCGATTGCGAGATATAAACGATTGATGGGATTTGATGTTAGATTTCACACTGGAACTGATGAACATGGCGAGAAGGTTGAATTAAAAGCAAGGGAAGCTTCTAAGAGTCCTCAAGAATATGTTGATGAGGTTTCTTTAGAGGTTAAAAGAATTGATGATTTAATGAACATAAGTTATGATAAGTTTGTTAGAACTTCTAATCCACATCATAAGGAAGTTGTTAGTAAGATTTTTAAGAGATTATATGAAAATGGTGATATTTATAAGGGTAAGTATGAAGGCCTTTATTGTACACCTTGTGAGTCGTTTTTTACTGAAAAGGATTTAGTGGACGGAAAATGTCCTGATTGTGGTCGTGATGTTCATAAAACTGAGGAAGAAGCTTACTTTTTGAAATTAAGTAAGTACAATAAATGGCTTGAGGATTATATTGATTCTCATCCGGATTTTATTAAACCTGAAAGTAGAAAAAATGAAATTGTTAATAATTTTATTAAACCTGGAGTTCAAGATTTATGCATTTCAAGAACATCTTTTGATTGGGGTGTGAAGGTTCCGTTTGATGAGAAACATGTTATTTATGTTTGGCTGGATGCTTTGGTTAATTATATTACTTTTGTAGGATATGATCCTGATAATAAGAGTGATGAATTTGATAAATATTGGCCTGCGGATGTACACATCATTGGTAAGGATATTTTGAGATTTCATACTATTTACTGGCCTGTAATTTTGAAAGCACTTGATTTACCATTACCAAAATGTATTTTTGGTCATCCTTGGGTATTATCATCTGATAGTGATAAAATGAGTAAATCTAAGGGAAATGTTTTATATGCGGATAATTTGGCTCGTTTATTTGGTACTGATGCGATTAGATATTATGTTTTGCACGAAATTCCATATGGACATGATGGTAATATAGGTTATGAATTGATTATTGATAGAATTAATTCTGATTTAGCAAATACATTAGGAAATTTGGTTAATAGAACAATTAATATGAGTTATAAGTATTTTGATGGTATTGTAAGTAATCCTAAGCAATATGAAGATGTTGATAAAGCTTTAATTGAAAGTGCGACTAGTTTAGGTGATAGAATTGATGAAAAGATGAATGATCTTAAGGTTGCTGATGCGATTGAAGAGATAATGGAATTATACAGACAAAGTAATAAATATATTGATGAAACAACGCCTTGGATTTTAGCTAAGGACGATAGTAAAAAGGAAAGACTTCAAACTGTTTTATATAATTTACTTGAATCTATTAGAATTGCAAATGTGTATTTGTCTGCTTTTTTACCTGAGACTGCCGAGAAAATATTTAAACAATTAAATACTCAAAATAATAGGGTAGAGAGTACTAAAGATTTTAACGGTATGGATGATGGTATTAAGCTAAATGAACCAGAAATTTTATTTGCTCGTATTGATAAAAGTGAATTTGAAAAAAAATTGGAAACTATTTAGGTTTCCATTTTTGTTTGTAAATTGTTGTAAAATGTCGAGAGTTTATTGTTGCCTTTATAAATGTAATCGTGTTATTCTAGGGGTGGACGAATTAATAAAACAAGAGAGGAATATTAACATGAACCATAAAAACATTAGTGGAATTGGTGTGATGTTCGTTTTTATTATTTTTTATTTAACAATGAGTATTATTGATAAATTTAATTATTTAGATTTTGTATACCTTTTGTTTATAATTGGTTGTTTTATTAGATTTATTTTTATTAAAAAAGAACAAAATTAGGGGATTAATTTTTTAAGTTATTAATCTCTTTTTCTAATGCTTTTATTACTTTTTCAAGCATATATATTGTATTTTCTTTATCATTAAATGTTGTTTTTTCATTTTTTAGTTGTACAAAGTAAGCATTTGTGCATAACATTTGAGCTATTAACATAAGCCAGTTTCCTAAGGCATTTTGTTCAGCTGATGTTGTGTCATCTAAAAGTAGATAACCTATTGCGACTGCACTTAGTGTTGAAAGTTTTGGAGGAAGGTTTGAAAACAAATTATTACCCCCTTATATAAATTCTATTATATATATCTAAACTAATTACTTATTTTATTTGTATTTTCTTTCAAGGTTTTATAAGGTGGGGACTGATTATATTTTAGGGCTTACAGATATAAAAAAAGTTTGATTTAATTCAAACTATTAGCTATTTCTACAAATATTTCTATTGGTAAGGCTTCAGCTCTTACGGTTAAATCTAAATTATGGGTTTTTAATATTTCTTCTATTTTATTTAAATCATAGTTTTTTAGATTATTTTTTAAGGTTTTTCTTTTTTGTTTAAAGGCATCTTTTATTAGTTTGAAAAAGATTTCCTCATTTACTTTTAATTTTTCTTCTTTCTTTGTAAAACATACTACTATGCTATCAACGTTTGGTTTTGGTATAAATACGTTTTTACTAACATCTAATAGTTTTTCCACATTATAATAGTAATTTAAAAATATTGATAATGAATTATATTCTTTTGTGTTTGGTTTGGCTTTAAATCTATTACCAACTTCTTTTTGAACCATGACTACAATTTTGTCTATGTTTGATTTATCTTCTATTAGTTTTATTATTATTGGTGTTGTTATATAGTAGGGGAGATTGGCTACTACGTATATTTTTTTGTAATCATATTTTTTTAAATCTTTTTCAATATTTCTTTTTAAAAAATCACCATATATTATTTCTGTGTTGTTTTCAATGTTTTGCTCTAATATTGGTTTTAGTGTTTCGTCTATTTCATAGGCAATTACATTCCCTGCAACTTTACCTAGTTCACTTGTTAGGGATCCTGCTCCTGGGCCTATTTCCATTACTAATGTATCTTTATCTATTTTTGATTTATTAATTATGCTGTGGATAATATTTTTGTCCACAATAAAATTTTGACCATATTTTTTTTTGAAGTTAAAGTTTTGATTTTTTAATGTATTACTTATTGCTTTTGGTGAGTATTCCATAGTTTTTCCTCCAAGTTTATTATACTAAAAAAATGAAGTTTTAAAAACCCCATCTTTTAACGCTATATTTAACGTTTGAACTGGTTGTTTTGTTTATATCTGGGTCTGTTTCTGATTTATAAGCTAGGTCCATATGAACTGTTCCATTTGACCAAGCATTTCGCATTGCACTACCAGTATCTAAAACGATAGCATTGAAGGTTCCTAAATTAGGGTTATTTACTTCTATTATTGTTCCACAAGGAAATTTATCTAAAGCTGCGGCGATGATACGAACTGTTCCGTATTCATCATCTTGATATGTGTTTCCATCTGTTGTTAAGCTGTGATAAGAGCCAGATTTTGTTTTACAATATAGTGTTCCCGTTTTTGAACAACCTTCGCAGTCTGCACCATAACCTGTCATTTTTCCTACGTATTCAGCTTCATCACCAGTTCCAATTTCGATTTCTGCATTTGTTGGACTTTCAATGACTTGTGTGTTGTTATCACTGTCAATATAGGCTAGTCCGTTATGCCCCTCTTGTTTTGTGATGGTTGTTCCAGTAGGAAGACTTTTGTTATAAGTTTTGACTGTATCATATTCTATGACTTTCGTTAAAGCCACAGAGTTTTTTGTCTGGTTTAAGTTTTTTACTTCAACTTTCTTTTCTGAAATTGGGTTACCAGAACTCAATAGCCCTGTTAAAATTAATGTTATTAAATATAAATTAACGCTTAATTTCCACAGGTGATTTTTATTCATATTTCACCTCATATTTCAAAATTGAAACCGAGTAGTATGATAACACTATTATATTTTTATGTCAAATTGATGAATTGCAGTCGATGTTGTTGTGTCATATATTATATTTATATCTATGTTTTTTAATTCTGATATTTTTTGAGCTACATATTTAATGTTTACTGGTTCGTTTTGATGACCTCTAAATGGTTCAGGAGTTAGATATGGGCTATCTGTTTCTAAAAGAAAGTTTTTTAAATCTAATGTTTTTACTATTTCTTTTAGTTTTTTTTCATTTTTGAATGTTAAGACGCCTCCTATACCAAGTGTTATGTTTAATTTTATGAATTTTTTTGCCATTTCTAGGCTTCCACTATAGCAGTGCATATGACATTTTGTTTCTTTTTCTTTATATTTTTCTATAATATTATATGTATCTTCAATTGCATCTCTACTATGAATGACTATTGTTTTTTTATATTTATTTGCAAGGTTGATTTGTTTTATGAATAACTGTTTTTGGTTTTCTTTGTTTTCTTTGGTGTAATGGTAGTCAAGTCCTATTTCTCCAATGCCTACTATTTTTGGATGTGCTAGATATTTTTCTATTTTTTTTATATCTTTGTCTTTATATGTATCAGCAAATTCTGGATGAATTCCTATTGTTCCATAGATATTGTTATAATTTTCACATAAATAAATTACTTCTTCTATGTCTTCTGGTGAGGCAGTTGATACTATCATTATGTTATTTTTCATGTTTTTTATTATTTGTTTTGGGTTGTCATAGTCATTTTTGCTTATATGACAGTGTGTATCTATCATCATTTTTTAACACTTCCTTTGTTTGTTTTATGTTTGAAATATCAAAAAAATAAGGATTTTCCTTATAATTCATGATATTCATTATAGACTTCACTTTTTGGAATGTTCCTTTCCTTGGCAACTTTTTTTATTGCTTCTTTTGGAATTAATCCATCTTCTATATATAAATCTACATGCTCTTTTATAGTAATATTTTCAAATGTTTTTTGCTTTGTATTGCCTTCTGTTATTATAACTATTTCGCCTTTTATGTTTTCTACTTGTTTTATCACGTTATCAATGTCATCTCTAATGACTTCTTCATATTTTTTGCTTATTTCTCTTACGATTGCAATTTTTCTATTTCCAAATATTTCTTTTATGTTATTTAATGTTTTTAATAGTCTATGTGGGGCTTCATAAAAGGCAATAGGGTATGGAACTGTTTTTAATGATTCTAATTCTTTTTTTCTTTTACTTTCTTTGCTATTTAAAAATCCATAGAACATAAATGGTCCACCACTTAGTCCCGACATTACTAGGGCAGGTATTACTGCTGTTGGTCCTGGAAGGCAAACTACATTATAATTATGTTTAATAGCATTATTTACTAGTATAAATCCAGGATCACTTATTACGGGTGTGCCTCTATCACTTACTACTGCAATGTTTTTTCCTTGATTTAGATATTCAATTTCCTTTGTTTCGTTGTTTTCTTCATTGTATAAATGGCTAGATATTAATTTATTTTTAATATCATAGTATTTTAACAGTTGATTGGTTGTTCTTGTATCTTCAGCAAATATAACATCTACTGTTTTTAGTATGTTTAATGCTCTTAGTGTTATATCTTCCATATTTCCAATTGGGGTTGGTACTATGTATAAAGTAGGGGAATCATCATAACTTTTTTGTTTCATGTAATGTCACCTCATTTAAAATATTTTTGAATTTCTTTTGTATATGTTCCATCTTCATTATGTGAATATAGGGGTGGTAATATTTTTAATCCTTTTTTTCCGTTTTTTTTACCTTCAATTAATAGTATGTTGGCTTCTTTATTTTTTTTAGGATATATTAATCTTATTTTTTTTGGTTCTATATTGTAATTTCTCATTTTCGTTAATATATCTATTAATCTTTCTGGTCTGTGTACTAAGGCAAGGGTGCCTCCATTTTTTAGTAATTTTTTTGATGCGGAAAGTAGAATATCTAAATTTAAATTTATTTCATGACGAGCAAATGTTTTGTAATCACTTTTGTTTAATTTTGAATTATCATTTATTTCAAAATATGGTGGATTACAAGTTATTACATCGTATGTTTCTGTTTCTATATAATTTTTATAGTTATTTATATCGTCGTTAATTATTTCAATTTGATTTTCTTTGTTGTTTATTTGAATGCTTTCTTTTGCCATTTGACTTACTTCTTTTTGTATTTCTACGCCAGTTATATGAGCTGACGTTTTTTGCGATAAAATAAGAGGAATAGGGGCATTGCCACAACCTATATCTAGGATTTTTTTTGCTGATTTATTAAGGGTTACAAAGTTTGCTAATAGTATACTATCTAATGAAAAATTAAACATTTCATTGTCTTGTATTATTTTTAGGTTTTCATAACCTAGCAAATAATTTGTTACTTTCATTTTTTGTCGATTTCTACTATTCCATAGTCTTTGACATTTACTTTGTATTTTTGCCTTAATATATCTAATCCTATTACTTTCCCTTCACCATGTTCTGTTGATACTTTATCTCCTATTTTAAGCATATTTTTACGGCATGAAAGGTAACATTCGTTTTCATATTTTAGACAGCACATTAATCTACCGCATACTCCATTTATTTTTGATGGGTTAAGTGCGATGTTTTGATTTTTTGCTTGATTTATTGATACTGCATTTAAATCTTTTAGGAAACGGGCACAACAAAGTTTTTGTCCACATGGGCCATAACCGCCAATTGATTGTGCTTTATCTCTAATTCCTATTTGTCTTAGTTCTATACGAACTTTATATATGCTTGCTAATTCTTTAGCTAAGTCTCTAAAGTCAATACGATTTGATGAGACAAATTTAAATATTAATTTATCTCGGTCAAGTGTGTAATTTGCTTCTACTATATTCATTTCAAGCTTTTTTTCTGCTGCTATTTGACGACATTTTTTTAATGCATGGGAGGCATCTTTTTTATTTTTTTTATAATTTAGGTAATCTTTTTTGGTTGATATTCTTACTATATTTTTTATTTCATTTTTTTCTTTTTCTATTTTTATATTTGTTTGTACGACTGTTGCGAATTGAAGTCCTTGCTGGGTTTCAACTATGACAGTTACATTATTTTTTAATTTTAGTTTTCCAGGTGCATAATAGTGAATTCTACCTGTAGGCTGAAATTTTACTCCAACAACTTCAATCATTCTATTCCTCCTTCTAAATTTATTATTAGCTTATCCATTAGTAAATTTAAATTAGCATTATATTTTATATTTTCTTTTTGTTCAACTATTATGTTTATTTTGTTACATAGATTTTCAATTGTATTTTTGTTTGCTATTTGCATAATGTTTTCTGTGTTTTCAAATATTTCCAATTTGCTATTTAGTTTGCAGTTTAATATATCTTTATAGTATATTGTCATTATTTCAAGTGATAGGGATGTTTCTTCTTTGGTCTTTATATAATCATTCCATAGTTTGTTTAAATAAAGTAGGGTATTTAAGCCATTTTTTTCATAGTAATTTATGAATTCGATTGTTTTTTTTATTAATTGATTTTCATCTAGTGTATTTTCCATTTTTATTATATTTTTTATTTTTTCTGTTTCAGTGTTTGCTTTAATTATTTCTGTTTCTTTTAATTTCAATATTTGACAGCGGGATCTTATTGTTGTTAAGACATTATATATGTTATCTGCAAGTAAGATGGCAACTATATTTCCTTCAGGTTCTTCTAAAAATTTTAAAATTGAATTGGCTGAAGCTTTATTTAATCTTTCTGCATTTTTTATGATATATATTCTTTTGGTTCCAATAAGTGATTTGGTTGAAAATTCTTTTTGAAGGTCTTGTAGTTGTTCTTTTTTTATCCATTGTCCTTCTGGAGATATTATTTTTATTTCTGGAAAGTTAGATGAGTCTATTACTTCACACTGATGACATTTATTACAATTTTCTTGGTGTAATTTTTTTTGTGGACACAAAAGTGATTTTACAAAGGCCATTGTAAAATTAAAATAATCATAAAAACCGCCTGTTTCTATTAAATAGGCGTGTGAATACTTTTCATTTTTTATAGCATTTTTTAGTATTTTATATACAATTGGTTGTTGGTTTTTATAGTCATCTAACATACTGCTGCCTCCTAGTAGATTACTAATCTTATTATTATTAAAAATATTATTGCAGGTATACTAAAGATGGTTATTAATGATATTGTTATAATATTTATTGGTATTATTGCCGTTGCGGGTGCAATAACATTATAACCATATAGCATAAAAAAACTCATTATTAATTTTTTTATGATTTTTAATAATTTATTGAATATTTTTATCATGAAGCACCTCAATAAATTATATAGTTTTTTTCGGTTTTTATGAAATTATAGTTCTATCTTCAATAGCCATTTCGAGTGTTAGGGGATCGATGTAGTCAATATCTGCTCCCATTGGTATTCCGTGGGCAATTTTTGATATTTTTATTTTTTCATTTTCTAGCATTTTTTTGATATAAAGTGAGGTTGTTTCTCCTTCAATACTTGGTTTAAAGGCTAATATAACTTCATTTATATTTTCTTTTTTTATTCTATTTATTAGTTTGTCCATGCATATGTCTTCAGGATTAATTCCTTCTAAAGGTGATATTAGTCCTCCTAAGACATGGTATAGTCCTTTATATGTGCCTATTTTTTCAAATAATACTACATTTTTGCATTCTTCTACAACACATAATGTTTTATTATCTCTTGAAGTGTCTTGGCATATTTGACATGTTTCATCTTCAGTTAGACTACCACAACGTTTGCAATATTTTATTTTTGTTTTTCCATCTTGAAGTGATTTTGAAAACATATTTATTATTTCTTCATCCATACTTAATGAGGCAAGAGCAAGACGTTCAGCTGTTTTTTCGCCTATTCCTGGATATTTTTTAAAGCATTCTATTAAGTTTAATATTGTTTTTGGATAGTTCATTAGAAAAGACCTGGCATTCCTTTTGTGTATTTACCCATTTTTTGTTCTGTTTCGCTATCAATTTGTTTATTAACATCATTTACTGCAACTAAAATCATGTCCTGTAACATTTCAATGTCGTCTTTTTCTAGTTTATCTATATCTATTTTTACTTCTATTAATTCTTTTGTTCCTTTGGCTTTTACCGTAACAAATGATGATTTTCCTTCGAAAGTTTTTTCATCAATAGATTTTTTTTCTTTTAACATATCATTTTGTAATTTTTGTGCTTGTTTCATCATTGCTTGTATATTCATATTTTTTCCTTCTTTCTTTTAATTATATTCTATTATATCTTCAAAGATTTTATTTATTTTTTCGTTTGAATTTAATTCTTTAAAAATGTCATCAAGTTTAAAATTTTCTTCTTGATAATCGAATTTACGTAATTTATTGTTAAATTCTTTTTTTATTATTTCCCATTCATCTACATCGGTTGCTATTAAATTATATTTTTTATTTAAGATTTTTTCAATAGTTTGTTCAATAATTATTAAATTTTCGTTAAATAATTCTGATAATCTTTTTGTTTTATAGACGAATATTAAATTAGTATCACTGGCTGCTTTTAATGTACCGTCTAATATGATAGAGGCGGTGTGACTATATTCAGGATTTAAAAGCATATCATTTAATTTTTCAAGTTTTATAATTATAGTTTTTAGATTAGTTTTGTTAAATCTTGCTAGTGTATTATCTATTCTTATTTTTTTTATTTCATTTAGCCTTTTATGTAATTTGATTTTTGTGTCATTTGATGGAGCTATTTTTTTTTCATCTTCTTTATTATCTACTGTTTTTTCTTGAATCGGTTTATTTTGTTGTTCTTTTATGTTTGATTTTTTTGTGTTTTCCACATTTTTTATTTCTTTTTCCTCACTTTTGCGGGGGTTTTTTATGTTTTGTTCTAAATTAACTATTTTTTCTGGTGTTTGCTCATTTTTTTGAACACTATTTCTGTTATTTTCTGATATTATTTTGATTATTGCTAGTTCAAATAGTAATTTGCTATTACTACTGTTTTTCATTTCAAATGAATATTTATTTAAAACTTCTATGTATGAAAATATCTGATTTATATTTACTGATTTACTGATTTTTTCATAATTTTCGAGGTTTTGAACTCTTGTTTTAAAATAATTTGGTGCTTCTTTATATAATAATGTATTTCTCATAAAATTAATTAATTCTTCTGTTAATTTTATAAAATTTTTACCTTTATCATTATATTCATCTATTTTTTCTAATATTATATTTAATTTGCTATCTAAAATATTTGAGGTTAATTCCATTAAGTTGGTTTCGGTTAATGTGCCATTGATATCATGAATATCTTTTGTTGTTATTTTTCCTTCAGTATATGATCTTGCTTGATCTAGCATACCTACGGAATCTCTCATTCCACCATCTGCTAGATTGGCTATTTCTGTTAATGCTTCTTCATCAATATCAATTTTTTCGCTTTTGGCTATTTTTTTTAAATTTTTGATTATTGCTTCATTGCTGATTTTTTTAAAGTCTAATCTTTGACATCTTGATAGTATTGTTTCTATGACTTTATGGGGATCTGTTGTTGCTAATATGAATATAACGTGTGCTGGTGGTTCTTCTAATGTTTTAAGTAGAGCATTAAAGGCACCTTGGGTTAGCATATGAACTTCGTCGATTATATATATTTTGTATTTTCCATATGCTGGTAATAGGTTTACTTTGTTTCTTAATTCTCTTATTTCGTCTACACCGTTATTACTTGCGGCATCTATTTCTATTATGTCGCTATTATTTGGTTGAGTACAGCTTATGCATTTTCCACATGAATGATAATTTGTTGGATTTTCACAATTTATTATGTTAGCAAATATTTTTGCTACGCTTGTTTTACCAGTGCCTCTAGGTCCTGCAAAGAGATATGCATGATTTATTTGGTTATTTCGAATGGAATTTTTTATTATTTTTACTATTATATCTTGTCCCATTACATCGTCTAAGGTTTTTGGCCTATATTTTCTATATAGTGCTTGGTACATTTTTTCACCTCACTTTACATTAATTATATCATAGTTTTCCACAAAAAAAGTAGGTTATGTTGTTATTTTTGACTTGTTTTTTTACTGGCTCTTTTGTTTTTGAAAAATTGTTTTAATAGTTTGGCGGAGTTTTCCACATTTTCTATTTGTATAAGAGTAGGGAGGGGCATTTTTGATTTTTTTTGCTGGGGTGCATTATAAAATATTTGTTTTATTCTGGCTTGTTTTATTGCTTCAAGGCACATCTGGCATGGTTCAAGTGTTACATATAATGTGCAATTATCTAAATGCCACGTGTTTTTCTTTTTGCATGCTTTTTTTATTGCATTTATTTCTGCGTGTGCTGTTATATCTTTTGTTTTTTCACGGGTATTATGTCCTTTTGCAATTATTTTGTCATTTTCTACTATTATGGCACCTATTGGAACATCATCGCTTTTTAAACTTTTTTTTGCTTCTTTTAATGCTATCTCTATATATTTTTTCATATCTTCTCCTAAATAAAAAGGTACACACAATTAGTGGGCCTTAAGGCTGCTATCTTCCGATTCTGACCTGATTCAACCATAATTGTTGTACCTCTTTAATAATATAACATTTTTTTCAAAAAATCAACAAATAGTCAACATGTTAATAAGTAGTTTTCCACAGTATTTCTTTTTTGTTTCACGTGAAACGTTAGTGTTGTAAACTCCTTTTGTTACTTGTTAATAATGTTGTAAATTATTTTATTTAAACATAATTATCATACTTTTACATTTTTTCGGTTTGTAATAGTCATTTAAATATGTATATCAATATTTTTTTATTAAAATTAAACATTTCTTGTTAAGAAAATTTATCTTAGTTGATATGCATTATCAAGCTTGATGTTTAAACAATGTTTCACGTGAAACATTAGTACTGTGGATTATTAATTAATATTTAATATGTTTAATCTTTATTACATTTTCTGCAAAATCCATATAATTTAGCTATTTTTTATGTAAATTGGTACTAGAATAAGGAAAAATATAATTTTTCTTTTATTTTATTATATTGTTAAAATATTGGATTGAATATCTAGTGTAACCTAAGTGTTTTATTCACAATTAAAAATAGATAGAAAATTATTTGTCTTTTTTATATAAATAAAAAACAATTTTATTTTTGAATTAATGTTTCACGTGAAACATTAATGCTGTGGATTATTTTTACTATTTAATAGTACTACTGATGGTAGAATAGGAAAATATATTTTTTATGTTTTATAATAATAAAATTCACTTGATTTTAACACTAATGTTTCACGTGAAACGTTAGTGTTGTGAATTCCTTTTGTTACTTGTTAATAATTTTGTAAATTATTTTATTTAAACATAATAATCATACTTTTACATTTTTTCAGTTTGTAATAGTTATTTAAATATGTATATCAATATTTTTTTATTAAAATCAGACAATTCTTGTTAAGAAAATTTATCTTAGGTGATATGCGTTATCAAGTTTGATGTTTAAACAATGTTTCACGTGAAACATTAGTGCTGTGGATTATTAATTAATATTTAATATGTTTAATCTTTATTATATTTTCTGTAAAATCCATATAGTTTAGCTATTTTTTATGTAAATTGGTACTAGAATAAGGAAAAATATAATTTTTCTTTTATTTTATTATATTGTAAAATATTTGGTTGAATATCTAGTATAACCTAAGTGTTTTATTCACAATTAAAAATAGATAGAAAATTATTTATTTTTGAATCAATGTTTCACGTGAAACATTAATGCTGTGGATTATTTTTTTGTTTTTAATATAAAAAAGAACGAATATAATATTCGCTCTGCTATGTTTCACGTGAAACATATTAATTTGTTGATTTAGTTGATTCTTCTTTGATGTCCTCAGTTGGTAATTCTTCTGTATCTTTTTCTAGTAGGGCTATGCTACTCACTTTTTGATTATCCTTTAGATTAATTAATCTGACTCCTTGTGCAACTCTTCCGGTTGTTGAAATTTGTTCAATTGGTAATCTAATAATTATTCCACTATCAGTTATAATCATTAAATCTTCATCCCCATTTACTAGTTTAAATGATACAATATTTCCGTTTTTATCCGTTATATTAAGAGCTTTTACGCCTTTGCTACCTCTATGAGTCATTCGATATTCATCAGTATTTGTGCGTTTTCCATAGCCTTTTTCTGTTACAACTAATATTTGTTGATTTGATTGAGCTATTTCACAGCCAACACAGTTTCCATCTCCAAGTTCAATTCCTTTAACTCCTGAGGCAGTTCTTCCCATGATTCTGATTTCATTTTCATTAAATCTAATCATTCTACCATTTGAAGAAGCTATTATTATTTCATTTTCTCCAGTTGTTTTCTTTGCTGATATTAACTCATCTCCGTCTTTTAAATTTATGGCTATTTTACCATTTGATCTTATATTTTCAAATTCACTTAAAGCGGTTCTTTTTATTAATCCTTTTTGTGTACAAAATACAATATTCTTACATTCTTCTTCATTGCTTACTTTAAGCATTGTTTTTACTATTTCGTCTTTTTCTAATGGTAATAAGTTAACAATTGGCAAACCTTTTGATTGTCTACTATATTGTGGTATTTCATATCCCTTAACTCTATATACTTTTCCTTTGTTTGTAAAGAACATTAAATAATCATGCGTTGTCATTGATAATAATTTTTCCACATAATCATTTTCGTTTGTTGTCATTCCTTTAATTCCAACACCACCACGATTTTGGGTTTTGTATGTATCTGATGTCATACGCTTAATATAACCTTTATTTGTTAATGTTATAACGATGTTTTCCACAGGTATTAGTGATTCATCTTCTATATAGTCAATTGCTGTCATATCAATGTTTGTGCGTCTTTCATCACCATATTTATTTTTGATTTCTAGCATTTCATTTTTAATAATTTCTAATATTTTTTCTTCGGAAGCTAATATTTCTTTATACATTTTTATTTTTTCTAGCAATTCATTTAATTCTGCTTCTATTTTATCTCTTTCTAAACCTGTTAAACGTCTTAATTTTAATTCAAGAATGGCTTCTGCTTGAACAAGTGTTAGACTATATTTTGCTGTTAATTTTTCTTTCGCTTCTACATCTGTTTTAGCTTCTTTGATAATTTTGATAAAATCATCAATATTATCAAGTGCTATTTTATAACCTTCTAATATGTGAACTCTTTTTTCAGCTTTGTCTAAATCAAATTGTGTTCTTCTTGTAATTACTTCTTTTTGATGATCAATATATTTTGAAATAATATCTTTTAGTCCTAATGTTCTTGGTGTTTTATTATCTATCATAAGTAGGATAATACTATATGTTGTTTGAAATTGTGTATGTTTATATAAATTATTTAAAACAACTTGTGGATTAGCATCTTTTTTCAAAGTAATTGTTATTTTTATACCATTTTTTAGGTCCGTGTGGTAATCTGATATACCATCTATTACTTTTGTATGAACAAGTTCTGCAACTTTATTTTTAAGTTCTGATGTGTTTACTCCATATGGTACTTCATCGATTATGATATAATGTCTTCCATTTTTTTCTTCGATTGTCGCTTTACTTCTTATTGTTATTGTTCCACGGCCTGTTTCATAGGCTTTTTTTATACCACTATTTCCTAGAATTGTTCCACCTGTTGGAAAATCTGGACCTTTTATATACTGCATTAGACCAAGTGTATCAATTTCTGGATTATCTATGTATGCTACACAGCCATCTATTACTTCACTTAGGTTATGTGGTGGAATATTTGTCGCCATTCCAACTGCAATACCCATTGTTCCATTTACTAATATATTTGGAAAGCGAGAAGGTAGAATTGATGGTTCTTTTTCTGATTCGTCAAAGTTTGGTTCAAAATCCACAGTATTTTTTTTAATATCTCTTAGTAATTCTAATGATATTTTTGAAAGTCTTGATTCTGTGTAACGCATTGCTGCCGCACTAGATCCTGCAATATTACCAAAGTTTCCATGTCCATCTACAAGCATGTATCTATAACTAAAGTCTTGAGCCATACGAACCATTGCTTCATAAATACTAGAATCTCCATGTGGATGGTATTTACCCATAACATCTCCGACTATACGAGCACTTTTTTTATGTGGTTTATCTGGTGTATATCCAGATTCATACATTGAATATAATATACGACGATGAACTGGTTTTAAACCATCTCTTAGGTCGGGTAGGGCTCTTGATTTGATAACACTCATGGAATATTCTATGAATGAGCTTTCTATTTCACTAACGATGTTATTTTCTAATAATCTATCTCTTGTGTGATCCATAAGTTACCTCCTATACATCTAAATTTTCCGCATATTGTGCGTTTTCTTCTATAAATTTTCTTCTTGGTTCTACTTCTTCACCCATGAGTTTTGAAAAAGCTTCATCGGCTGCCATAGCATCTTCTACTGTTATTTTTCTTAAGGTTCTATGGTTTATATCCATTGTTGTTTCATTTAATTCTTCTGGGTCCATTTCACCTAAACCTTTCATACGCATGATATCATATTTTGTATTAGGATTTAGTGAAGCTATATATTTGTCTCTTTCTTCTTCATTTAAAACATATTTTATTGTTTGACCATGTTTTATACAGAATAGGGGAGGCTGAGCAGCATAAATGTGACCGGCTTCTACTATTGGTTTAAAGAAACGATAAAATAGTGTTAGTAATAATACTCTTATGTGTGAGCCATCAACATCGGCATCAGTCATTATTATAATTTTATTATACCTTAATTTAGACAAATTAAATTCTTGCCCAATTCCTGTTCCAAAAGCTGTTATGATTGTTCTTATCTCTTCATTTGATAAAGCTCTATCTATTCTTGCTTTTTCCACATTTAAAATTTTACCTCTTAGTGGAAGAATTGCTTGTGTCATTGAATCTCTACCTTTAACGGCTGATCCTCCGGCACTATCTCCCTCGACTATAAATATCTCACATTTTGATGGATCTTTATCTTTGCAATCTTCAAGTTTTCCACCGAAATTAACTACATCAAGGTCACTTTTTCGTCTAGTAAGTTCTCTTACTCTTTTGGCTGCGATACGTGCTCTTGCAGCTGTCATATTTTTATCAATTATTACTTTAGCTTCGTCTGGGTGCTCAAGAAGATATCTTTCAAAACCTTCTGAAAATACTTTGTCTGCTAATTTTCTTACTTCTGAGTTACCTAATCTACCTTTTGTTTGTCCTTCAAATTGTGGGTTAGGATGTTTGCACGAGACTATCATTGTAAGTCCCTCTTTTACATCTTCACCACTTAGGGAAGAATCCTTTTCTTTTAAGATGTTATTTTTTCTAGCGTAATTATTGATAACTCTTGTTAAGGCTCTTCTAACTCCTTCTTCATGTGTTCCTCCATCATGGGTATTTATGTTGTTAACAAACGAATAAATACTTTCTGAATAATCTGTACAATATTGCATTGCTACTTCAAAAAATACACCTTCATCTTCGCCGTCTAGGTGAATTATGTCGCTTTGAATAGGTGTTTTATGTTTATTTAAATATTTAACATATTCACTTATTCCACCTTCATAGTAAAATACATCTTGAAGTTTGTTATCTTCATCTCTTGTGTCTGTTAAAGTTATTTTTAAGCCTCTATTTAAGAATGCTAATTCTCTTGTTCTGGTTTTTAGGGTATCATAATCAAATATGTCTGTATCAAATATTTCTGCATCTGGTTTAAATGTTACCGTTGTACCAGTTTTTTCGATATTGCAATCGCCAATTTCAGTTAGTTTTTGTTTTATTTTGCCACCGTTTTCAAATTTGGCTTCATATATTTTACCATTTTTATATACAGTAACATCAACCCAAGATGATAGGGCATTTACAACTGAAGCTCCAACTCCATGAAGTCCACCTGATACCTTATATCCACCACCACCGAATTTTCCACCCGCGTGGAGAACTGTATATACTGTTTCTACTGTGGAAAGTCCTGTTTTTGGATGAATTCCTGTTGGAATACCACGTCCGTTATCTTGTACGGTGATGGAATTTCCTTTATTTATTGTAATTTCAATATGATTACAATATCCAGCTAAAGCTTCATCTATACTGTTATCTACTATTTCCCATACTAAATGGTGTAGGCCTTTGACATCTGTTGTTCCAATATACATTCCTGGTCTTTTTCTTACCGCTTCTAGACCTTCTAGAACTTGAATGTCGGATTCGTTGTAGTGCTGATTATTTTCGTTCATTTTTCCACCTCTTTTATTATTTTTCCATCTTTTATATGGATTAATTTAGCTTTGGATAGGAGTTTTTTATCTATGCTATCTAAATTTGTTGTTGTTATTATTACTTGCATGCCACTATCTATGTAGTTTAATAAATTATTTTTTTTATTATTATCTAAATCACTAAATACATCATCAAGTAATATAATAGGACTTGTTTGTTTATAATCTTTGAATATTTCTATTTCAGATAGTTTTAAGGCTATTACTGCCATTTTTTGCTGTCCCTGAGAGCCGAATTCTTTTACTGAATTGTCTTCTATGTTGAAGATAAAATCGTCTCTGTGAGGACCATATAATGTTTTTTTTAGCTTCACTTCTTTTTCGTGATTATTTTTATATGCTTGATATAATGTGCTTTTTATTTCTTCTTTTTCAAATGTTTTTAAATCTATTGATGGGTAATATTGGATGTTAAAATTTTTTATTTTGGCTATGTTTTCATATATTGAAGGACATATTTTATTTAACTTTTCCACATACTTTTTTCGCATTTGATAAATAAAAACACTTTTGTTGATTAAATAATCTGTTAGAATATCAAAATAATTTAAATCAATTTTTAAGCCCATGTTTAAATCTTTTAATAATTCATTTCTTGTTTTGAGAAGCTTATTGAAGTCGCTTAATGTTTGGTAATAGTTTGCTGAAATTTGTGATAATTCTAGGTTAAAATATTTTCTTCTATCACCTGGAGAACCTTTTATCAAATCTAAATCTTCTGATGAAAAGATAATAATATTCATTTTTTCAATGTAATCTGATATTTTTGTTATCACATTATTATCTATTTTTACTGTTTTTTTTGTTTTAGATAAATCTATTTCTAAATTGTATGGTATTTCTTTTTGTAAAGTTCCTTTTATTATAGCTTTATCTTTTCCTGATTTAATAAGGTTATCGGATGTATATGAACGGTGAGAAGAAGTAAGTCCTAGAATGTATATACTTTCAAGTAAATTTGTTTTACCTTGACCATTTTCTCCATAGATGATGTTTATTTTGTCATCTAAATTAATTTTGAGGGATTCGTAATTTCGAAAACTATGCATTTCTATATTTTTGATGATCATAATTTACCTCATTTCGATTTTTAAGCTCTTCATTTTTGATTTATAGCATTTGGCATACTCCTATACCTCATATCCATTATACCATAAAATAAGGTTAAAAACGCAAAAATAAGCTAATTTTAGCTTATTTAATAAGTATTTTTTTATAATTTTCGTTTTTTTAAAACTAATAGTAGTTTTGTTGCCCTTAGAATTTGATTTTCTAGTGAGGGATATGATATATCAAGGTTTAATTCTGTTCCATTCATGAATGTTATTTTGCTTTGATAATCATTTTTTTCATATTTTAAAATATTATTTAATGAAATCCAAATGCATTCTTTTATTTCTGGTGAAGTTGTGGGAAAAAATATTATTTCTCTAGTTTCTTCAAGTATTATGGGTAATTTGTATTTCATACCTAGTGCATATTTTGATGCTTCATTTCTTCCATTTAAAGTACTTCCATAGTATTTGCAATTATATTTAAGTAATTCCCTCACTGATTTGTTTACTATTATTGTTTCATTTCCTGCAATTATTTTTGCTGTATTATTATTTTCTGGCATTATTGCATATGTTTCGCTATTAATCTCATAATTTTTGTCAAACATAATCTTCCTCCTTTTTTTGAAACAACTCTCTTATACTCATAATGAATGTCAAAATTTGTTGTTTTTTGTCGATATGGTGGAAAAACTTAAAAAAAAGAACTTAATATGTCCTAATTGGTAAAATTAGTTGTATTAAGTCGTCATTTTCTACATTTTTAAGAATTATTGGTTTTATTTCTCCGTTAAACATCAATTCTATATCATTTGTTTCTAATGATTTAATTGCTTCCATCATATATTTTGAATTGAAGGCAATTTTTATTTCTGAATTATTGTTTTTTTCTATTTCTATTTTTTCTTCTACATTTCCTATTTCAGGAATATTTGAGGAGATGAGTGCTATATCGTTTGTTGATTCAAATTTTATTGTGTTTTTATCACTTTCATTTGTAAGAAGTGAGGCTCTATCAATGGCACTATATAAATCATCATATTTAACTTTCATTGTTAATTCAAAATTTTCTGGGATTAATTTAGATGTATCTGGATAAGTACCACTTATTAATCTTGTCATCATTGTGATTGTTCCAAATCTGAATACTGCTTTATTTGCAAATATGTGCATTTCTATATCTTTTTCATCATCATTCATTAATTTAACTAATTCATTTAAATTCTTTGTAGGTATTATTATATTTGAATTTTCTGAGGCTTTTGTATCTAATTTTATTGTTTTAACTGCTAGTCTATATGAATCGGTTGCGGTGCATTTTATTATATCATCATTTATTTTAAAATTTATACCAGTTAAAACAGGTCTTGTTTCACTTACTGAGGTTGCAAATGATGTTTGATTTATTATTGTTTTAAATAGTTTTTGATTTAATGTTATAGGATTTTGATTAAATTCTAATTCTAAATCTGGAAATTCATTTACATTGCTACAATTTAGAGTGAATGAAGAGTTTTTTGTTGTGATATATAGCTTAGAGTCAATTACTTCTTCTAAATTTATTATTTCATCTGGTAATTTTCTTATTATTTCATATATATATTTACCTGATACAACTATTTCTCCTTTTGTATCTATTTTAATTATATTTTTTTTATCTATAAATGTTTTAATTGATATATCACTATCTGTACTCATTAAATACATTCCTTCATCTGTTAATTCAAATTTTATACAGTTTAATATTGGTCTTAAATTTTTGTTTGATATTCCTTTAATTACATAATTTAAATGTTCTAATAGAACAGATTGTTTAATTTCTAATTTCATAAATTTTCTCCTTTATTTTTTTATTTTTAAATATATTCTTTATTATTGGTGTGGAAAAAGTTGATAACTATAATTTTCCCTTGAAATATAAAGTTAAATCATTACTTTACACCATGTGGATAAATGTGGAAAAGAATGTTTTTTTTCACTCTTTAATTTGATTTATTATTTTTGATATTTCTATTTCTAAGTTTTTATCTTTTTTTAGTTCTCTTTTTATTTTTGCAACTGAGTGCATTACTGTAGTATGGTCTTTCCCTCCAAATTCACTTCCTATTTTTGGTAAAGATTCTTTTAGATGTATCCTACATATATACATTCCTATTTGTCTTGGTACTGCTATTTTAGATAATCTTTTTTTAGATTTTATATCTTCCACAGTTATATTGTAATTATTTGCGACTAGTTGTATTACTTGATCTATTTTATTTCTTGATATTATATTTTTTCCAATATAGTCTTTTAAAGCTTCTACAGCAAGTTCTAGGGTTATTTCAGAACCATTCATTATTGTGGCGTATGCTAATACGCGGGTTAAAGCACCTTCTAATTTTCTTATGTCAGTTGTGCAGTTGTTAGCAATATATTCTTTAACTTCCATTGGTACAAAGCTTTTCATATCATGTGCTTCTATTTTTTTATCTAATATTGCTAATCTTAGGTTTAATTCGGGTGGTAATATGTCTATGGTTAATCCCCAGTTAAATCTGGTTCTTAATCTTTCTTCTAGTTTTTTTAAGTCATCTGGTGATCTATCTGATGAAATAATTATTTGTTTATTGTTTGTGTGTAAATCATTGAATGTGTTGAAAAATTCTTGTTGTGTTTTGCTGGCAATTTCTAAATATTGTATATCATCTATCATTAAAACATCAATGTCACGGTATTTTCTTTTAAAGTTATCCACAGCCTTGAAATTACTAGTTTCATTTTTTCTATATATATTAAGAAAGTCGTCTACAAATTTTTCACTAGTAACATATAGAACTTTTTTATTAGATGTTGAAACGATGTAATTTCCTATGGCGTGCATAAGATGTGTTTTTCCTAGACCGCTTGAGCCATATATAAATAGTGGATTATACATAGCACCTGGTTTTTCAGCAACTGCTAGCCCTATAGCTTTAGCAAATTTATTACTTTCTCCAGATATAAAATTATCAAATGTGTATTTACTATCTAGTCCACTTTCAAATACTGCTTCATTGTTTTCTTCATTTTCTTCATTTGGTTCAATATTGTTTATTTCATTAGGTGTTACATATTTAAATTTAAAAATTGAGCCAGTTACTTCCATAAATGTTTCTTTGATAATTTCTCCATAATTTTCTTTTAAATGTTTTTTATGTACATCTAATGGAACTTCAATTATTGCATATTCATTATTTAAATCTATTAATTTTGTATCTTTAAACCATGTTTGAAACAAAACAGGTTTTAATTTTATTTCCATTTTAGATAAAAAAACGGTCCACATGCTTTCTAAATCCATATTATCCCCCCATATGTGTTTTTTTGAACATCCATTTCCATTTTACATTATTTTTACATTTTTTTCTATAAAAACTGTGGAAAATAGGTAAAAAAGTTTTAAACATGATTTTATTGTCGAAAAATATCGGTTTATAGTAGATATGCACATATTGTGTGGATAAATAAATTTGCACATTTGTTGATAAATTATAATTATTCACATATGTTGAAAAGTAGAAAATTGTCTTTTTTATTGACAATTTTTTTGTGTGGAAAATAAAAAAATATAAAACTTAAAAATTTTATACTGTGGAAAACTCAATATTTGCATTTGGGTTTTATTTGTGTTATAATGCATGTGTTTTTTTTAATTAAATTTTGTTTTAATAAATTGACATTTGATTGTTTTATCTATATAATTTATTAAGCAATGTGATTTTTATTTAGGAGGTGGATTTGATGTCAAAGAGAACTTTTCAACCAAATACTCGTAGAAGAAGTAAAAAAATGGGATTTTTTGCTCGTATGAAAGCAGGTATTGTTAATAGAAGAAGAAACAAAGGCCGCAAGGTATTATCTCATTAAATTGCCACTGCTGGCGAAAGCGGTGGTTTTATTTTTATTATGGTGATGTTATGAAAAAAATAAATATTGTTAAGGAAAATAGAGAATATAGTCGTATTATTCAAAATAATAAACCTTTTAAGTATAAGGATTATATTATATATATAGATAAAAGAAATAATGATGTATACAAATTTGGATTTTCTGTAGGTAAGAAGATTGGTAATGCTGTTGTTAGAAATAGGGTAAAAAGGCAGTTACGTAGCATTATTGATAAAAATGCCTATAAAAATAATTTTGAATGTATTATAATAGTAGGTAAGGGAATTTTAAATAGAAGTTATGATGAAATGAGCTTGAATTTAAATTTTGCGTTAAGAAAATTAAATTTGTTGAAGGAGAAGAATAATGTATAAAAAAATTATGATGTTTGTGGCGATATTTTTAACTACTATATCGCTTACTGGATGCACAAGTTATGTTAAGGATAGTAAGGGTGCGGCTGTTAAAGAGCCTACTACGGGTCAGACTTTAGCTTCTAATATTTTGTGCAGACCAACTAATAAGGATGTTTTGAAGACTTATAAAAAAAATAAGGTAAATATTTCTAAATTGCCTGAATGCTCTAAGTTTACTCCAGCTTCTGGAACGTACGGCGGTATTTGGGAAACTATTTTTATTAAGCCTTTGAGTTATTTTATAATTCAACTTGGTAAATTAGTAGGTAATTATGGTTTGGCAATTATTATTATTACTTTAATTATTCGTTTGATTATTTTCCCACTTAGTAAAAAATCTGCTTTGCAATCTGAAAATATGAAGTTTGCTCAAAAGGATTTGCAAAGACTTGAGAAAAAATATCAAGGTAGAGAAAGTCAAGAGGATCAAATGATGAAGGCTCAAGAGATGATGAGTATTTATAAAAAGTATGATATAAATCCAATGTCTGGTTGTTTATTTGCTTTTATTCAAATGCCACTTTTCTTTGCTTTTTTAGAAAGTTTAAATCGTCTACCTATTGTTTTTGAAGGAAAATTTTTAGGCTATAATTTAGGAAGTAGTCCATTTGTTAAGTTATTTGGCGGAAGTTTTGATTTTTCTAAATTTATTGGTAGTTTTTCTAATGGTAATTTTATTTATTTATTTTTACCAATACTTGTTGCTTTGACTACATTTTTATCATTTAAGTTAAATTCTGGTATGAGCAGTGGTTCTGAAGAACAACAAAGTCAAATGAAGACAATGATGAATGTTATGCTTGTGTTTATTGTATTTACTTCATTTACAATGCCAGTTAGTATTATTTTGTATTGGATTACTGGTAGTATATTTACCATTGTTCAAGCAGAAATTATTAGGAGGATGAAGGAAAATGGAAGTAGTAAAGTTCGAAGCAAAAAATAGTGATGATGCTTTAGGTAAATGTTTAGAAAAATTAAATGTTAATTTATCTGAGGTTTATTATTATGTAGAAGAAGGAGAGGCTGGAATTTTTGGTAAGAAAAAGTATGTAGCTTATGTTGTTACTAAATATTCAGTTAAGGAATATGTTAAACAATTTTTTAAGGATTTAGCTTATAATATGAATACTTCTTTTGATTTAGAGGTTAATGAAAAAGATGGTATTATATCTGTTTTAGTTATAACTGATAATAGTAATATTTTGATTGGAAAAGAAGGCAGAACTTTAAATGCTATTCAAACTATTATTCGTCAATCATTACGTAAATATGGTAATTTTGATATAAAGGTTAATTTAGATATTGATGGTTATAAGGAAAGAAGACAGAAAAATATTGAAAGAGAAGTTCATAAGATTGCTAAAGAAGTTTTATCGAGTGGGGTTGAGGCTAAACTTGATCCGATGAATTCTTATGAAAGAAGAATTGTTCATAATATTGTTAGTGAATATGATAATTTAATTACACAAAGTGAAGGAGAAGTTCCTAATCGCTATGTGGTTATTAAATTTAAGAAAGATTAGGTTCTTTCTTTTTTGTTTTTTTAATGTTATAATTTTTTTGATGGAAGGCGATTATATGAGTAAAAAAGATATTACTAAAGAGCTTTTAAATGATGATGAATATTTAGATATTGTAAGTGATATACTTGAGAATCATGAATTTCAAAAGCGTAAGGAGTGGAAACATCATGAAAATTGCTCTTTGTATGAACATTTATTAGTTGTTTCTTATTTATCTTATAGGATTTGTAAGAAAAAAGGTTTAAATTATAAAGATGCAGCTATTGGTGGATTACTTCATGATTTTTATACTGAGCCTTGGCAAGAACATTTGGGAGAGAAGAGGCCTTTTTTTAAGCAACATGGGTTTGTTCATGCTCATGAGGCTATGGTAAATTCTTATAAGGTTTTTCCTGATTTAATGAATGATAGGATTGCTAATATTATTGAAAGACATATGTTTCCTTTGAATATTATTCCTCCTAAGTATAAAGAAGGATGGATTGTTACTTATGCTGATAAAAGGCTTAGTATGGATGTTGTAATTAATGTTAAAGCTTTACCTAAGTATTTAGGTTTAACTAGGTTTGTTAATAAGATTAAACGTATTTTTAAGAGGTGATGTTGATGGATGATACAATTGCGGCAATTTCTACTGCTCAAGGAGTAGGCGCTATTTCTATTATTAGGGTAAGTGGGTCTGAAGCTATAAGTATTGTTAGTAAGATTTTTTCTAATAAAGATTTTTTTAATGCTAAAAGTCACACTATTCATTATGGTTTTATTATGGATGGTCAAGCAAAAGTTGATGAGGTTTTAGTTAGTCTTATGAGGGCACCTAGAACTTTTACTAAGGAAGATGTTGTTGAGATAAATGCTCATGGTGGTATTGTTACTACTAATAAGATTTTAGAAGTTTTACTTGTTAATGGATGCAGACTTGCTGAGGCTGGTGAATTTACTAAAAGAGCATTTTTAAATGGGAGAATTGATTTGACTGAGGCTGAAGGTGTTATGAATTTAATTAATAGTAAGACTGATGTTTCACGTAAGATTGCTTTGAATCAGGTTAGTGGTAAGGTTACTGGTATGATTAGTGATTTGAGGGATGATTTGGCTAGTATTATTTCTAATATTGAGGTTAATATTGATTATCCAGAATATGAGGATATTGAGGTTGTTACTACTTTAAAAATTAAGGATAGTTTAAGTAATCTTGAAGAAAAGATTAATAGAATTCTTTTAGAAAGTAAAAATGGAGAGGTTTTAACTAATGGTATTAAAACGGTTATTGTTGGAAGACCTAATGTTGGAAAAAGTAGTTTACTTAATAAGTTAATTGGTGAAGATAAGGCTATTGTTACTGATATTAAAGGTACTACTAGGGATAGTGTTGAGGCTTTGTTTAAATTAGATAATTTACTTTTGAATTTAATTGATACGGCTGGTATACGTGATACTGATGATGTTGTTGAAAGTATTGGTGTTGATAAGAGCTTAAAGTTAATTGATCAGGCTGATTTGGTTTTGTTTGTGGTTAGTTATAATGAAGAACTTACTTTAGATGATTATAAGATTTTAGATAAGCTTAAGGGTAAAAATTATATTACTATTGTTAATAAGATTGATTTAGATAAAAAAATAGAGGAAGGTAAGCTTAGTAATACTGTTTATGTTAGTGCTTTAGATGATAATAATATTGATGAAATTGGTAATAAGATTAAGGAGATGTTTAATTTAGAAAAAATAGAGACTGCTGATTTAACTTATTTAACTAGTGCGAGAAGTCAGGCTATTTTAAGGAAAGTGTTGGAAAGTATTTTTGATGTAAAAAAAGGACTTGATAATAATAGTCCGATTGATATGATTGAAATTGATTTGAAAAATATTTGGAATTTACTTGGTGAAATTATTGGCGAAAGTTATGATGAGGAACTTTTAGATCAACTTTTTAGTAGGTTTTGTGTTGGAAAGTAAAGGTAGTCTATGCACTATCTTTTAATGTGTTTATAATCATTTTAATAACTATATCTTCCATTTTATCATAGTTATAGTTTGGGTGTTTATGATATGCTTCTTCGTGGGCT
Organism: Oscillospiraceae bacterium; assembly: GCA_963632935.1. Taxonomy (GTDB): domain Bacteria; phylum Bacillota_I; class Bacilli_A; order RF39; family UBA660; genus Coprosoma. The sequence goes on from CAVGWA010000001.1 coordinate 88,032, forward strand.
AGGCTGTCTATTAGATTTACTGTAATATGAATTTTTTCTTTTAGATTTTCTTTTTTATAATTATTATTTAAAAATAGGTTATATAGTTTATTCGTTAGAATAAGCTCTTTTTCTTTAAATATATTTTCTATATTGTCATCTAAGCATTTCATTGATGATAATTCTTGATGGGCTTTTTTAAATGATATGTGTTTTTCTATGTTTGTTTTAATTATTTTTTTTAAAAAATCTTCCAGATTGTTTGGCAATTTTTTATTTTCGTCTATTAAATCTATTGTTGGAAACATTATTTTATCTATATAACATTTTATTCCTTCTATGAATATTTCTTTTTTATCGTTGAAATATTGATATATTATTCCTGTGGATACGCCTGTATATTTGGCAATGTCACTTGTGTTTGTATTATGATATCCGTTTTTGCACATTAATTCAAAGCCTTTTTCTATAATTTTATTTCTTTTTTCAATTGATCTTTTTTGGGTTGGTATTCTTGTTTTACTCATATTTATTTCCTTCCTTTTTTTAATTATATAATATTATTTAATAAATGTGAATGATTATTCATATTTATTATTGACTGGGTTTATTTTTAGAATTATAATTTAAATATGAAATAAATTTCATATATGGGAGGTGGATTATGGAAGATTTTATTAAATTTCAAAATGTTGTTAAAAGTTATGAAGTTGGAGGGAAAAAGTTTAAGGCTTTAGATGGAGTTAGCTTTTCAATTTTTAAAGGAGAGTTTGTTGTTATATTAGGACCTTCTGGTGCGGGTAAGTCTACTTTGTTAAATCTTTTAGGTGGGCTTGATAGTGCATCGAGTGGTAAGATTATTTTAGATGGTGATATTATATCTGATTATACTGATAGTGAGCTTACTAAGTATAGAGCATCAAAGGTTGGGTTTATTTTTCAATTTTATAATATTTTGCCTACACTTACGGTTTTAGAAAATGTAGAGCTTGTTAATGATATTGTTAAGAGTAAGAAGGATTGTAAAAAAATATTGAAGGAAGTTGGATTAGAAAGGCATGCGAGTAAGTTTCCTAATCAACTTTCTGGTGGTGAACAACAAAGAGTATCTATCGCACGTGCTATCTCGAAAGATCCTAGTATTATTTTAGCTGATGAACCTACAGGAGCTTTGGATTCTAAGACTGGGGCTTTAGTACTTAAACTTTTGAAAAAACAATGTGAAAGTGGGGATACTGTTATTGTTGTTACTCATAATTCTTTAATTGCACAGATTGCTGATAGGGTTATAAGATTAAAAAATGGTAAATTAGAATCGATTAGTTTTAATGAACATCCAAAAAATATTGATGAAGTTGAGTGGTAGTATGTTAAGACGAAAGATGATACGTGACATTATTAAAAATAAGTCACAATTTATTACAATACTTTTAATGATAATGATTGGGGTTATGGTTTATACTGGTGTTGAAGCATATATGGATGGTATGAGTTATACAGCAGATAAATTTTATACTGATAATAATTTAGAAGATTTAAATGTTTTAGGTTTATTTAATAATGATGATTTAGATAAAATTAAAAATTTAGAAAATGTTAATAATGCGGAAGAAAAATTTGTTGTTAATATGAGTGATTTAAAAGATGAAGATAAGAGTTATCAGGTTTCTTTTATTTCATCTAATAATATTAGTAAGTTTTATGTTGAAGATGGAGCCAAATTTTCTAAGGATAAAAAAGGTGTTTGGCTTGATTATTTTTATGCTTTAGAAAATAATTTGAATGTTGGTGATAAGATTTCTTTTAAATATGATGATTATGTTTTTAATGAAGAGATTCTTGGACTTATTTATGTACCTGATCATGTTTATGATGTTAAGGATGCTTCGCAAATTATGCCTAATCATAAAACTTATGGTTTTGTTTATATGTCAGTGGGTGAACTGGAGGATTATTTTAAAAGTAAATTTAATACTGATAATTTTAATTATTTAGATTATATTCATTATAATTATATAATGGTTGATGTTAATAAAAAAAGTAATGTCGATAAAGTTAAGAAGCAAATAGATAAATCTATTAATGCTTTATCTATTTTAAAGGTTGAGGATAGTTCAAGTTATAAGATGTATCAAGGCGAGATTGATGAAGGTGAGGCTTATGTTGGAATATTTTCAGGGTTATTTTTGTTTATTGCTTTACTTTCTGTTGTAACGACGATGAGCAGGGTTGTTAAAAATCAAAAATTGCAGATAGGAACTTTGAAAGCTTTAGGATTTTCTAAGTTTAAAATTGCAATACATTATATTAGCTATGGGTTTTATGTATCTATTTTAGGATGTATTTTGGGTGTTTTATTAGGTAGGTATTTTTTAGGTGTTACATTTTTGAATTTGGAGATGTCTTTCTTTGAAATGCCTAATGGTAAGGTTTTTATAAATAATTCTACTTATTTGGTTTGTTTATTTACTATTTTGATTGTTTGTTTGATTACTTTTGTTACTTGTTTTAAAGAACTTCGTAAGAAACCTGTTGATAGTTTAAGAATTAGTTTACCTAGTGTTAATAATAAACATTTAAATATTACTACTAAAGGTGTATTTAAAAAGCTTAGTTTTTCTAGTAAATGGAATTTAAGAGATATATCAAGAAATAAATTTAGGACTATAACTGGTATTATTGGTATTGCCGGCTGCTGCACGCTTATTGTTTGTGCTTTGGGAATGCTTAATAGTATGAATTATTTTATTAAGGTTCAGTTTGATGATTTGTATAATTTTAATTATAAGTTTTCTTTGAAAGATGATATTTCTAATATTGATGATTTAATTAGTAAGTATGGTGATAATACTAGTGAAACTTTAGCTATTGAAATTAAAGGTGATTCTAGTCTTAATAGTTTGTTTGTTGATAAGGCTAATAATTATGTTAGATTTATTGATGATAATTATAATTTTATTAAGTTATCTAATGATGATGGGGTATATGTTACCTATAAATTTAAGGAAAGTCATGATTTGAAAATAGGTGATATTGTTTCGTGGCATATAGCTGGAGATAAAAAATATTATAAATCTAAGGTAGTTGGATTTTATAAAGATCCACAAGTTCAAGGATTATCCGCATCTTACAAGTATCTTGAAAGTTTAGGCATTAATTATAAGCCTGATATTATTTATACAAATAAAGTAATAAAAAATAAAAATATTGAAGGTGTTTCTGCTATTCAAAATATTGATGATTTAAAGGATTCTATTAATAATATGCTTTCAATGATGAGAGAGATGATTGTTATAATAATTGTGCTTGCTGTACTTTTAGGTGTTGTAATCATTTATAATATGAGTATTTTATCTTTTGGTGAGAAAGAATATCAATTTGCGACTTTAAAGGTTTTAGGTTTTTCCGACAAGAAAATTAAAAAATTATTTATGAAACAAAATAGTATTATTACAATTATTTCTATTGTTATTGGACTTCCCGTTGGTTATTTTTTAGTTTCTTATTTATTTAATGCTTGTTTGGATGAAAATTTTGATTTTGGTGTTCATATTGAATTTTGGTCTTATGTTATAGCAGCTTTAGGAAGTTATTTGGTTTCTTATTTGGTTAGTAAGTATTTAACTAGAAAAGTTAATAGTATCGACATGGTTAGTAGTTTGAAGACTAATGAATAAAGTGAATTTGTGTTCACTTTTTTTGATATTTGTGTAAAGTTTGGGTATAAAAAAATCGTAGAATAATTTATTCTTTGATACTTTGTTATCTGACACAATCATAACAAATATCAGGGTAAAATGCAACCTGTTAGATATCAAAAAAATGATAAAAAATTTAAAACTTAAAATTCAATATTTCCTTATAAAATAAGGGTAAACTAAAATTTTAGAGTATCAAAGAATAAATTAATCTTTGATATAAGTATGGAGGGTAATAGTATGGGA
>CAVGWA010000002.1:0-75388 GCA_963632935.1 Oscillospiraceae bacterium
AATGTATAAAAAAGGCATGGTATTTTGTTGACTTTTCTACCTTTTTTGATATAATTAATACTGGTACATTTATTTATCCCACATGCGTAAGTCTTGGGAAAACTTACAAATGTAATGGAGAAAGGAAAAGTAAAATGAAAACATACATGCAAAGAAAAGAAGATGTTACTAGAACATGGTATGTTGTGGACGCTGAAGGTCAAACTTTAGGACGTTTAGCTACTAAAGTGGCTAATGTATTAAGAGGTAAACATAAACCTACTTATACTCCACATATTGATGGTGGTGACTATGTTATTGTTGTAAATGCTGATAAAGTAGTACTTACTGGTAACAAATTAAATGATAAAATTTATTATAATCACAGTAGATATACTGGTGGACTTCGTGAGAGAACAGCTAAGGAAATGGTTGAAAAATATCCAGTTGAAATGGTTGAAAGAGCTGTTAAAGGTATGCTTCCAAAAGGAAGATTAGGAAGACAAATGTATAAAAAATTATTTGTATATGCTGAAGGAAATCATCCACATAGTGCACAACAACCTGTCGCACTTAAGATGGACTAGGAGGGTTTAAATGACTGATAGAAAATTTGTAGGAACTGGAAGAAGAAAAGCTTCTATTGCTAGAGTACAAATGGTACCTGGTAAAGGTAAAATTACTGTTAATGGTAGAGATGTTAGAGAATTTTTCCCTTATGAAACTAATATTATGGATTTAATGCAACCTTTAGTTGCAACAAATAATGAAAATACATTTGATATTACTGTTAAAGTAAACGGTGGTGGATTTACTGGTCAAACTGGTGCTATCCGTTTAGGTATTACTAGAGCTTTACTTGTTTATGATAAGGCTAATGAAGGTAAAGAAGACAGTTATAGAAAAACTTTAAAAAGAGCTGGATTTGTTACTCGTGATCCAAGAGTTAAGGAAAGAAAGAAACCTGGACTTAAGGGTGCACGTAGAGCTCCACAATTCTCAAAGAGATAATAAATTTTATTATAAAAGTGTTGAAATTATTTCAACGCTTTTTTTGTAAAACTTTGTGTAAAGTAATATTTATTTTTAATTTTAGTATTGTTTTAAAGAAAGTATATGCATATAATTGTGGTATAAGGTTGGAACAATAAGGGGCTGGCATGTGCCAATTCATTCCAACTTTTTTTGTTGGTGTATTTTTATTTTTGCTTAAATTTTGTTATAATAATTAAGGAAAGCGAGGGAATATATGCTTAAAGTAAGTGATGAATGGAAAGATTATGAATGTTTAGATGCTGGTAATGGTGAGAAGTTAGAAAGATGGGGAAATGTAATTTTAAGAAGACCTGAACCACAAGCTATGTGGGAGGTTAAATTTGATAAATTATGGTCTAAAGCTGATGGATTTTATCATAGATCTAATCAAGGTGGAGGTTACTGGGAATTTAAAAATAAGTTACCTGAATTTTGGACGGTTAATTATAAAGATTTAACTTTTAAGGTAACACCTACTAATTTTAAGCATACTGGTTTATTTCCTGAGCAAGCTGTTAATTGGGATTTTATGATGAATAAGATAAAAAATGCTGGTAGAGAAGTTAAGGTTTTGAATTTATTTGCTTATACTGGTGGAGCAACTATGGCTTGTGCTAAGGCAGGTGCTAAGGTTGTTCAAGTTGATGCTTCTAAAGGAATGACTTTATGGGCAAAGGAAAATAGAGATTTATGTGGTCTTTCTGATCATGAGATTAGATTTATTGTTGATGATTGTTTAAAGTTTGTTGAAAGGGAGTACCGTAGAGGACACAAATATGATGGTATTGTTATGGATCCACCTAGTTATGGTAGAGGTCCTAATAAAGAGGTTTGGAAGTTTGAAAAAAATATGGCTGTTTTATTGGATGCGTGTTTAAAAATTTTAAGTGATAAGCCATTATTTTTACTTATTAATGCGTATACTACAGGTATAAGTAATATTGTTTTAGCTAATATGCTTAAAACTATGATGTTACCTTTATATCCTAATGGAACAGTAACATCTGGTGAGGTTAGTTTACCGATTAAGAAGAATAATATGGTTTTACCATGTGGTATATATGGGAGATGGGAAAGCAATGATTAATGTTATTTATGAAGATAATCATTTACTTGTAGTTGAAAAACCGATTAATGTTCCTTGTCAAGCTGATAGTAGTGGGGATGAGGATTTACTTACTATGTTAAAAAAATATATAAAAGAAAAGTATGATAAACCTGGTGATGTTTATTTAGGACTTGTTCATAGATTAGATAGACCTGTTTCTGGTGTTATGGTTTTTGCTAAAACGAGTAAGGCTGCTAAAAGATTATCAAAGCAGGTTCAAAATCATGAATTTAAAAAAATATATTATGCTGTTATTGAAGGAAAAGTTGGAGAAAGTGGTACATTTAAGGATAAATTACTTAAGGATGAAAAGACAAATATAACTACTATTTCACCTGATGGTAAGGATGCTGAACTTAGTTATGTACTTGCTGGTTATGTTAATAATTTATCTTTAGTTAGAATTAGTTTAAAGACGGGTCGTTCTCATCAAATAAGGGTTCAATTTTCTTCTAGGAAAATACCTCTTTATGGTGATCAAAGATATAATGTTAATGCAGTGAAAGATCAAATTGCTTTATTTGCTCAAAGATTAGAGTTTTATCATCCTATTACAAAAGAGCTTATGGAATTTGAACTTCCACTTCCTGAGAGGTATCCATTTACTCTATTTAAAGAGTTAGATTAAGAGGAATTTATGAAGATTTTTAAAAAGATTTTAGTTTTAATTTTAATTATTTTATGTGTGTGTTTAATTTTTGTTTCATTTGTTAAAAAGCCTAATTTAAAACCTGTAAAGGGACAACTTATGAAAATGGATTTAAATGGTTTTGATAAATTGATGATTGTATCACATCCAGGTGATGAAAGTGTGTTTGGAGGTGCAAATTTAATTAAAGATAATTATTTGGTTGTTTGTGTTTCTTGTGGATATGATGTTAATAGGGAAAATGAATTTATTGACGCGGTTAATATGAGTGGTGATAAGTATGTTATGCTTGGATATTCTGACAAAATTTATACTAATCGTAATTATAAAAAAATATATAAACAAATTAAATATATTTTGAGTTATAAGAAATGGGATATGGTTGTTACTCATAATCCATTAGGAGAAAATGGTAATTATCAGCACAAACAAATTAGTAATATTGTTAGTAGTTTGGATAGTGATGTTTATTATTTTGGAAAATATTATAGTAAAGGACAAATGAATAAATTAGATAAGGAAACTACGTTGAATAAAAATGTAATTAAAGATAAAATTAATATGGTTAAAGTTTATGATGGTTTGTATGATGATTATAAACATATATTGCCGTTTGAAGATTGGATAAGTGGTAGTAAGTGGAAAAATTAGATAAGAAGGATAAATTTAATTTATTTTGGATTATAATTATTTATTTAGGTATTGCTTTAACTATTACTCATGGTGAATATATATTTGGTTCTAGGATTGATTGGGGATTTCAGCATTTCGCTTTTCCACAATATTTTAGAATGCTTTTTTATAAAACTGGGGATTTATTTCCTGATTTTGCACTGAATATTGGTGGAGGACAAAATATATATTATTTTGTTTATTATGGTTTTTTAAGTCCTATTATATTAATTTCTTATTTGTTTCCTTTTGTTTCTATGAGTTTTTATTTGGCTTTTATTAGTCTTGTATTAGGTATTGTTTCTATTATTTTATTTTATATTTGGATTAAGGGGTTTCATTTTGATAAAACGTTATGTTTAGTTTTAACTTTATTATTTGCTTTAGCTTCTCCCTTGTTATTTCAAAGTCATAGACATGTTATGTTTGTAGATTATATGCCATTTTTGATATTAGGTTTGATTGGTGTTAGAAAGTATTTTTCTTCTGGTTCAAAATGGCTTATGATGATTAGTATATTTTTAATGATTATGACTAGTTATTTTTATAGTGTTGGTGGAATTATTTGTTTGACTATATATGGTGTTTATGAGTATTTAAGGAAAACAGATAGATTTAAGTTTAAGAATTTTTTTAATGAGGGGTGCAAATTCGCTTTATATGTTGTTATTTCATTTATGATGGCTGGAGTTATTTTGTTACCAACTTTTTATGCTTTGAAAAATGGTAGAGTAGATAGTTTATCACATATTTCATTTTTGAAAGCTATTATTCCTTCACTTCATTTAGATTTTTTACTTTATAAATCTTATTCAATTGGTTTAACTGGAATAAGTTTATTTGCTATTTTTTATTTAATTTTTAAAAAGAAGGAGGATAGATTTTTAGGAATTTGTTTATCTTTATTTATTATTTTTCCTTTATTTGTTTATTTACTTAATGGTGCTTTATATTTAGATGGTAAGGCTTTAATTCCATTTTTACCTCTTTATGTAATGGCTATTGGTTTATTTTTAAAAGATATTGATAAATTAAATTATAAAATTATAATTATTACATTTATTTTATCTATTTTATGGTCTTATTTAGAAGGTAATGATTTTAAATTTTATTTTCTACTCGATGGTAGCTTATTTTTATGTAGTTTATTTTTATATAGTAAATTTAAAAGAAAAGATGTTATTTATATTCCTTTGATTATTTTAAGTGTATGTGTATGTATGATAGTTAATTTATCTGATGAATTAATATCAGGTGAAGATTTTGGTAAGCAAAATAGTTTGGCTTTAAATGAAATTATTAGTGATATTTCTAAAAAAGATAAAGGTTTTTATAGGATGAGTATTAATGTTATCGGAACTAATCAGACAGTTAATTATGTGGCTGGTATTAATGAAAATTTAACTAGTATATATTCTTCTACTTATAATACAATTTATAATAAATTTTTTTATGATTTTAATAATAACGTATCTGCTCGTAATATGTTTATTACTGGTGAGGTTAAGAATACTTTATTTGAAAGTTTGATGGGGGTTAAATATTTAATAACTGATAAGGCCGCACCTTTAGGGTATAAGTTTGTTAAAAGATATGGTGATTATAAGGTTTATGTTAATAAGAATACTTTGCCTATTGGATATTCTAGTTCAAGGGTAATTAGTTATGAAGATTATAGTAAATTAAAATTTCCAGATGAAGATATGGCTTTGATTGGAAATGTTGTTAGTAAAAGTGGAAATTATAAATATAAATCACCTTTTAGTAAAATTAATTTTGATTTGGCTAGTGGTGAGGCTGAAGGAATTGAAATTTCAAAATATAAAGATGGTTATAAAGTTGTTGTTAAGGGTGATAGTGGAAGTTTAAAAGTTAGAATGAATGAAAGTGTTCGAAATAAATTTTATTTATTAAGGTTAAATATGGAAAAGCCACAAGAATGTTCTTTGGGTGATACTTATATTAGTGTTAATAATATAAGTAATAAATTAACATGTAAGGAATGGAAATATTTTAATGGAAATTATACTTTTGATTATACTTTATCTAGTACGAAAAAATTTAGATATTTATATATTAATTTTTCTAAGGGAACACATTATATTAAGAGTTATGAACTTTATAGTTTAAATTATGATGATTTAGTTTCTTTTGTTGATGATATTTCAGAGTTTAAAGTAAGTAAGGCTTTGGGTGATAAAATAAGTGGTACAATAGATGTTAAGAAGGATGGTTATTTTAATTTATCTATCCCTTATGATAAAGGATTTATAATTAAGGTTGATGGCAAAAAAATAGATTATGAAAAGGTTAATAAGGCTTTTATTGGTTTTCCTATAAAAAAAGGTAAGCATAAAATTGATGTTGAATTTAAGGCACCTAATGCTTGTGCTGGTAAAATTGTATCTATATTTGGTATAATATTATTTATTGTTGTTAATAAAAAGGTATATCATAAATGAGGTAAAATATGGTATAATATCTTTGATTTAAAAAGGTGATTATATGGAAAAAAAATTAGAGGCTGTGCGTTTAATAAAAGAAAAATTAAATAATAATACTTTTTTATCTTATAAAGAAATTGCTTATATAACTGGTTATCATCCTAAGTATTTGTTGAAGTTAAAAAAAGAGGTTATTGATGGGACTATTAGTTTTGAACATGGTAATAAGAATAGGGTTCCTGCGAATGTTATGAGTGATGAGGAGAAAAATAAGATTATATCTCTTTTTAAAAAAAGTAATGTTAGTATTAGGAAGTTTTGTAAGTTTTATAACAGCAGGAGTTATTCTTGTATTTATAATTTACTTAAGGAAGAAGGGCTGCTTCGTCAAAAGACAAAGTAGTTTTTTTGTCGTTTTTTATAAATTCTATTTTTTTATTTCTGGTAATATCTTTTATTAGGAGGAAATTATGAAACAAGGGTTAACTAAAGATGAGGTTATTAGAAGTAGAAAATTATATGGAAGTAATGATATTAAAAATATTTCTAAGGAGTCTTTTATACATAAATTGGTTGCGACTTTGGGAGATCCTATTATTAGAATTTTATTAATTGCTTTAGCTATTAAAACTTTATTTTTGTTTCAAAATTTTGATTGGTATGAAACTATTGGAATAGTGATTGCTATATTTTTAGCTTCGTTTATTTCTACTGTTTCTGAATATGGCAGCGAGAAGGCTTTTGAAAAGTTGCAGGCTGAGGCTTCTAAAATTAAGGTGAGAGTTAGAAGATGTAATGTGTTAAATGAGATTTCTATTGATGAGGTTGTGGTTGGAGATATTGTTTTACTTGGTAGTGGTGATGGTGTTCCTGCGGATGGTAGGATAATTAGTGGCAGTATTTTGGTAAATGAATCTAGTTTAAATGGTGAGATGAGAGAGCAGGAAAAAAATAAAGATGATGAAGTTTATAGATCTAGCGTTGTTTATTCTGGAAGTGCTTGTATGGAGGTTTTAAAGGTTGGTGATGCTACTTTTTATGGTAAGCTTGCTAGAGAAGTGTCTGAGAAAGCTCCTGATAGTCCTTTGAAGTTGAGATTGGTTGAACTTGCTAAATTTATTAGTAAGATTGGATATGTTGGGGCTTTTCTTGTTAGTTTTTCTTATTTGTTTTCTGTAGTTGTTATTGATAATAATTTTAATTTTTCTTTGATTATGAAAACTCTTTCTAATTTTCCTTTGATGTTTGGGCATATTTTACATGCCTTAACTTTGAGTGTGACTATAATTGTTGTTGCGGTTCCTGAAGGACTTCCTTTAATGGTTACTTTGGTTTTATCTTCTAATATGAAAAGGATGCTTAAAAGTAATGTTTTGGTAAGACATCTTATGGGGATTGAAACGGCTGGTAATATAAATATGCTTTTTACTGATAAAACTGGAACGATAACTAAGGGGAAGCTTTGTGCTGTTGCGGTTAGTGATGGAGGTGGTAATTTATTTAGAGATGAAGATGAGTTAAAAGCTAATTTGGTATTTTATAAAAGAGTTAAGTTATCTTTGGTTGGTAATAATGAAAGCTCTTATGATGTTAATGGTAAGCCTACTGGTGGTAATATAACTGATAGGGCAGTTTTAAGTTTTTTTAAAAATGATAATTTAAAATATAAGGTTATTGATAAGGTTCCTTTTTCTAGTGAGAATAAGTATTCTATGTCTACTTTATTTTATGAAGGTAAGGAGATTACTTTTATAAAGGGAGCTCCTGAGATTATTATTAAAAAGTGTAGTCATTATTATGTTAATGATGGCAAGAGGTTGTTTGTTAATAAGGATAAGGTTTATGCTCAAATTAAAAAAGCTACTGATAATGGTATGAGGGTTTTGGCGTTTGCTAGTGCGTCTAGTAAAAATATTAATAGGTTATCATTTATTGGCCTTGTTTTTATTAAGGATGAAGTTAGACCGGAGGCTTTAGAAGGACTTAAGCTGATTGAAAGTGCTCATATTAATACGGTTATGATTACTGGTGATAATGTTAATACGGCTAGGGCAATTGGAAGGGAGGTTGGACTTTTAAAGAATGATGATGATGTTGTTTTAACTAGTGAAGAGTTTAATTCAAAATCTGATGAGGAGATTATTAATATTTTGCCGAGATTGAAGATTTTGGCTCGTTTATTACCACAGGATAAAAGTAGGCTTGTTAGAATTGCTCAGGCTAATAATTTGGTGGTTGGTATGACTGGTGATGGGGTAAATGATGCTCCTGCTTTGAAGAAGGCTGATGTTGGATTTGCGATGGGTTCTGGTTGTGAGGTTGCTAAGGAAGCTAGTGATATTGTTATTTTGGATAATAATTTACTTTCAATTTCTAATGCTGTTTTGTATGGCAGAACTATATTTAAAAGTATTAGAAAATTTATTATTTTTCAATTGACGATGAATATATGTGCAGTTAGTATTTCTATTTTAGGACCTTTTATTGGGGTGGATGTTCCTATTACTGTTATACAAATGCTGTGGATAAATATGGTTATGGATACTTTGGCTGGTATTGCTTTTTCTTTTGAAGCAGCACTTAGGGAATATATGTATGAAAAGCCTAAGGAAAAGAATGAGAAGATAATTAATAGGTATATGATGGATGAAATTATTTTTACTGGTGGATTTTCAGCAATTATGTGTATAATTTTTTTGAAAGCTCCTTTTATTTGCAATATTTTTAGGGAGGATAAGTATTTGATGACAGCGTTTTTTGGACTTTTTATTTTTATGGGTATATTTAATTGTTTTAATGCGAGAACACACCGATTAAATCTTTTTTCGAATCTTTCAAAAAATAAAATATTTTTAATTATTATTTTGTTTATAGTTTTAGTGCAAGTTTATTTGATTTATTATGGTGGTGATTTATTTAGAACGTATGGGTTAAATTTGTTTGAATTTGAAGTAATGTTTTTCTTATCTTCTTTGGTTGTTCCAGTTGATTGGCTTAGAAAAATTTATCTTCGTAGATGTGGTGAGAAGGGTGGGGTTTAGATTTGATTTTTTTTAGGGAAATGCTATAATATATTTCGAAAAGAGGAATAGTATGGAAAATGGAAAAATGAAATTAACATATATTAAGGGAATGACTATGGTTTGTAGTGTGGCATTAGCTGCTAGTTTAATTGGTTGTGGTTCTAAAAGTGCGGTTAATACTGAACAGACAAATACTACTCAAGAAATGGCTACTACTCAAGATAGTTCTAATTTAGATTCTATGGATAGTTCTACTGAAAGTTCTTCTGAAAATTCTTCCCGTTTGGAAGAGTCATTGGAAGTTATTCTTGAAGGTGGCAAGAGGTTAGATGATGTTGTTAGTGAGGCGGCTGGGAGTGATGCTGTTCAAGAGGAATTTGAAAATTCACTTCAGAATTTTATTGATTTAAATGATTTTATTAATGGTGAAAAACAGATAGATGGAATTAGTTATGATGAGTTAAGTGATTCCACTAAAGAAAAAGTTAATTCTGCTAAAAATAGTCTTGATAATTCTTTGGAAAGAATTCATCCAAATTATAAATCTGATTTTAAAGATTGGTTTACTGATAAGGCTGCAAGTGCTCTTGATAGGCTTTCTGATATAAAAGATCAAGGTTTAGAAATTTGGGATGAAATTAAGTCAAAAAGAAAGCAAAAGTAAACATATAGTAAACGAAAGATGAGTGAAAAAACTTATCTTTTTTTCATTGTATTATGTTTAAAATTGTGATATAGTTACATAAGAGTAATCATAGGTTGTTCTTTTATTTGTGAGAGGGAAGGTAATATTTATGATAAATTTTATTATTTGTGATGATGATATTAAATTCCGTGATAAGGTTATACATTTTGTTAACTGTTATATGATGAAAAATAAGATTGAATATAAGACTCATATTTTTGATGATTATGATAGTAATTTTATGAAAATTGTCCAAAGGAAGATGTCTTTTAAAATTTATATTTTAGATATTGAAACACCTACTCATTCTGGAATTGATGTTGCCCGAATTATTAGAAAGGATGATGTTGATAGTGTTTTAATTTTTTTGACGGGTCATCATGAACTTAGTAATGTTGTTTTGAAAAATGATTTTTTATTTTTGTCTTTTATTAATAAATTTGATGATTGTGAGAGAAGATTAAATAAATCTTTGGATAGAGCTTTTCAAACTTTAAAAGTGAAAAATATTATTCGTTTTAAAGATGGTGGGGTTGTTTATACTATTCCACAAAGTGATATTTTATATGTTACTAGAGATAGTATTGAGAGAAAATGTATTATTGTTACTGATTATGGTGAATTTATGATTAGTAAAAATTTAAATGAAATAGAAGAACTTTTGAATGATGATTTTGTAAAAACTCATAGAGCTTGTATTATGAATTCTAAAAGAATTAGAAGTGTAAGTAAGAGTAAGAAAGAGGTTTTATTTGATAATGGAATGAAGTCTAATTTAATTTCAACTAGATTTGATGAGGAGTTGATATAGGGTGGATAATATATTTGTACTTTTAATTTCTAGTTTTTTGATGGCTTATTTTTATGTCCATTGTTGGAATGATATTGGCTTAAATAATAATTTATATAAAAAGGTTATTTCTTTGATTTTAATAACTTCCATTTTTGTTTTTGCAAATTGTTTTTTGCTTCAGTTTAATAAAATAATCATAATATATTTATTGAATATAATGGTTAATTACTTTTTTGTAAGTAAAAATTTAAAACAAGCTTTTTTGTCTGTTGTTATACCTCAACTTATAATATGGTTTTCTGAATTTATATTTGCTGCAATGATTTCTTCATTTTATACTGGTAATATTCAAAAATTAGTTTTGAGAAATGATGTTTTTATAATTATGCATTTATTTGTTTTAATTTTATCATTAATTATTAATAAATTTGGTTTAACTTTATTTTTATATAATCTTTTATTAGGTAAAAAAACAAAAAATAAGAACATGGATTCCTTGATTTATTCAATTATAATGATTATTGTGATGATTGTAGCTACAATGGAAACGTATATGAAATTACCTTTTAATGTTATTTTAATTATAAATATGATTATTTCTGTAATATTTATTATTATTGTAATTAAATCAAGTAAGAATAAGAATGAATATAATAAAATTAATAGTAAATATCAAACTAGTATTTATAGTTTAAAAGAATATGAGATTATGATTGATAAGTTTAGTATGTTAACTCATGAAAATAAAAATGAATTTCAAACGATTAGAAATATGATAAAAACCGGAGAATCTAAGGAAACTGTAGTTAAATATATTGATAGATTAATTGATAATAAAATCAAAGATAATGATAAAATTATGAAAAAAGCTTCTAAAATTCCAGAAGGTGGTTTGAAAGCTACAATTTATTCTAAATTATGTACGATGGATAAACTTAAGATCAAGTATAATTTAAGAGTTTCTCGTGATGTTCATACAACTGATTTGATTGATTTAGATGAAAATTTAACTTTAAAAATATGTAAGATTCTTGGCGTATTTTTAGATAATGCTATTGATGCGGTTGAAAATTTAGATATGAAACAAATTTCGATAGAAATGTATGTATTTGATGAATGGTTATGTATTGATATTACTAATAATTTTAAAGATATGATTGATTTAAATAAAATTAGTGATTTGAAGTATACTACAAAAGGTAGTGGGCATGGTTATGGTCTTCCTTTGGTAAAACAAATTTTAGATGAAGAGAAAAATGTTTTGGAAAATGAAAAAAGCATAAATGGTAATACATTTACGCAAACACTGAAAATAAAAATGTAGAAAATTTTAATTCTACATTTTATTTTATTAAACTTTTTGGGCATTCTGGTTCATCAAGCCACCAAGCAACGCAAGCAGTGCTTGATGTGTTTGCAAATAATCCTCCAATTGAAGATAATAAAGATGCTATAATACTCATTTGTTTCACCCCTTTCTTTTATCTATGTTTAAATTTTAATTTAAACCATTTTCAAGCTGATAATTTTTATAATTATCATATGTTTCACCACATATTTTATACATTGTTTTTGATGTGAAAACGCATTGTATAATTAGTGATAAAATAAATGTGTTAGATAAAAAATTATTATTAATTAATATTGATGCTATTACGAAAATTATTGAAATGATGGTTGATATAATTTTATAAATTTGTCTTCTTTTTTTATTAATAATAGGTTTTTTTCTAGTATCGGCTGGGCTATTTTTATATATTAGTATTATTCCTATAATTCCAAATATTATTTTAAAATTGATTGGTATTATAATTGTTTTACTTATATATGTTGATAATAAAAATATAGTTGCGGATGATACTAGACATATCCAACTTTTTGATGCGTGCATTCCAAATGATGTGCTTCTCAAAATATTATATATAATTGTAAAAATTAGTAGTTCTTTGAATATATTCATATAAAGTGCTAGTGCGAATATTATAATTGATTTTGTGATAAGTAAATATAATCCTAGCAGTCCATATTTTATTTCTTCAAGTTTTTGATTGGAATACTCTGGATAATAATTCTTTATAATTTTTAAAGAGTTATTAATAAATACTTCTTTCATACACTACCTCTCTTTACTAAGTTTATGATACATTAAATTTTTTTCTTTTTTTTATGTATTGTTTTAATGGTATTTATTTGTGTATGAGTTTTGGAAAAGTATACTATTCATTATATTTCAGTTGCACTAAGACAGTATTTGTGTATTTTTAGACATATTTAACAAAGATTACATATAATTCGTGTAAAATCAAACTTGTCGATGTAGTAGTGTGCACGTTAAAACAATATATTGAAAATTTATATTCGTAATCGGTTGTTTTATGTGGATTACTAGAAGGGAGATGTTGGCAAGATGAAGGGCAAAGTTAAATGGTTTAATAATGAAAAAGGCTTTGGCTTTATCGAATACAATGATAAAGAAGATATTTTCGTCCATTATTCAGCTATTTTGACACCTGGATATAAAACTTTAGTTGAGGGTCAATACGTTGAATTCGATTTAGTCAGAACCGATAAAGGTTTACAAGCAAAGAATATTGTAGAAATTAAAACTGCTTTAGTGTAGTTTTTTTCTTATATCTATTTTTTGTTAAGTATGATATAATTAAGGTGGAAGGTGATAGAATGGAATATGTAATTCGTGGAAAAAAAGTTAAGGTAACTAATGATTTAAAAAGTTATACTGAAGAGAAGCTTTCTAAGCTTGATAAGTATTTTAATGAGGATGAAAACTTTACTTGTAACGTTATGATTAGACTTAATGATCCTATTTATAAGGTTGAAGTAACTATACCTGTTAAAAAAGTTATTTTAAGAGCAGAAGAAAGTCATAAAGATCCTTTCGCAGCGATTGATTTAATCATTGATAAATTGGAAAGACAAATTCGTAAGAATAAAACTAGAATGAGCAAAAGAGTTATTAAGGATAAATTTTTATCTTTTGCTGACTTTAAGGTTGAAAAGGTAGAAAATGATAAGAGCAAAATTGTTAAACGTAAATATGTTGAACTTAAACCTATGAGTGAAGATGAGGCTATTTTACAGATGAATTTAATTGATCATGATTTCTTTGTTTTCAGAGATGCTAAAACTGGTGATATTGAAGTTTTATATAGACGTGAAGATGAAAATTATGGTTTAATAAAAGAAAAATAAAGGTTATTTTATTAATTTCAAGGTAAAAAGTTAATTTTTTACCTTGTTTTTTTTTATTATGCTATGAATTTTCTTGGTTTTTTGGTAAAATGTTATGTAGACGAAAGGATGGACAATATGAAATTTTTTAAAAAAATATTTGATCATGAGTATAAAGAATTAGAGCGTTTTAAGAAAATTGCTGATGAAATAGAAGCTTTAAATGATGATATGCAGAAGTTATCTGATAAGAAGTTAAAAGCTAAAACTGAAGAGTTTAAGGAAAGATTAAAAAATGGTGAGACTTTAGAGGATATTAAGGTTGAGGCTTTTGCTGTTGCAAGGGAAGCTGCTTACCGTGTTATTGGCGAAAGGCCATATTATGTACAACTGTTAGGTGGTCTTGCTATTCATTATGGTAATATTGCTGAGATGAAGACTGGTGAAGGTAAAACTTTGACTTCTATTTTACCTGCTTATTTAAATGCATTAGAGGGTAAAGGAGTACATATTATTACTGTTAATGAGTATTTAGCTGGTCGTGATGCTAATTGGATGGGTAAGATTTATGAATTTTTAGGTTTGACTGTTGGTATTAATTATCGTGAATACACACCAGAGGAGAAGAGAAAAGTATATAATTGTGATATTATGTATTCTACAAATAATGAAATTGGATTTGATTATTTAAGGGATAATATGGTTGTTAAAACTGAAGATAGGGTACAAAGACCATTGAATTTTGTTATTATTGATGAGGTTGACTCTGTTTTGATTGATGAGGCTAGAACTCCTTTGATTATTTCTGGTGGTAGAATGCAATCTGCTAATTTATATGTTCAAGCTGATAAGTTTGTTAAGACTTTGAAGGAAGATAATGGATATATATATGATGAGAAAACGAAGGCAACTTCTTTAGATGCTGAGGGTATTAAAAAAGCGGAAAAACATTTTAATATTAAGAATTTGTATGATATTGAACATGCTACTTTAGTTCATTTTATTAATCAAGCTTTACATGCTAATTATAGTATGAAGAAGGATTTTGATTATGTTATTCAAGATGGTAAGATTGTTATTGTTGATCAATTTACTGGTCGTTTGATGCCTGGAAGGAATTTTTCTGAAGGGTTACATCAAGCTATTGAGGCTAAGGAAGGTGTTCAAATTAATGAGGAAACTAAGACTTTAGCTACTATTACATTTCAAAATTTGTTTAGAATGTATAAAAAATTAGCTGGTATGACTGGTACTGCTAAAACAGAAGAGGAAGAATTTAGAGATATTTATAACATGTATGTTATTCAAATTCCTACTAATAAACCTGTTGTTCGTCAAGATTATAGTGATTTGATTTTTGCGACTGCTGAGGGTAAATATAGAGCTATAGTTAATGAAATTAAGGAAAGACATGCTAAAGGACAACCTGTTTTGGTTGGTACTGTAGCTGTTGAAAATAGTGAGAAGTTAAGTAATATGCTTAAGAAGGAGAAAATTCCTCATGAGGTTTTGAATGCTAAGAATAATGCTAGAGAAGCTGAGATTATTGCTAAGGCTGGTGAAAAAGGCGCTGTAACTATTGCTACTAATATGGCTGGTCGTGGTACTGATATTAAATTAGGTGCTGGTGTTAGAGAACTTGGCGGGTTGTGTGTTTTAGGCAGTGAAAGACATGAATCTAGACGTATTGATAATCAGTTAAGGGGACGTTCTGGTCGTCAAGGTGATCCTGGTATGACTCAATTTTGTGTTTCTTTTGAAGATGATTTGATGGTTAGATTTGGTACTGATAGTGCTAAGGCATTACTTCAAAAGGTTGGATTTGATGGTGAACTTTCTATTAGAAGTAAGGCATTATCTCGCTCTATTGAATCTGCTCAAAAGCGTGTTGAAGGTAATAATTTTGATATGCGCAAGCATTTATTAGAGTATGATGATGTTATTAATAATCAAAGAATGATTATATATGGAAGACGTAATCAAATTTTAGATAGTGATTCAATTCATAGTATTACTTTAAGTCATTTTAAAAATCATATTTCTAATATTGTTAATAGTCATTTGATTGATAGTAATGTTTTAACTGGTTTAGATGTTAGTGAAATTTTAGAAGGCGTAAATGAGAATTTACTTAAGGATGATTTAACTATTGATGAGTTGGAAAAACTTTCTCCAGATGATTTAATTGAAACAATATATGAACATGTTGCTGAGGAGTATGAAGCTAAGATTGCAGAGTTTCCTGATGAACTTAAAAATGAGTTTGAGAAGGCTATTTCTTTAAGGGTAATTGATAATCATTGGATGGATCATATTAATGCGATGAGTTTACTTAGAGAAGGTATTTATTTAAGACAATATGCTCAGGAAAATCCACTTCAAGCTTATACTGCTGAGGGATATGAAATGTTTGATAATTTACTTGCTGTTATTGATCAGGATATTAGTAGATATTTATTAAATGCTGAAATTAGACAAAATGTTGAAAGAGAGCAAGTAATTAAAGGTACTCCTAATGAAGATAAGGGTAAGGTTAAAAAACAGACTCCTAAAAGAGTTAAAAAAGTGGGCCGTAATGAAATGTGTCCATGTGGTTCGGGAAAAAAATATAAGAATTGCTGTGGAAAGTAGCATAAAATAATGGAAAACTAATAATTATAAAAATTATAAATTGGTTCGAGTTTTATAACTTGTCCACAAAAAATTAAAATTATGTAGTAAAATAAAGGTGTGAACAATAATTATATTTGTTGACACCTTTTAAAATCTAAATAGAAAGGAGAAAAAATATTGAAAAAAGATTTAGTAACAGCAGAAATAATAGTTAAAGAAAATAAGGTGGGAATACTAAGAGTTGGAAATGTTAATTACATTTCTTTAACTGATTTAGCAAAGTATCAAAATTAAGTGATCCATCTTTTACAGTTAAAAACTGGTTAAGAAGAATAAATACTATTGATTATATTGGACTATGGGAAGAAATTCATAATCAAGATTTTAATTTGGCCGAATTCGACCAAATTAAAACTGAATACGGCAGAAACTCATTTGCAATGTCACCAACACAATGGATAAAAAGAACTAAAGCAATAGGAATAATTTCAAAAGGTGGGAGATATAGTATTGGAACATATGCCCATCCAGATATTGCATTTGAATTTGCAAGTTGGCTATCTCCGGAGTTTAAATTATATTTAATAACTGAATTTGAGAGATTAAAAACTAATGAAGCTTATCAAGAAAAAATAGATTGGCAAGCAAATAGAATTTTATCTAAATTAAACTATGTGGTTCACACTGATGCAGTAAAAACCTATATTGTTCCAACACTTACAGAAGCGCAAAAGAAATTTGTTTATGCTGAAGAAGCTGATGTTTTAAATGTTGCTTTATTTGGGATGACAGCAAAAGAATGGAGAGAAAGAAATCCAAAACTTGCTGAAAATGGAAATATAAGAGATTATACTGATTTGCTTCATTTAGTGATATTAAACAATCTGCAAAACACAAATGCAGAACTAATTGAAGAAAAAATACCACAAGGTGAAAGATTAGTAAGACTTAATCATTCAGCAAGAAGACAAATGAAAGTATTAAAAGATAATAAAAATATAAAAGATTTAGAGTTATTACAAAAACAAGTTAATGAAGAAAATAATTTAATAACTAATTAAAAAAGTATCAGCATATTCGTTGATACTTTTTTGATGTAAAATTATAATAATCAAAAGAAAGAGAGATGATAAGATGATCAATATTAGAAAAAGGGGTAAAGTATATCAATATTGCTTTGAAGTGGGAAAGGTGAATGGAAAAAGAAAACAAATAACTAAATCAGGTTTTAAAACTAAAAATGAGGCATATATAGCTGGGCAAAAAGCATACGATGAATTTATAAATGGAATAACTAATGTAGAGTGTAATATGTTATATGGAGATTATTTAGAATATTGGATGAAAGAATATTTTGAAATAAACTATAAATATTCTACTGC
This sequence comes from Oscillospiraceae bacterium, assembly GCA_963632935.1. Classification (GTDB taxonomy): domain Bacteria; phylum Bacillota_I; class Bacilli_A; order RF39; family UBA660; genus Coprosoma. The sequence continues at coordinate 17,573 of CAVGWA010000002.1, forward strand.
AAGGAGATATAAAGAATCTTTTAGGAATATTAAAAAGGAATTAGGTAATTACAAATTATCAGTTTTAACACCATATATTCTAAATCAAACGCTATTAAAGCTATATCAAACATCTGGCACAAGGGACGCATTAAGAAATTATCAAAAGGTTATTAAAAGTTCGTTGAGAGACGCAACTTACTATTTTGGATTTATTAAGAATAATCCGGCTGGTGATTTGGAGATACCTAGAGTATTATCATTTGAATTAAAAAAAACAATATAGGTCACATTTATAATAAAGAAGAAATAGAAATAATTTTAGGCAGATTTAAGAATAATAAAGTTTTTGTATGTGCGTTTTTAACAGCTTGTTACACAGGAATGAGAACTGGTGAAGTATTTGCTTTAACTTGGGATGATATTGATTTAGAGAATAGAACAATAAAAATTAATAAGACAGTTTATGGAAAAGATAAAGAAGAAAACGGTAGATGGTATTTAGGTACTGCTAAAACAATAGGTAGTCATAGGGAAGTTTATATTTGTGATGCTTTATATTCATTTTTATTTAAATATAAAGAATTACAAAACAATTATAAAAAAGAGTGTGGTAAAAATTATAAATACTATACTTTAGAGGAAGTTAAAAATAAGTATGGTAAGTTAGTAGAATATAAAATTATAAAAAGTAATTCTAAACGCAATAGAGTAGAAATGGTATTTACTAGAAAAGATGGAACTTATTCAGGAACGGATATTATTAGGTATCCATTTAGAATAATTCATCATGAATTAGGGATTCAATGCAGATTTTACGATTTAAGAAGATTTTTGTTATTATTTGTTTAAGAAATGGTTGTGAGATAAAGATATTGCAGAAACATTAGGACATAAAAGAATAGAAACAACTCAAAAATATTATATATTAAGTTTAGAAGAAAATAAGAAAAAAATTACTAAAGTTTTTGAAGAAGAAATGAATAAGATTTAATTTGGTCGAATTCGAGTAAATTGATTGTTTAATGATGTAAAAAATAGTATAATATCTAATATAAATTAGCTAAAAAATATTAGGACAAGTAGGAAAAAACATGGATAATAAATTAATTGGAAATGAGAAAAATATTTTGTTTTATAATGATGAAGAAGGTAATACAAAAGTAGAAGTACTATTAGAAGATGAAGATGTTTGGTTGAATACAGAAGCATTAGCAGCACTTTTTAATGTTAAACGACCAGCTATTACGAAACATATAAATAATATTTATGAAGATGAAGAACTTGAAGAAAAAAGCACATGTTCCAAAATGGAACATGTGGGTAACAATGGTAAACAAGATTATAATACAAAATATTATAATCTTGATATGATCATTTCAATAGGTTTTAGAGTTAACTCTAAAAAGGCAATTAAATTTAGAACTTGGGCAAATAAAATAATTAAAGATTATATGGTTCAAGGCTTTGCATTAAATGATGAAAGATTTTTAAAAGCAAAAAAATCTGATCAAGAGTATTTTAAAAGATTGCTTGAAAGAATTAAATTAATTCGTACAAGCAGAGAATGTTTTATCAAAAAATTACTGATATATTTGCAGAATGTTCTATTGATTATGACAAAAATAGTGATACTGCAATAACTTTTTATAAAACTATTCAAAATAAATTCCACTATGCAATTACTGGAAACACTGCTGCTGAAATAGTTTATAAAAGAGTGGATTCTACAAAAGAAAATATGGGACTTACTACCTGGGAAAATTTACTTGATGGGAAGATTTTAAAATCTGATGTAATTATTGCCAAGAACTATTTAAATGAACAAGAAATTAAAAATTTAAATAATTTAGTAAACTTATTTTTGGATATTGCTGAAAATAATGCAGAGAGAAATATAACAATGTATATGGAAGATTGGAAAAATGAAGTAGAAAATGCTCTAAAAGTTTTCCATTATGAAGTTTTAGAAGGAAAAGGAAAAATCTCACATAAAAAAGCAGTCGAAAAAGCGGAAAACGAATATGAAAAATATAAAGTTATACAGGATAAGAATTATGTGTCAGATTTTGATAGACTATTAAGTGAAACAAACCAAATTGAAAATAAATAAATTGCACATTGGATAAAAAAACAAAAATTGATATAATCAAGTTAGATGAACGGATGTGGGCAATGTCTACAAGAAGTCCACATTAGGGAAATACTTATAGTACAGGTAATATAATAAATACAAATAATATAGATGTTACCTATTCCGATAAACAAGGAAATACGAATAATACTATAAGTATAAATAATACTGATAATATGGGAACATCCACTACGTGTGAAGTGAGAAAAAGTACAAAAACTGTTGTGGAAAGTAACGTAAATAAAGGCTTAAAAACTTTTTGAACTTTTAAAAATTTGTACATAATTAAAAATTGTGTTCATAAAAATTAAAAAACTGTTAAAATTATTGAAAAATAAGGGATGTTATCATAGAAAACGTGATAACATTTTTCTTTTGACGAATAGAATTGTAAAATTTAAAGAAAAGCTCAAATGAAAAATTAAATTAACAAAAGCTACTTGTTGGTGCAGGTGCAATTAGTCATAATAAAGCAATAGAAAAAGCAAAAGATGAATATAAGAAATATGAAATTATGCAGTATAAAAATATCGTTAAGTAAAATAAATCGAAAATAAATGTTGTATAATTTTAGTGGGTGGTTTTTATGAATATAGAAAGTAATTTAATGGTTAAAAAAATTTCTTTAGAAAAAGACAAAATTGAATCGTTTGATAAGTATCCATTTAATATAGATATTGTTAAAAATTTTGATGAATTAAATTTTGATTCACAAGTAACATTCTTTATTGGAGAAAATGGTGTTGGAAAATCAACATTTATAGAAGCAATTGCTGTAGCTTTGGGTTTACCTGCTGAAGGTGGGACTGAAAATTTTAGATATGAAACAAGAAATACGACTTCTGTGTTATCTGATTATTTAAGAGTTGGCATATATAATAAGCCAAAAATGAAATTTTTTTTAAGAGCAGAGAGTTTTTATAATTTTTCATCTGAAGTTCAAAGATTGGTTGAAGAAGATGGTTTTTATAGTTTATATGATGTTTATGGTGGCAATCTTCATGAATGTTCTCATGGTGAATCTTTTATAAAACTTATTAAAAATAAATTTACTGATCACGGATTGTATATTTTGGATGAGTCAGAAGCTGCTTTGTCTGCACAAAGACAGTTGGCGTTATTATGTCTTATTGATCAACTTGTTAAAGAAGGTAGTCAATTTATAATAGCTACTCATTCACCAATTTTAATAAGTTATCGAGATGGTAAAATATTAGATTTAAATGATAATTTTAAAGAGGTTAATTATAAAGACACTGATATTTATTCATTATATAAAATGTATTTAAATGAACCGGATGTTATGCAACATAGACTGTTTGATTAAATTAATTTATAAGATTAAATGTTTTTTTGCATTTTTAATTCACATAATCACTTAAATTAACAGGTTGCAAAAATTTTGCTTTTTTTATATAATTTTGTTAAAGATAGGAAAAGCAGTTGGAGGATGTTTGCCTATTTAGCGCCAGACCTAAAGTGGGTGACGAGGACTATAGTTATCGAAATATTCGGCGGATACTATGGCGGTTTTGTGAATCGAAAGAAGTACTTTTAAAAAGTAAAATTAAAATTATAACAGAGGAGTATTTCACACAATTTTTTTACTGTACATTTTTTTGAAAAGGAGAAATAATATGTGTGGAATAATAGGTTATGTAGGTAAGGATGAAAACTGTGTACGTGTTTTGATTGATGGATTGGAACGTTTAGAATATAGGGGATATGATTCGGCTGGAATTGCTTTTATAAAAAATGATGGTGTTCAGATTATAAAAAAAGAAGGTAAAATAGCTAATTTAAAAAAGTATGTTGATTTTGATGTTAATTCTAATCTTGGAATAGGTCATACAAGATGGGCTACTCATGGTAGGGCAAATTCTGATAATGCTCATCCTCATAGGGTAGGAAAAATTACTATAGTTCATAATGGTATAGTGGAAAATTATGATAAATTAAGATGTGATTTAAAAAATAATGGTTATGATTTTAAATCAGAAACTGATAGTGAAGTTGTTGCGTCTTTAATAGACTTTATTTATAAATCAGAAAAAGATATGCTTAAGGCTATTAAAAAGGTAGAAGATATGTTAATTGGGTCTTATGCTTTGGGAATTATTTGTGATGATGAAAAAGACGTAATATATGCTGTAAAAAATAAAAGTCCATTGATAATTGGTGTTGGTGATGAAGAAAATTATATTGCTTCTGATGTTCCTGCAATATTGGATAAGACTAAGAAATATATTGCCTTAGATGATGGGTTTTATGCAAAAATAACAAAAGGTGAAATTAAATTATATTTAGATGGTGAAGAGAAAAAATTTAAAATAGATGAATTTAGTTTTGATGGCACATATATTGATAAACAAGGTTATGAACATTTTATGTTAAAAGAGATGCACGAACAACCTGAGGTATTTAAGAAAACTGTGGAAAAGTATATTTCTGGTGGTATTGATAGTTTAATTAAGAAAATGCCTGATTTTTCTAAGTATGAAAAAATAAGAATTGTTGCTTGTGGTAGTGCAACTCATGCTGGTTTAATTGGTAAACAGTTGATTGAAAAGTATGCTGATGTTGAGGTTAGGGTTGATATGGCAAGTGAATTTAGATATTGTAAACAATTTTTGAGGGATGATGAATTAGTAATTGTTATATCACAGTCTGGTGAGACTGCAGATACATTAGAGGCTTTGAATATTGCAAAAAAATTTGGTAATGATACTTTGGGTATTGTTAATGCTAAAGGAAGTACGATTGCAAGGGAAGCTGATATGGTTCTTTATACGGAGGCAGGACAAGAAATTGCTGTTGCAACAACTAAGGCTTATTCTGCTCAAGTTGCATTGCTTTCTTTAATTGCAGTTAATTTATCTTATAGAAAAAATTTGATTAGTAGGGATGAAATAGATAAAATATTAAGCGTTGTTAAAAGACTTCCTGATTATATTGAAGAGTTATTAAATAGAGATTATAAGAAGATTGCACAAAGAATAAAAGAAAAGAATGATATATTTTTTATTGGTAGAGGTATAGATTATGCTTTAGCTGAGGAAGGATCTTTAAAATTAAAAGAAATATCTTATACTCATAGTGAAGCATATGCGGCTGGTGAATTAAAACATGGTACAATATCTTTAATTGAAGAAGGCGTTCCTGTTTTTGCTATTATAACTGATGATAATATAGCTCTTAAGACTATTAGCAATGTGAAAGAGGTAAAATCTAGAGGGGCTGATGTGATTTGTGTAACTAATTATGAAGATTTGGATGAAAATGTTTGTGATGAGAAAATTGTTATACCCAAGGTACATTATTTATTTGAACCTTTACTTACGGTGATTCCACTTCAAATGATTGCTTATGAGCTTGCTAAGTTAAAAGGGTGTAGTATTGATAAACCTAAAAACCTTGCCAAGTCTGTTACTGTTGAGTAATTAAAGCTGATAATTAAACAGCTTTTTTATTTTATTAGGGATTAAAATGTGATAAAATAAGTATATGAAATGAGGGTTTAGTATGAATACTGTTTATGAAAAAGTTATGAATTTTAAAAGAAGATATCCTACTACTATTGCATGGAGAGTAAAAAAACATTGTAAGGTAGTTGCGGAACATATAAATGATGATGAAGAGGTACTTTATGCTTTTGCGGCTCAAAAGTCACCAAATCTTTTTGGTTTTAATTCTACTTATGTCGTTGTTTTAACTGATAAACGATTAATTTTAGCTCAAAAGAGGTTATTGTTTGGATATTTTTATTATACAATTACTCCTGATATGTTTAATGATTTAACTTTAAAAATGGGATTAATATGGGGAAAAGCTATTGTTGATACAGTTAAGGAAACGGTTTATTTAACTTGTCTTTCTAAAGGTGCTTTGAAGGAAATTGAAACGGTTTTATCTAAATATATGATGCAGGAAAAAAGACAATATGAAGCTGGAGTAAGTGAACAGGAAAATGAAATGATGAAGAGGGAGCTTCATGATATATCTAAAAACGGGGAGTAACTCGTTTTTTCTTGATAAAAGATGTGATGTAATTTATAATTATTGTAGGAGGCAGTTTTATGAAGTATTTATTTAAAACTTTGGCTATTTTTTTATTTACTTTTTTAGTTTTAAAATTTTTGATTTTTTTCTTTAATACGGGTCATGAAATATCTTATTCTGTTGGTAATTTTAGTGTAGAAGAAAAATTAAGTGTTAAGGATAATGAATATTATTTTAATTTAACTCATGAAGATTTTAAGATGAGTTTTGATATTAATCAAAATTATAATAAGGATGATAAAGTTATTAGTAAAATTTTATATAAAAAAATTGATGGTTATTATTGTGTTTTGCCTGTTTTTAAAAATGGTAAAATTTTAATTGATGTTATGTGTTTAAAAGATAATATTATTACTTATGCTCATGATATTAAGAATGATAATGTAAAAAAATATGTCAGGTCTTTAAAAAAATATGGGTATGATAGTAGTAAGTATTTAGATAAGGCAAGTCCTGTTAGTCTTTCTAATACGCAGATTTTATATGAAGATAATATATTGGAAAATAATTATGTTGCTTTGGAAAATTATAAAGGTTTAAATCTTTTTAATGGAAGACAAAGTAGTGTTAAGATATTTGATGATGATATTTATAAGAAACCTATTAGTTATTTTACTGGTAAATATTATATTGTGGCTGATTATACTGAAAATTATACATTTAAGATATTTCATGTTGTTAATATAGTTAATGGTAGTAAGTTTGATATTAGAAGTTATGATGATATTTCCTTTGATTCTTATATAGAAGGTTCTGTTGATGATGATATTTATTTATTTGATAAGGATGCTAATGTGCAGTATAAAATTAGTTTGAAAAATGAATCTGTTGAAAAGTTTCATGATAAAGATAATTTAAAAACTTATAATGGAAAATGGGAAGATATGAGTTTAAATGATGCTATAAATGGTAAGAAGTTTAATAATTATTATTCTAATGATATTAAGGATTTTGATAAGGTAGATAAGGTTGGTAATTATTATTATCTTTATAGAAAAAATGGCTCTTATTATGATGTTTATTATTGTAATAAGAATAATAAGAATATAATGATATATTTATTTAAAACTTCAAATATAGATAGTGTTATTTATTTTGATGATGTTATTTATTATCAAAAAGATAATATGATTTATTATTATTCAAGTTATGGGGTAAGGAGAGTTTTGTCGTATTCCGAGTTTGAATTTAATAGTGATTTATCTTTTGGTGTATATAAAAAGTAAGCTTATTTAGGCTTACTTTTAGTATATAGTGAAATGTTTGGAAATGCTTTAAGTATTCTTTTAAACCATAGTGATTTTTCCATTAGGACATTTTTAACTTTTTTTGATATTTCATCGGTATAGTCTTTATGAATCATTTCGGCTGATAATTTTAGTTTTTGAATGATGTTGCATGATAGGCAGAAGTCAATAATGACAATAATCATTAATATTATTATGATGATTGAAAGTGTAGTAAAATTTATTATTTTAATTTTATTTAGTAAGATGGGATTTAATATATTTACAACTAATAGGCCACCTATTCCAAAAAATGATGATGATAGAAGGCATACACGACCGTTGATGTTGAATGGTAGATGAGAATAATCCCACCAGCGAGCTTTAAATATTTTTTCCATTAGATAATTTACAATATATTCTAGGATTGTTCCTATTAGGGCTGATAGGATTATAATATTTAATATTTTATCATCTGGTTTTAAAAATATTGTGATTAATACTGCCCCTGCTCCCCATATTGGTACTATTGGACCTATTAGAAAGCCTCTATTTACGAATTTATGACTTTTGATTAATGCTTGTAAGACTTCGAATAACCAGCCAAAAAAGCCATAAAATAAAAATAAAAAACATAGTGTTATTATTTGTTGAAGTATTGTCATATTTGCGCTCCTTTTATTTTATTGTACTCTATTTATTTTTTAATGTCTACCTTTAAAATTATTATTTTTTCTGAGTTTGTAGTATAATTATTGTGGAGGAGATTTAATGACGAAGTTAGGATTAGTTCTTTCAGGTGGTGGCTCTAAGGGGGCATATGAAGTTGGAGCTTGCATTGCTCTTAAAAAGTTACATAAGAAGGTAGATATTGTTACGGGCACTTCGATAGGTGCAATTAATGGTATGTTTATTGTTCAAAGGGATTTGAGTGGGGCTTTAAGGCTTTGGAATAGTATAAGTTTTAAAAAGCTTTATGATGAAAATGAGTTTACTGTTTTAGAAGATGATAAATTGTCTAAAATTTATGCGGAGTATGCTAAAGGATTTATAAATGATGGTGGACTAGATATTTATAAGATGAAGGTTATTTTTGATAAGATGTTTAAGTCACAAAGATTTTTTTCATCTAATATAGATTATGGAATTGTTACGTATAATTTATCTAAATATAAACCTGTAATTAAAATGAAGAAAGATTTAACAAATGATAATTTGAAAGATTATGTGCTTGCTTCAGCTTCTTGTTATCCCGCTTTTAGGCCTTATCCTATTGATGGTGATCTTTATATAGATGGTGGGTATTATGATAATATTCCTATTAATTTAGCTATTGATATGGGCGCGGATGAAGTTATTGCTATTGATTTAAGAGCAGTGGGGTTTAAGAAAAATATTAAAGATAAAAGTGTTTTAGTAACATATATTGCTCCTAGAAATAATATTGGTTCTTTTCTTGTTTTTGATAAAAATCAGGCTAGAAAGTCAATCAAGTTTGGTTATAATGATACTATGAAAACGTTTGGAAAATTGGATGGTAATCGGTTTACTTTTAAAAAGCATAATTTGGTAAGAAATTATAATAAGTATATTGATAAATTTGATGAAAATTTACATTCTATTTTTAGTAGTGATAATAAAATACTTAGTAAATTGTTTAGTATTGATGTTTTTAAAGAGATGATTAATGGTAAAACTTACTATAATAGTTTTAATGATATTGTGGAAAATGCAGGGAAGATATTTGGGTTTGAAGAATTTAATATATATAATATAAAAAGTTATAATAGAGGTTTATTATCTGCTTTATCTAATACTGAGGCTATTAATGTTGAGGGTATTGTTAATAAGGTTAAGAATAAAGATATTAGTGGCTTAATTGATAAAGCTGGGATAGTTAAGTATTTTTATAATTCAATTGTTAATAATAGTGTTGATTATAAATATATTCCTTTTCTAAGTCATGAATTTTTAGTTGCTTTATATTTGTACACTATAAGATCTCGTAATGTTTATTAAGGAAGGTGATAAAATGAAAAAAACGATTTTAACTGGTATAAGACCTACTGGTCATTTGCACATTGGACATTATTTTGGAGCTGTTAAAAATTGGACCGTTTTGCAAGATAAATTTGATACTTATATTGAAATTGCTGATGTTCAGGCTTTGACTGATAATTTTAATAATCCTGATAAGGTAAGAAGAAGTGTTAGGGAATTAGTTTTAGATTTACTTTCTGTTGGAATTGATCCTGATAAGGCTACAATTTTTATTCAATCTTCAATTAGTGAAATTGCTGAGTTAACTGTATTTTATTCTAATTTAGTTACGATTGCTAGACTCCAAAGAAATCCTACAGTTAAGACTGAGATTAAGCAGAAAAAAGAACTTTTTGGTGAAGGTGGAGAAGGTATAACTTATGGTTTTTTAGGTTATCCTGTTAGCCAAGCTGCTGATATTACAGCGTTTAATGGTGAGCTTGTGCCTGTTGGTGAAGATCAATTACCACTTTTGGAACAGTGTAGGGAAATTGTTCATAAGTTTAATAGTATTTATGGTGAAACTTTGAAAGTTCCTGAGGCTTATTTAAGTGAATCATCTAGAATTAAAGGATTAGATGGTAATGAGAAGATGGGTAAGAGTTTGGGTAATGCTATTTTTCTTGTTGATGATGATTTAACAATTAATAAAAAAATTATGTCTGCTATTACTGATCCTAATAAGATTAAAATTGATGATCCTGCTAATCCTGATGTTTGTATGGTTTATTATTATCATAAGTTAATTGGAAATGATAATTTGTCAACAGTTTGTGAAGAGTGTAAAGCTGGAAGGCGTGGCTGCGTTGCTTGTAAAAAGGAACTTGTAAATAAGATGATTGAATTTTTAACACCTATTAGAGATAAGAGAAAATATTATGAATCTAATCCTGAAGAAGTTGATAATATATTAATTGAAGGTAACAAAGTCGCAAAAAAAGTTGCGGAAAATACTATGAAAAAAGTTAAAGAAAGTATGAAAATTAATTATTTTGATTAGTTTTTTATGAAAAAAATGTCTCCATTTGGAGGCATTTTTCTATACTGCTTCTACATAAGTGTCGTTTAAACATTTTAAACAGCAAACGCAATTAAGATTCATTGTGAAAAATGAGTTGGTTGCTACATAAGGATATGTGGCACCTGCTTCTGTATTTGCTGCTAGTACTCTGAAGGTTGCACAATTACCATCTACTTTTTCTACACGAAATACGCTTGAACATGTTCCGCTTGTTGAACAGTCAATGTTATCTTTTGTTGTTGGCATTTTCCATGGTGATCCGTTTCCAGCACTTGTGTATAACATGACTGGCCTTGTATTTAGTCCTAATGTTGAAACAGTATTTCCTAAAAATCCACGATCGCATGTGTCTAGACAATTATCAGAACATTCAGCATTATCTTGCAATATGTTAATTACTGTTAGTATTTCTGAAATACATGAACTATCGTTAGAATTATTACACATATAATCCACCCCTTTTTTATTTTCAATATAACATATTCATTTGTTTATGTTTTGTATATGCCAAAACCCAAATTTATGTATTTGTTTTTTTTTGAAACATAGGATTATATGAGGGATTATATGAGAAATGTTATTAATTATTATTATAATTTATACCCAAGTAGTATATATCATGTTCAAGGTGGATATTATTTTTTTATAAATAATGTAAGATATTATTTTGTTAAATTTACTAATGATTTTAGTGATATAAAAAAAACATATGATTTTCATTTTGATTTGCTTAATCATAATATTTATGTTCATCCTATTATTTTGAATAACAAAAATCAAGTTTTAACTTTGGTTAATGGTCAGTATTATATTTTATTGATGACTATTTATTATGATAAAAAAATTGAAATAAAAGATGTTTTGTCTTTTTCTAATATATCATTTGGTGGTAATGATTTTAAAGATTGGGGAAAAATATGGGCTGTTAAAAATGATTATTTGGAATATCAATTAAATGTTATTGGTAAAAGTTACCCATTTTTAAGTGATAGTTTTAGTTATTTTTTGGGTATGGGTGAACTTGCTATTCAACTTTTTAATTCAATAGAAAAAAGTAGTGTTCCTTTAGTTTTGTGTCATAAGAGAATTAAGTTTTATGATTCTTTTTATGAATTTTATGATTCTTTTAATATTTTGTTTGATTATAAGGTGCGAGATGGGGCGGAATATTTAAAAAATAAATTTTTTAGTGGTTTTGATATTGAAGATGATCTTGCTTATTTTTTTAGTAATATAAAATTATCAAATTATGAATATTTGCTTTTTTTAATTAGAATGATTTATCCTACTTACTATTTTGATATGTTTGATGAGGTGATTAGTAATAATTTGCCAGAAGAATGTATTAATAAAATTGTTTCTAAAATTGATAAATATGAGAGTATAATAAAAAAGATATACCAATATTTAAAAAGTTTTTTATTTGTTCCAACTATTGAATGGTTTGAATAGTTATGATAAATTTATGACTTCTTTAACATTTGGTATTTCTTCTTTTATTGCGGCTTCTACACCTTCTTTTAATGTTATGTCAATAAGCCCACATCCTGCACAAGCACCTAACATTTTTATATAAACAATATTATTTTCATATTTTATGAATTTTATGTCACCACCATCATTAATTAAAAATGGTCTTAGTTTGTTGATTATGTTTATAATTTTTTCTTCATCTGTCATATTTATTTCCTTTCTTTTGTAATTACAGTTATATTATATAATAAAAATATATTTGAGTAAACTTATTATTTTACATTAATTTGACAACATAAATCTATTATGATAAAATTTATTTGAAGGTAGGGAATGTAGATGAATTCGACTTCTAAAGTAATTGGAATTGTAACATTTGGTGTTTTAATGTCATTTGTTTTACCACATCTAATTAATATAAACAGTACTAGTGTTTTTAAAACAAGTAATACTGAAAATAAAGTCAGTAGTAATTCTTTAGTAGCTGTGACTGAAGATGCTGAAGATACTGCTGTTTCAGTGGAAACAGAAAAAGAAATTCAAGAAAATACTCAGCCTGTTGAACAGGAAACTCAGCAAACGGCTCAAATTCAGGAAGAAACTCAAGCACAACCAGTTGTTTATGATGGAATGACTATGGATGAACTTACTGAAAAATTAAATCGATCATTAAAATCAACTTTAGCAAATACAGGTAATATATTTGCTAAGGATGCTGTAAATTTAGGGATAGATCCTTATTTAGCAGTTGCAATCGTCCTTCATGAAACAGGATGTAGTTATTCGTGTAGTAAACTTGTCAAAGAAAGTTATAATGTTGGTGGAATGAAATCAGATGGTTCATATTTAAAATTTAATTCTATTGAAGAAGGAATTCATAGTTTTATGAATAATCTTAGTAAAAAATATGTATCATTAGGTTTAGATACAGCAGAAAAAATGAATAGTAAATATGCCGCATCAACAACATGGGCGATAAAAGTAAATAATTATATTGAAAAAATAAAAAATGCATAAAACACCAATTGGTGTTTTTTATAAAAAAATTAAAGGGGTGCAGAATATGCAAAAAGGATGTCCAAAATGTGGAAGAATGATTGAACAAAATGAAAAAAACTGTCCTTATTGTGGTTATAATTTTGATGAATTAAATAGTTTTTTTAATCAAAAAAAAGAGACTAATTATGTTTTAAATGAAAAATATGCTGGATTCATAAAAAGATTAGTAGCTGGTCTTTTTGATCAAATAATAATTTTTTTACTTTATCTTCCAATAATATTTTTAATAAAACAAAAAACAGTTCAAAATATAATATTGATGGCAATACTTTATATAATAATGTACATATTATATCATTCAATATGTGAAAGAACTTCTTGGCGAGGGTCTATAGGTAAAAAAATTCTCGAAATAGAAGTAACAGATGAAAATGAAAATCCAGAAACTTTTCCCATAGCTTTGAAAAGGAATATTTACAAAATATTAAATGTGTTAACATTAGGTATAGGATTTTTAATAACTGCTGTTTCTAAAGAAAAACAAGCTTTGAACGATAAATTAGCTCATACCTATGTCATAAATAAATTAATAATGAAAACAGAAGACAATCTTTCATATGCATCACCATTTAAAAGATTATTATCATTTTTTATAGATGGACTTGTAATTTATGTTTTATGTTATATTGTGAATTTTATTTTTGCACAGGTATCAAATATGAAAGATATTCAAATACAATTTAACAATATTTTAAATAGTGCAAATTATATAATATGCCTAACACTAGTTTTTTTCTATTTTCCATTTGCAGAATCAACAAAAGGTGCAACTATAGGAAAAAGAATATGTCATTTAAAAATAACAAATTTAAATGGAGAAAAGATGAATTTTATTAAATCATTTGTAAGGCAATATTTTTTTATTATAGACTATATTTGTCTTGGCTTTCTTTTAACGTTCGTAACGGAAAAAAGGCAAACATTAAATGATAAAATTATGAAAACAGTAGTAATAAATCGCTAAAGCTTTTTAGCTTTTTTTCTTTTAAAATCAAAGAATATATGATAAAATGAATATGACCTATGCTAAAGGAGGCAGTTAATATGTGTGGCTTTGTAGGATATATAAATAAAGAAAAAGATAAAACACAAAATATAAAAAAAATGGCGGACTTAATTGCCCACCGTGGTCCAGATTCAGAAGGTTATTATTGTGATAAGAACATTGCATTAGGTTTTAGAAGACTTTCTATAATCGACCTAAAAAGTGGATCGCAACCAATTTATAATGAAGATAAGACAAAAGTAATTATATTTAATGGTGAAATTTATAACTTTGAAAAATTAAGAAAAGAATTAATAAAAAAAGGGCATAAATTTACAACTAAAACAGATACAGAAGTATTACTTCATGGCTATGAACAATGGCAAGAAAAACTTTTAGATAAGTTAAGAGGAATGTTTGCTTTTGTAATTTATGATATAAAAACTGGTGAAATGTTTGCTGCAAGAGATTTTTATGGAATAAAACCGTTTTATTATGCTAAAATGGATAACACATTAATATTTGGTTCAGAAATAAAAAGTTTTTTAATTCATCCTCATTTTAAAAAAGAATTAAATACAAAAATGTTAGAATATTACTTAACATTTCAATATAGTGCGGGTGAAGAGACATTTTTTAAAAATGTTTATAAATTAATGCCTGGTCATTATATGAAATATAAAAATGGTAAATTAGAAATAAAAAAATATTATGAAATAAAATTTGAAACAGATGATACTAAAACGTATGAAGAGTGGAAAGATGGTATAAAAGAGAGATTATCAGATTCAATAAAAGCACATAAAATAAGTGATGTTGAAGTAGGTTCATTCTTATCAAGTGGCGTGGATTCTTCATTTATAGCAGTAAGTAGTGATGTTGATAAAACTTTTACTGTAGGGTTTGATAATAAAATATATAGTGAGATAGATTATGCTAAAGATTTGTCAGAAAAAATAAATAAACAAAATATAAATAAAATCATCACAAAAGATGAATATTTTAAAAATCTTCCTAACATTTTATATTACATGGATGAACCATTAGCTGATCCATCGGCAATTGCTTTGTATTTTGTTACAAAAATAGCTAGTGAAAATGTTAAAGTATCTCTTTCAGGGGAAGGTGCTGATGAAATATTTGGTGGGTATAATATTTATCAAGAACCTCTTACTGATAGTTGGTATTATAAGATTCCTTACCCAATTAGATTTGCAGTTGGTAAAATTGCTGATTTATTACCACATAAAAGAGGAATTAATTTCTTGATTAGAAGAGGAAAAAAATTAGAAGATAGATTTGTTGGTAATGCTTTTATATTTAATAATAAAGAAGTGTCAAAAATATTAAAAAACAAAAGACAAACAAAAGGCTTTCAAGATTTAACAAAATCTTATTATGAAAAAGTTGCTGATAAAGATGAAATAACAAAAATGCAATATATTGATTTTAACTTTTGGTTAATAGGAGACATTCTTCTAAAAGCAGATAAAATGAGTATGGCAAATTCTTTAGAAGTTAGAGTTCCATTTCTTGATAAGCCACTTATTGATTATGCAACTGCACTTCCAGTTGAATATAAAACAGATAAATTTAAAACAAAAAAAATATTTAGAGATATAGCCTCAGAAGTGTTAGAAGATAAGGTGTCTAATAAAAAGAAATTAGGCTTTCCAGTACCAATCAGAGAATGGATAAAAGATGAAGACATATATAAACAAATTGAAACTTTGTTTACCAAAGATGATAAATTTTTTAATACTAAAAAAACATTAAAATTACTTGAAAATCATAAAAATGGTAAAGCAGATAATAGCAGAAAGATATGGACAATTTATGTATTCTTATTGTGGTATGAAATTTTCTTTAGTGAAAACAAATGATATATTTTTACATTTCACTTTCAACATATCTATGTTATAACATAGTAAAATATAAAAATATTCTTAATAAATTACAAGAAAATAAATATGACATAAAGAAATACACAAACTATATTTTTAAAAATGCTAAAACATTATTTTTAACACCAGAACTTTTATCCATTATTGTTATTATATTAGCTTTTAAAACAAACTTAAAAGTTATAGGCGTTGCTAATTTAATACTTTATACCATACTTTTTCTTTTAAATTATAAAAAGAGAAATAAAGTAAAAATAGAAAGTAAAATGATAATAAGAATAATACTATTAATATTAATGAATATAGGTTTAAATATATATTTTATATTAGATTATATGAGTTATCATTATGCTGATATTATATTTGACAATACACCAATGTATTATATAATTTTAATTACTGTAATTTATTTTTTACCACTCATAGTTTGGATAATAAATGTATTGGCACAGCCAATTGATAAATTAATTAAACCTAGGAGGTAATTTATGCTTAGAGTAAATTCAAAAAAAGTTGAACCAGGCGATACATTTCTTGCATTAAAAGGTCCTTATACTGATGGGCATGATTTTATTAATGAAGCTATTGATAATGGTGCTGCATGTATAATTGCTCAGCATGGTGAATATTCAGTAAAAACAATAATTGAAGAAGATACAAAAAGTTATCTTTCTAATTATTTAAGGGAATTAAATATGGAAAAGCTCTCAAAAATAAAATTAATTGGTATTACTGGCACTAATGGAAAAACTTTCACTGGGGATATACTTTGTCAACTTTTAAATAATTTAAATATGAAAACAGCTTTTATTGGAACAAACGGTTTTTATTTAAATGGTAAAGTTAAAAAAATATCATCAACAACTCCAGATATATATGAATTATATGAACTTATAAATGAAGCAATTGATAATGATTGTGAAGTAGTTATTATTGAAATATCAAGTAAAGCTATAAGACAAAGACATATCGAAGGATTAAGATTTGATATAGCCATATTAACTAATTTTGTTTCACATCAAAGAAAAGATAAAGATGAATATTTGAATACAAAAATTGAGTTATTTAAAAAGTTAAAAAAAGGTGGATATGCTATTATAAACAAAAAAGATAATTATTCTTCTTTCTTTGCATTACCACAAAATAAAAATATATTTTATGGTATGCAAGATAGTGATTATCCAATTAGGAAATTGAAATCGAATAATGATTTTACTGAATTTACGCTAAAAGAAAATCGTATAAAAATTCCTTTAATAGGACCTTATGTTATGTATAATTATGTATCTGCATTTATTACAGCTAAAATATTATTATTCTCAACTGATGCAATTTTATCTGCTTCACTTGCACTTCATCAAGTTGATGGAAGATTTGAAATAATAAAATATAAAAATAATTTAATTATTATTGATTATGCTTATAATATAACAAACATTAACAATATATTAAAAGAAGCAAAAAGTTTTGAACATAGTAAAATAATAACAATAATTGGACAAGGTGGTCATCGAAGAGAAGATAAAAGAGCCCAAATAGGTAAATTAACAACTGAAAATTCTGATTATGTAATTTTTACCACAGATAACCCTAGACATGAAAATGAAGAAAATATAATAAATGAAATTACAAACGAAATAGAAACAGATAATTATACAAAAATACTAAATCGTAGAGAAGCTATTAAAAAAGGTATAAGCATGCTTAATGAAAATGATATATTACTAATATTAGGAAAAGGTCATGAACATGTTCAAATAATAGGAAACGATGAATTTCCTTACAAGGATAAAGAAGAAGTCTTAAAAAACATAAAATAAGTCTCATTTTGAGACTTATTTTAAATATAACTTTTTAAATTTCTTTTAATTTTAATAAATAAAAGTAATAATATTATTAAAAAAGATATAAAAACATATTTAGTAGATTTATTTTTAACTTTATTTTCTTTACTTTTAATTTTTAAAATTTCTTGATAACTATTATTATAAGTTTGTTTATTTGATGTAATTTCAGGGGTTTTATAAATTTCTTTTAAATTTTCATTTTTACTTAAAGGTATACTTTTATTATTGAGTACATTTTCATTAATTATAATATCTTCATTAGTTGAACTTTGTTCATTGATATTTTCATCAATTATAATGTTATTTTCATTTGAATTTTCTATGATTTCATCAATATAATCATTTTCATCTTTGTAAATATACTCTTCAAAAGGCTCACTTAAATAATCAGGATAATATTCTTTTTCAGTTTTATAACTGTGGTATTTATAATCTTCATAATTATATAATTTAATATTTTCTTTGAATTTTAAATATTTACTAGTTTCCATTTCATTAATAGAATATATATTAGTAAATGAATTTTCATATAAATCATAATTTTTTCCTGCATAAAACATTGAGACATTTCCTGCAGCCATAGTACCAACACTTGTTAAAATGGTATCATCATGCATAAAATTAATAGTAAAAATTTGTTCATCATTATCGCCAGTTTTAAAACTAAAATAAAGATTTTTTAAATCATATTCACTATTTAAATTAAAAGATATAGGTTCAGAAATAACATCATATTTTCCATTTTTATTTACTAAAATGTCGTTATTATTACTAATAGTAATATTACTAATACTACAAGAATTAAAAGGTATAAATTGAATTTTATTTACCTTTAAAGCTTTTAAATAGTGAAAACCATTATATTCATAAATTTTTCTGTCATTTTTACTTATAGGTTTGATAGGTGAAAGACTACTTAATTCAGTTTTTTTATAATCATTTAAGTCAAATAAATTTTCTTCATCTAAAGTTTTGTAATCACCCCAAACTTTATTTATCTTATAATATTTAAACTTTCTATTAGTTATCTTTACCTCATTTTCTAAGGCCATTGCTTTACCACATGATAAAAGTAATAAAACAATTAATAATACTTTTTTCATAAATCTCCTTTCTTAGCCCCTTCATATATAACATACGACGTAAATAAGCCATTTCCTTTTAAAAAATGAATTTTTTTTTAGTTTTTAGTAATTTATAAAAAAGTATAGTTAGAATAAAATATACTGTATTATTTAGAAAGGAAAAAATATGAAAATAGGAATGACTTTAATAAGTTCTTTTATTTGTAAAACATTAGGCTGCTTTGATAATCTTTTAACAACATTAATAATATTTATATCAATGGATTATATAACTGGTATAATGAAGGCCATTATTAATAAAAAATTATCTAGTGAAGTTGGCTTTAAGGGTATATTTAAAAAGGTATTGATAATATTTATGGTTGCTCTTGCGACAGGATTAGATATTTTATTAAATAATAGTGGTATAAGATATATAGTAATAATATTTTATATAGTAAATGAGGCAATATCAATAATAGAAAATGCTGTTAAACTTGGTATTCCTGTTCCAAATAAAATAAAAGAGACATTAATTAATTTAAAAAATAATAATCATTAATTTACAACTTAAGGTTTAAATGCTATAATATATCCCAACAAGGAGAGAGAACATGACAAATATAGAGACAATAAATTCATTAAAGCAAAGTATGCCAAAAAGTATAGCTGCAATCGGATATGGTTCAGGAATATTTAAGCAAACTGGATATCAGGAAAATGAAAAACCAGATAAAGATGTAATTTTAGTAGTAGATGATTTTAAGCAATTTTTAATTGAAGATTATGAAATAAATCCAGAGCATTTTTCAAAAGATTTTAATAAGAATATTTTATATAAAAGAAATGAGAAAACTAATTTTTATAATAACTTAGGCTGTCTTAAATTAAATCATAATGGAATTCATTTTAAAGTAATGGTAGTATCAAAAAGTGCTTTAGAATATGATTTAAAAACATGGAAATATTTTGGAATGGCAGGAAGATTATCAAAACCTATTTTATATGAAGATATGCCTGCAAATTTAGAAAAAGCAATAATAAAAAATAGAGAAAATATGTTAATAACATCATTACTTTTAAATAGTGAAGATAAATTAAATAAAATAAAATTATATGAAACAATATCAAAAATAACATATTTATATGATTTTAGGACAATTTTTCATGCTGAAAAGAAAACAAAATCATCTGATATAGTTGGTGGTTCATTACAATTTTTTGAAAATGAATATGGAGAAAATCCAATTGCAAGAATTAACGATGATATTGTGTATAATACTCATCCTATAGAATTAATTGATTCACTTCCTTCTAATTTGAAAAATACAATATATTCGGAATTTAATAAAAAACCTGTTATGACTTACGAAGAATTATCCCAAGTAATAGAAAATTATTTTAAAAAGACAAACTTTACAAATTCTATTAGATTTGCTCTTTCATCAGGAGCAATATTAGGCGTTAAAGGTTCAGCTCAACACGTACTTCAAAAGTTTAAAAAAGCGAACAGATAGTGAACTTTACTTTTAATGTTAAATTTGCTATACTTTATAAGGTAAAGTTGGTGATAAAATGAAAATAAAATCAGTTGATTTAGTTATTTCCGCAATAAGGCGTAGTCAATATCCAACAGATAAAAAACCAGAATATTTATTAGTTGGACGTTCTAATGTTGGAAAAAGTAGTTTTATAAACACTATAATTAATAGAAAAAATTTTGCTCGTACGTCAAGTAGACCAGGTAAAACACAAACAATTAATTTTTATAATGTTAATGATGAATTTTATTTAGTAGATGCCCCAGGTTATGGATTCGCACAAGTAAGCAAAACTAAAAGAAAAAAATTTGGATTAATGATTGAAGATTATATAATTAATAGAAAAAATTTAAAATGTGTATTTTTATTAGTTGATTTTAGACATAGACCAACAAATGATGATATTCTTATGTATAATTTCTTAAAATATTATAAAATTCCTGTTACTATAGTTGCTACAAAAGTAGATAAAATAGGTATTACTTCTAGACAAAAACAACGTAATTTAGTTTTAAATGATTTAGATTTAGTAGTTGGTGATGAATTTATTACATTTTCAAGCATTACAAAAGATGGTAAAGAGGAAGTTCATAAAAAAATAGAAAGAACAATGTAAATTTATAAACATTAAATTATCATATTTCATACACTATTTTAGGTGATTAAATGAAATTAATAATAGATGATGGTATTACTATATTTCTAGGTAAATTAATAAATATAAATGATAAAAATGATATTGAAAATAAAATATTAAAAATTATAAAAAACAATTATAATATTGATTTAAATGGTTATTATAATGTAGATATATATATTGATAAAAATTATGGTGTAATTATTAAAATGAAGAAAGATGAACTTGATTATTTAGAATATTTTACAAGTGCTTTAGAACTTAATATCGAAATAAAAGAAAGTTCTTTTCTTTATAAAATAGATGATATTTTTAATTTAGAAAAAAAATTTTTAAATAAATTTAAAATATATAAGTTAAAAGATAATATATATTTATCAGCAGATCAATTACTTTCTTTAGCTGATGAAGGAATATTATTAGAAAATAGTAAAATTATATTTGGAAAAGAAGCAGAAAAAATTAAAAATAAAAGTCAAATTATAAAAGTGTAGGTGATAAATATGCAAAAGCAAACAGTCGCATTAGTTGGAAGACCAAATGTTGGTAAAAGTACAATATTTAATCGTATGGTTGGTAGTAAAATTGCTATAATTGAAGATACTCCAGGTGTAACGAGAGATAGATTATATGGAACTGTTAATTATTTAGATTATTCATTCCATCTTATAGATACTGGTGGAATAGATATTGAAAAAGCTGATTTTAATACAGAAATAAAAGCACAAGCAGAAATTGCAATTGAAGAGGCTGATATTGTTTTATTTATTGTTGATGGTAAGGAAGGATTAACATCAAATGATTATACGGTAAGAGATATATTGAAAAAAAGTGGTAAAAAAGTAATAGTTGCAATTAATAAAACAGATTCAAAAGCATATCAAGATAATAAATATGAATTTTATAATTTAGCTTTTGATGATTATGTTGAACTGTCAGCTGAGCACAATATTGGAATATCAACACTATTAGATGAAATAGTTGCTACATTTCCACAGACTAATGATGAAGATGATGATGATATAGTTAAATTTTCAATAATTGGTAGACCAAATGTTGGTAAAAGTAGTTTAGTTAATGCACTTTTAAATGAGGATAGGGTAATAGTAAGCCCAATAGCTGGTACTACAAGGGATGCAATTGATACGCCTTTTAAATATAATGGTAAAGATTTTGTTGTTATTGATACAGCTGGTATGCGTAAACGTGGTAAGATATATGAAAACGTTGAAAAATATAGTTTATTACGTTCTTTAAAAGCAATTGATAGATCTAATGTATGTGTTCTTGTTATAAATGCTGAAGAAGGCATTATTGAACATGATAAACATATTGCTGGGTATGCATTAGAAGCTGGTAAAGCAATAGTTATTGTAGTAAACAAATGGGATACTATAGAGGATAAAGATAGTGCAATGAAAAAATTTAAAGAAGACATTAGGGATAATTTTGCTTTTATGCCTTATGCTGAAATTGTATTTTTATCTGCACTTACTAAAAAAAGAATTCATACGCTTATGCCTCAAATTATTAAAGCAGATGAAAATGCACATAAGAAAATATCTACTAGTGCTTTAAATAATGTTATAACAGATGCTTATGCTTTAAATTTACCGCCTTCTTATAAGGGTAAGAGGTTAAAAATATATTTTTCAAATCAATCAAATATTTGTCCACCAACTTTTAATATTCAAGTTAATAGTAAAGGATTAATTCATTTTTCATATGAAAGATATTTGGAAAATAAAATAAGAGAAAATTTTGATTTTACAGGGACACCTATTGTTTTAAATTTTAAAAATAAAGGAGAACAGTAGCCTAAAAAAATCTTCTACATATAATATTGTAGGAGGTTTTATAATTGAATTTTTCAGATAATTTTTTTAAGCGTGTAGAGAAAAAAACAAATGTTAATAAAGAAGTTATTCTTGATTTAGCTAAGAAGCTTCAAGAAAATAATTTAAAAAATGAAGATACTTTAAGAGAGGTAATAACAACATTAAGTGAAATGACTGGTAAAGAAGTTTCTAAAGAAAAACAAGATAAGATTATAGAAACAGTTATTAATGATAAAGTTCCAAAAGATATTGATAAAATGATTTGATTAATATCTTTTTTTATGTGCAGTTCATATTATTTTGTTTATTTCATATATTTAAATGAAAGTAGGGATAATATGGAAAAAATTGATATTATAAAGAATATTACTGAAAGAACAGGTGGGGATATATATTTAGGAGTTGTAGGAGCGGTAAGAACAGGAAAATCAACGTTTATTAAACGATTTATTGAAAATTTAGTAGTTCCTAATATAGAAGATGAATATGAAAGAAAAAGAACATTAGATGAAATTCCACAATCTGCTCAGGGTAAAACTATTATGACAACTGAGCCTAAATTTGTACCTAGTAATGCAGCTAAAATAAATATTGATGATTTTTCAGCGAAAGTAAGATTAGTTGATTGTGTTGGATATATTATTGATGGAGCTAAAGGATATGAGGATGAAAATGGTCCTAGAATGGTTCATACACCTTGGTATGAAGAATCTATTCCATTTGTAGAAGCTGCAGAAATAGGAACAGAAAAGGTAATAAAAGACCATTCAAGTATTGGTATTTTGATAACTACAGATGGCTCTATTGGAGAATTTGAAAGGAACGTTTATGTAGATGCTGAGCGGAGAATTTCAGGTGAACTTAAGGATATTGGAAAACCATATATAGTAATTTTAAATTCAACGCATCCAATGCTTCCGGAAACCGAAAATTTAGCCGAAAAATTAAAAGAGGAATATAAAGTTCCAGTTATACCAATGAATATTGATAATATGAGTGAAAGAGATGCTTATAATATTTTAAAAGAGGCATTATATGAATTTCCAGTTACTTGTATAGATGTTGAAATGGCAGATTGGGTTGCTTGTTTAGATGTTAATAATTGGTTAAAAAAATCATATATTTCTTCCATTAAGGAAAGTATTCATTCAATAGATAAATTAAGAGATATTGATCAAATAATAGATAATTTTCAAAATTGTGAATATATAGAAAAGGCATATTTATCAGAAGTAGACACTGCTACAGGTAATGTTAAAGTTAAATTAAAAACTCCAGATAATTTGTATAATGATGTTTTAAAGGAAATAATAGGGGTTGATATAACTAGTAAATCACAGCTGTTAAGTATGTTTCAAGATTTAAGTGTTGCTAAAAGGGAATATGATCAAGTAAAAGATGCTTTAAAGATGGTAAAACAAACAGGATATGGGGTAGCTTCTCCAACTTTGTCTGATATGTCTTTAGATACGCCAGAAATTATTAAGCAAGGAAGTAGATATGGTATAAAATTAAAGGCTGTTGCTCCTTCTATTCATATGATTAGAGTTGATGTTGAAAGTACATTTGAACCAATTATTGGTTCAGAAATACAAAGCAAAGAATTAATTAATTATTTAATGAAAGATAAGGAATCAGAAAGTGAAAATATATGGAAAAGTGAAATATTCGGAAGAAGTTTAGATGTTATTGTTCAAGAAGGAATTCAAGCTAAATTATCATTAATGCCAGAAGCTGTTAGATATAAATTAAAACAAACATTATCAAAAATAGTAAATAAGGGGTCTGGAAATTTATTTGCAATAGTTATTTAATAAAAATATTACCAACCAATGAAAATTTAAAATAATTTAATATAAAAATAGTGTTTAAAAGAGTAAAAAGCCTTAAAATATATTGATTTTTCTAGTTAAACATGGTACCATGTAAATGTAAGCAAGATAGCTTAACACATAATAAGGGAGGTATACAAAATGACTAAACAAAATTTAGTAAATTATATTGCAGAAGAAACAGGAATGACTAAAGCAGATGCTACAAGAGCTTTAGATGCTGTATTAAACGGAATTGTAGAAGGTTTAAAAACAGAAGGTAAAGTTACTTTAACTGGATTTGCTACTTTTGCAGCTCAACACAAAGATGCTAGACAAGGACGTAATCCTAGAACTGGTGAAGCTGTAACTATTCCTGCAAGAACAGCTGTTTCAATTAAAGCTGGAGCAAAATTAAAAGATGCATTAAACTAAGGTGAATAGCCTTTTTTTAATGTAAAATTGGAGATGAATGAATGTTTGAAACTGCTATAAAACTTTTAAATAAAATAAATAGTTATGGATATACTGCATATATGGTTGGTGGATATCCTAGAGATTTATATTTGAAAAGAACATTTACTGATATAGATATATGTACTGATGCAACGCCTCTGGAATTACATAAGATATTTCCAGAGATAGTAACAACAAATTCAGAATATGGATCAGTTACAGTAATTTTTGAAAAAACGAAATTTGAAATAACAACGTTTAGAAAAGAATTTAAATATAAAGATAGTAGAAGACCCGAAAAAATAGAATATGTAGATACTTTAGAAGAAGATATAAAAAGAAGAGATTTTACAATAAATACTCTTTGTATTGATAAAGATGGTAATCAAATTGATTTAATTGGTGCTAAACATGATTTAGATAATAAAATAATTAGAACAGTGGGTAATCCTAAAATAAGATTAAAGGAAGATGCTCTTCGTATTTTAAGGGCAATAAGGTTTGCTACAACTTTAAATTTTTCTTTGGAACCAAAGTTAAAAAATTATATTCGCAAGTATGGACATAATTTAAAAAAACTTTCAAAAGATAGAAAAAAAGAAGAGTTAGATTTAATATTTTCGAGTCCTAACAAAGCATATGGTATAGAATTATTAATAGATTTAAAATTAGCTGATTGTTTAGATATTCCTAATTTAAAGAGAATAAAAATAACTCCATCTATGCTTGTAACATGGTCACAGTTAAATGTCTTAGATAAATACAATTTTAATACAATTGAAAAGGAAAGTATTATAAAAATTAATGAAGTTAAAGATAAAAATTTATTAGATAATCACACTTTATATAATTATGGATTATATATTTGTACATTGGCTGCAGAGTTAAATGATATTGATAAAAAAATGATAAATAAAATATATGCTGAAATGCCAATTAAAAGTAGATTAGATATTGCACTTTCACCTATAGAAATATGTAATATATTAAATAAGGAAGCTGGTCCTTTTTTAAAACCATTGTTGAAGGAAATAGAAAATGAAATTTTAGAAGGTAATATTAAAAATACAAAAGAGGATATTACTAATTTTATATTAAATAATTAAGCCATATTGGCTTTTTTCTTTTAAAAATATTGGAAATGTATTTAATTTAAGATATAATAAATTTTAAGGTGATTGAAATGACAGGCAAAATATTAGAATTATTACAAAGTGGAAATATTATGGTACCAACTGTATTATTACAAAATTATAAATATTTAAAAATAACTGATAAAGAATTAATAATACTTATATATTTAATTGGTAATCCTGAATTTGATCCAGAGAAAATATCAAAGGATTTAAATATAAAATTACCTGATACTTTAAAATTAATTGATAGTTTATCAAATAAAGAAATATTAAAAATATCAGTAAAATCAGGAAAAATATGTGAAGAATATATTGATCTTACTGGGTTATATAAAAAATTAACGATGTGTATAATAAATGAAAAAGAAGAAAAGGTGAAAAATACAATATATGATAAATTTGAAAAAGAATTTGGAAGAACATTAAGTCCTATGGAGTATGAAATAATAGGTGCTTGGCTAGATGGAAATTACAGTGAAGAGTTAATCGAACTTGCTTTAAAAGAAGCTATTTATAATGGTGTGTCTAATTTAAGATATATTGATAAAATATTATCTGAATGGTATAAAAAGGGAATAAAAAATTCAAATGATATAGCAAAACAAAGGGAAAAGAGAAATAAAAAACCAAAGAAAGAAGTATTTGAATATGACTGGCTCAACGAAAATGATTGAAAATTATTTAGATAAAATTATTCCAAATCCTAAATGTGAGCTCAATTATAATAAAGATTATGAATTGCTTTTAGCTACTATGTTGAGTGCTCAAACAACTGATAAGAGAGTAAATGAAGTAACTAAAATATTATTTAATAAATATAAAACATTAGATGAATTATCAAAAGCTGATATAAAGGATGTAAAAAAAATAATTAGACCACTGGGAACATATAATATAAAATCATCTAATTTGATAAATATAGCTACAAAATTAGTAAATGATTATAATGGTCAATTACCTAATAATAGAGAGTATTTAGAAAGTTTATCGGGTGTAGGAAGAAAAACGGCAAATGTTGTTTTATCAAATATTTTTAATGTTCCTTGTATTGCTGTAGATACACATGTTTCTAGAGTTAGTAAAAGGTTAAATTTAGTTAATGAAAATGATGAACCCTTTAAAATAGAGGTTAAATTAAATAAAAAATTTAAAAAAGAAAATTTATGTAAATTGCATCATCAGCTTGTTTTATTTGGTAGGTATTATTGTAAAGCTAAAAATCCTAAATGTGAAAGCTGTGAATTAAAATTAATTTGTAATTATTATAAAAAATTATCACAAAAAAAAGGAAACTGTTAATTTATGTCGTATATTAATATATGAAAGGGTAAAATCCCTTTCTAGAAAGGAGTCATTTTATTATTCTTCTAGTAATATATCTAATTTTGAAGATATATTATGTAAAGGCTTATTTATATTGTATTCTAAGAAAAAAGGAACTTTGCGTTCCTTTTTAGTTTAATTAACTGTTACAGTTCTAGTTAGTGTTGTTACAACTTCATTTTGATATGTAACTTTATAAGTAAATGTATAAGTTTCACCAGCTGTAGAACCAACTACTTCTTTCCAATTGCTTAGAACTGTTTTGCTTGCATCTTGAACAGTTAAAGTAATTTTAACATCACTACTTTTAGTTATGTCTTCACCATCTAAACTGACTGAAACTGAAGGATCAGTGTAATTAGTTGGTGCGGTTAGTGTATCGTTAGATTTACCATTTAAAGTAGCTTTAACATCACTTACAGAGCCGCCTTTATATTCTGCAGTAGTTTCAGTTCCAGAGCTTTCAGCTCCTTTAAAATTAGTATAAGTAGATTTAACTACAATCTTTTGTGTTCCTGTTGGAAGTTTAACAGAAGCACTATTTTCACTAGTTGTTGTAAGAAGTGAAAGACCTGTAGATGTTTTAGCATACACATTATAACAAACACTACCTAATGTCTTATTGTTAACAGACATTACGTAAGATAAATAAGTATTTTGGTCTTTAGAAAGAGAAAATGCTTTATTAATAAGTGGACTCCAATAACTATTATTTAAAGCGTCTGGTGTACCAATTCCTTTCCAAGTAACAGTAGCTTTACTACCTTGTATAGATGCTTTTAAATCACTAACATTTGATAAAGTATTAAATCTAGCTGATACTTCAGTTGGTTTACTACTTTCTTTAAATAATTCGGTAGTTTTCATAGAATCAGGTGTGTTTTCACTTGGCAACATTGAATAGCCTGTATATTTTTCAACTGTAACTTCAACAACACCACTTGGTTTTGAGAATGTTTTATCTTTAGTAAAGAAATTTTTAGCAACAGCTTGGAATAATTTAGCATTTTGACTTGAACCAAATTTATTATATCCATCTTTCCATGAATTATAACCATACCAAACAGAAATTGCATATTCAGAATTATATCCTGCAAACCATAAATCATTTACGGCATTACTTGGTAGATTGTGAGCTGCCATAAATTTAGAATCAAAGTTTGTAGTACCTGATTTAGCTGCAAATTGTGAATCATTAATATTGTTATATTTTCCTAAAGCATTTTGTCCTGTATCAACTAGCATATCAGTTACCATATAAGCTGTTTCAGCACTCATAACTTTAGTTTTCTTATAATTATTTTTATAAACTTTACCAGTTTCATCAAATTCAACTTTGGTAAATGTATGTGGTTCATTATAAACACCACTATTACCAAATGCGGCATAAGCTGCGGCAACGGTCATTGGCGATTCACCAACTTTTTTCTGACTATCACCATAGCCACCTATGGAATGAGCTTCATGGATTTTACCATTACTTGCAACTTCAGGTGATAGACCTAGTTTTGTTACAAAATCTTTAATATCAGAATTTTTAACACTTTGGAATGTTTTTAATGCAGGAATGTTTCTAGATTCTATTAGAGCTTGTCTTATTGTAATGATTCCTTTGTAATTACCATCCCAGTTATTAATTTCAGTTCCATCACTATAAGTATGTTTATCATCAATAATAGGATGATCAGTATTCCATCCATTATATTCAATGGCAGGTCCATAATCGTAAAGTGGTTTAGCAGTAGAACCAATTTGTTTATATATACCGGTTGCATAATTTAAGTTCTTAGCTCCTGTTTGATTTCTACCAGAACCGATTGCGACAATAGCTCCAGTTTTAGTTTCCATAGCAATAATACCGGCTTGAACTTTATCGTTTTCCCATGTGTAGTTAGTTCCGTTCATAATCTTAGTTACTTCATCTTGTTTGCTTCTATTCATAGTTGTATAAATTTTCATAGAATATGAATATGGATCATATCCGGTTTTTTCACTAACTTCTTCTGCAACTCTATCAATAAATCCTTGATAATTAGCATTGCTGGTATTAGCGCTTCTACCTTTTATAACAATTTTATCAACGGTCATTTTTTTAGCTATGTTATATTCTTCATCTGTTATATAACCATGTCTTTTCATTAATTTTAATACAAGTAATCTTCTTGTTTCTGTTTTATCAGGATTAATATTCGGATCATATGAAACTGGTGATTGGAACATACCAGCAATCATAGCGGCTTCAGATAAATTTAAATCTTTAGCTTCTTTGTTGAAATATGTTTCGGCTGCTTGTTCAACACCATATGCACCACTACCTAAATAATATGAATTAACATAAAATTCTAATATTTCTTCTTTAGAGTAGTTAGGTTCTATTTGAAACATTGAAATATAAATATCAGTAAACTTACGTTTAATACCATCTAATCCATTTGCGACATTAGATGTATATTGGTTTTTAGAAACTTGCATTGTTAGTGTTGAAGCTCCGCCTGCATTTTGTCCTAGTAATTGGCCAAATGATGCTTTTAAAAAACGTGGAAGGTCAAAACCATTATGCTCAAAAAATCTTGAATCTTCAGTAGCTACAATTGCATTAACTAACTCTTCACTCATTTGACTATAAGTAATTTTTTGTCTCATCTGTTTACCTAGTTTTGCATAAACATTGCCATCGCTATCAAGTAAGGTACTTGCTTCTTTAGTATATAGTTTATTTGGATTAAATTTACCAGCAGTAGTTGCAATGAAAATAAAGAATGCAATACCTGCAATAATGCATAATAGCATTAAAATTAAAAAGGCTAATAAAATTTTTTTACCAAATTTCTTTTTCTTTTTACCTTTTTTAGCCATATTTTCACTTCTTTCTGCTAAAGCTTTTTTACTTGGTTTTATTTTTAAATCTGCTTGATTAGTAATGCCATCAATCGCTTTTTGCTCGTTTTTTCTTTTATTAAGTTTGTTTTTCCATTTGATAAATGGTATAAACCATATTAAGTTAATTATGATAAATATTACCAATGCCACTATAAAATTAACAACAATTGTGCCAATTAATAAAATAATTATGGATAAAATTAATATAAGTAAATTAAATTTATCTTTTTTTAAAAAAACAGTTAAATCATTCATATGCTACCTCCATTAAAATAAAGCTTATCAACAATTTCTAAATAATCAACTCTAGGATTATATTTATCTAAAATTATAAACCCATTTTCTTCAAAATATGAAATTGGTATAGATTTTCTGGCTGATTTGTTTAAAAAATTTATTAAACTTTCTACTGAAAGATAAAAAGTTTTGTTAATAGTTGTAAATCTAACAATTAGAAAACCAATTCCTCCATGTTTATAAATTTGTTTTAAATGTTTTACTTGATGAGAATGTATGTTACTTAGGGGGAAAGCTGTTTTTAATTTAGTTTCTTTAGCTTCAAAATCAATATATCTTCCTTTATATACACCATTATAATCTGTAGTTGATGGTGTTCTAAAATATCCTTCTTTTATTACGGCTTCTAATCTAGATGGATAATTAACTTTTGAAATAGTAATAGGAGTTGGTTTTTTGTAAATAACAGCAATGTCATTAACGAGATAATATTCATTGCTTGCTTTTAAATCATCTTCTAAACTCATCCCTCTATTAGCGTAGCTATTTATGTTTTTAAAATTGCTCCCTGTTATTCTCTTCATATTAACACCATTACAATTATACTATATTTTACACAAATTAACAAATGAAAAAATGTAAAGTTCTAAATATGACAAGCTTTGTCGAAATTATATGTTTTAATATAGTTAAATGTTAATATAAAAATGGTGATAAAATGAACATTAATACTGTAAATAATATATTTAATGAAATGTTAAAAGATGTAAAGTATTTAAAAATAAAATCAAATATAATTCAAATAAATAGTTGTTCAAAGAAAAAATAAAGAGTAAAATTATTGCATAGGTGAGGTTATGTTTAAATTATTTTATCTTTTTATAGTATATGCAATATTAGGATGGCTTATGGAAGTTATGATAGTGTCAATACATAAGAAAAGTTTATCTGCAAGAGGATTTTTAGTGGGTCCTTGGTGTCCTATTTATGGTTTTGGTGCTGTATTTATAACTCTATTTTTAAAAAAATACAATAATGACTTATGGGCACTTTTTGTAAATTCATTTTTATTAGGCTCTATATTAGAGTATTTTACAAGTTATATTATGGAAAAATTATTTAAAGCACGTTGGTGGGATTATAGTGATCACAAATATAACTTAAATGGAAGAATAAGTTTAACAACATCATTAGGATTTGGTGTATTAGGTGTTATTGTTGTAAAAATATTTAATCCATTTTTTATGAAATTTCCAAATAGTATATCACCAGTAATTTTTAATATTATTATGATTTTAATATTTATTATCTTTTTATCTGATGTTGTATTTTCATATACAGTTATTAGTCGTATTAAGAAGGTAAGCAAAAATCAAAAAGATATAACTGAAATATCAACAGATGAATTAAAAAAAGCACTTAAAAATAAATCTTACTTCAATAGAAGACTGTTAAATTCTTTTCCTAATTTAAAATTTAATATCAAAAATTTTCAAAATAATGATATAATGAAATAAATTAGGAGGGGCTTATATGTTAAAAAGAAAGGAAATAGAATTTTCATCACTTCCAAAAACTATTCAAAGTATGGCAGAAGATGATATTAATGCAGCTGCAGTAATTGATGAATTAATTGCTACAAAAGGTGAAATTAAAACACTTGCATCCTTAATTTTATTAGATGATATGAATATAAGGGGCATTCAAATTTATCAGCTTTATAAACTTTCAAATAAAAATATTGATAAATTATATGAAAAAATTATTAATATAAACGAAAAGGATATATTGAATTTAAATATTAATTCCGCACCATTATGTGCTTTTAAAGCAATTTTTTCTGGTAATAGTAATGAAAGAAAAGAAAAGCCAGAAAAATATTTATTTACTAGTAGTGAAAGAGAAAAATATACACAAATATTAAAAGAAAAAGAGAATACATTAAATGATTTTATACCTTGCATTAGTGTGGAAGATGCTTTAACAATAATTGAAAACAATAATTTTACTTTAGGATATGAAAAAAAATATAAAAATGATGAAAAAGAAATAACATATCGTGTTTTTTATAATGAACTAGGTGATATAATATACACTCATTCATTAGATGATGAAGATATCTTTCTATGGGGGGCTTCTAAATTAAATGTGGTTAGATTAACAGATGATAAAAATTATAATGATAGTCCTTGTAATGCATATTTCAATGTTTCTGGTGTTGTTGGTTATAATATAGAGCTTAAACAAAATCCTTTTGAAACATATAAAAAAGTAATTCAAAAAAATGAAAAGAATGTAGAAAATATTAAAAAATATTATTATGATAATAATCTTTTTCCAATTATTGAAACAACAGAAGGAATGATATATAAAGGAAAATATCCATCATATAAAGCATGTGTAGTTTCTTCAATATATGATTTATTAAAATTTAATGAAACATATAAGTATTTGGATTCAGGGTTAAAGGAGATATATGAACCTTTATTACAATACGCATCAGATAAAGCATATGATGAGGTAATAAGCCATTTAAATTCTGATGAGGGAATAGAAATAGCAACTGACTTACAAAATATTTTGGGAATAAGTTTAGATAAAACTAAACTATTTGCCGCAAAAGATAGATACTGTAAGCAGCATGGACATGAAGTTATAATTCCCGAAACAAAGTTTATAAGCAGATTAATATCAGATAATCCATGGACAAAAGATATAAACGGTAGAATTATAAAAATACTAGGTCATGATATAGAACCAATATACAAAGGCTAAAAGGCCTTTTTAAAATGTTTAAATATCATAATTTCAAACAAAGAAAACTAAAAAATTATAAATTTAGCTAACAAAAATTAAAAATTCATAAAATATAAGTGCTGAATTTATTGAAATGGTACTTTGATTATAAACTGGTATAAGCATATAATCTTAATTAAAGAGAGGAAAAACGCACCAAAAAAAGATATAAAAGAAATTTTGAATTTTTGTAATACTCACTCCATTAAAAAAATAGCTTAACCATAACCTCATTTTTGGTGCATACCTCTCATATTATTATATCTAACAGGTTATGATTAAGTTATTCTCGTTTTGAAGAAGCTATTATGCTTCTTTTTCTACATAATATGCATAATATTCTTCTAAAGTAATATTATCATTATATATAATTTTAGCTGCCTTTTTTCCAACATATCTATAATGCCATGACTCATATTTATATCCTGTAATATCTTCTTTGTCTTTTGGGAATCTTAAAATAAAGCCATATTTATAAGCGTTATTTTTAAGCCATTTTGCTTCATCAGTATTATCAAATTTATCACTTATTTCATTTAAATCAGCACATAAACCAGTTTGATGTTCTGAATAACCAGGTCTAGCCGAATAAATATCAGCATTTTGCTTACCATCGCGAGCAACATAATTATTATATAAGGTATTTTGATATTCATAACTTCTATAAGATGACATATTATAAATAATAATATTATCAAGTTTTGCTCCATCAATCATTTCCATTAAAGCTAAAGCAGCTTCTTTTTTCATTTTATTATTAGTTCCTTTATTATACTGGCCAGTTAAAGAAATTAAATCATTAGGTATATAATTGGAATTTAAATGATAAAATTTATTAACTAAAATTAAATTGCCATCATTTAAATTGCTATCAATTAAATTACTATAAAATCCTAAATCAGCTTTAGAATTAACAATACCAATTACTTTTTTAGAATTTATATTGTGATTATTTCCATAATCCAAATAACGTGCAACATTTTTATTAATATAATACTTTTCTAAAACTAAACTTGCTAGTAAACTAGATGCAGGGTAATTCATTAAATCATAATTAGAATTAATAATTGTAATAATATCTTCTAAATCAGCTTTTTTATTTTTAGAATAATATTTTAAATATTTTTCAAAATTCTTTTCTTTATAATTTTTATAATTTAAAATATTAATTATATTTTTATCATAACCATATTTTAATATTAAACTGTAATTATCTTTAGATACTTTATTAACAATTACTTTAATTTCATCTTCACTATAGCCTTTATTTTTAAAATCATTATTTTTATTAAAAAGAAAATAAAATAAAAAAGTAAAAAAACAGATAAATATAATAATGACTTTTTTCATGCTAACCACCTTACTTATCTAAATAATATGCATAATATTCATCATAAGTTAAACCACTTTTATAAACCTTTGAAGCCAATTCTTTTCCAAGGTATCTATAATGCCATGACTCATAGTTATATCCAGTAATTTTATCTTTATCCTTTGGATATCTTAAAATAAATCCATATTTGTAACTATTATTACTAAGCCATTTAAATGCATCAGTATTTTCAAAAGTGTTCATATTAGCTCCTGGTGTAAATATATCTAAAGAAAGTCCCGTTTGATGTTCTGAAAAATTAGGTCTTGCCGCATATTCATCTGCATATTCTTGACCTTTTTTATTCTCATAGTCATCATATATTTCTTTTTGTAAATTATAATCTCTATAAGAGGAATTTACAATTAATGTAATATTTTCCTCCTTAGCTGCTTTACTCATTTCCTTAAAAGCAGAGTATACATCTTTTCTAATACTATTTCCAGAATATGCATACCAATTACTCATCTCAACAATATCATCCGGTGCATATTTATCAGGCAATGATGTATATTTATTAACTAAAATAGCATATCCTTTTTTCATATCAGCTGTTTTTGTATTGGTATATGCCTTATTATTCGCACCGACATTTACTAAAGAAATAACCAAACTATAATCAACTTTCTTATTTTTATATACCTTATCAATATAACTTATATATTTACTATAATTCTTCCAAATAAAATATTTTCCATTAATTAATGGAATAAAATCATCTTCATATTTATTATTAATTGCATATTCAATATATTTTTTATCAAATCTTATAATCTTTTTAATTTCTTTTTCACTATATCCAGCTTTTTCTAATTTATATTCATAACTAGTATAATATTTATATAAGTTTATTCCTACAATACTCAAAACAATAATAACAATAATCACAGCAAAACCAACAATAACACTCTTTTTCAAACGACGTTTATAATTCATATTATCACCACTACCATTATAGCACGGATAATATTAATTTTAACTCAAAATTATAACATTTTACTATACAAAAATTAAAATAAATGTTACAATTAACTTGTATATTAGCAGAGGGTGGTTAGGTGAAATATTTAGGATTAGATTTAGGAACAAGAACTCTTGGAATCTCAATTTCAGATATGACAAAAACTATCGCAACAACATATGGTACAATAAGATTTGAAGATGAAGATTATGACACAGCCATAAATGAATTAGCAACTATTATACAAAAAGAACCTATTGAAAAATTTGTTTTAGGTTTTCCTAAAAACATGAATGGTACAGTAGGCCCACGAGCTTTAACAACATTAGAATTTAAAACAAAATTAGAAAATACATTTCATCTTCCAGTTGAAATGCAGGATGAAAGATTATCTACAAAAGAAGCAAGTGGTTATATGATAAAAGCTGACATGTCTAGAAAAAAAAGAAAACAAAAAATAGACAGTTTAGCTGCTAATATTATTTTGCAAACATATTTAGATAAAAGAAAGGACTGATAAAATGGTAGAAAATAATGGTGTAATTAAATTTAAAGCTATTGATGATGAAGGTAGACAATTAGATTGTGAGGCATTATTTTTATTTGAATCGCCTGAAACTAAGAAAAATTATATTGTATATACTGACCATTCAATTGACAATGAAGGAAATACAAAGGTATATGCTTCAATTTATGAACCAAATGATTTAAAAACAGATGAAGATAATGAATTTGCAGCTTTACCATTAAAACCAATTGAAACCGATAAAGAATGGAAAATAATTGAAACTATCTTAAACGAAATGCAATCACAAATGGAATCAGCAAGCTCTGCAGAGTAGGTTTTTACTTTGAAAAAAGTTCGTAAGTTTTCACTAAGTAAATTCTTACTCTTTTTAATGCTTCTAGTAATTATATCAGTATTAATCGTTATTGGAATTTACAAATATCAAACAAGTGCTGTCAGCACAGACACTGATTCAAAAACAATTACTGTTGATTCAGGGGATAATTATTTTACGATTGCTAGTAAATTGAAAAAACAAAATTTAATTCGTTCAGAGACATTTTATAAACTATATTTAAAATTTGCTAAACCAACAGGTTTAATTAATGGTAAATATGATTTAAATGAAGCAATGAGCGTTCCTGAAATAGTAAAAGTTTTAGGAGATAAAAAAAATCAAAAAGATAGTACAATAAAAATAACCTTTAGAGAAGGTTTAACAATTAAACAAATGGCAAAAATTGTCGAAGAAAAAACAAATATTAAACAAGATGATTTTATAGCAAAAATAGCTGATGTAAATTATTTAAAAAATCTTCAAGATGATTATTGGTTTTTAACTGATAGTATTTATAACAATCAAATATATTATCCTTTAGAAGGATATATGTTTCCTGATACTTATCACTTTGAAGAAAAAGATTTAACAATAGACGGAATAGTCCGTAAAATATTGGATAATACATTAGATAAATTAACTCCTTATAAAGAAATAATAACAAATGGAAAATATAATATACATCAAATATTAACTTTAGCTTCAATAATTGAACTAGAAGCAGTTACTGATTCAGATAGGGCATCAGTGGCTGGAGTGCTTTATAATAGGCTTAATAAAGGATGGACATTAGGTTGCGATGTTACTACATATTATGCATCAAAAAAATTATTAACAGATACATTAACTAAAGATGATTTAAATAGTTGTAATGGCTATAATACAAGATGCTCTTCAATGGTTGGACTTCCAATCGGACCAATTGATAATCCTAGTATAAGTTCAATAAAAGCTGCTATCAATCCAACAGTTAGTGATTATTATTATTTTGTAGCCGATACTAATAAAAAAGTATATTTCACTAAATCAAGTACTGAACATGCACAAATAATTGCAAAACTTAAAAAAGAGGGAATATGGGCAGCATAATAGAATTAGAAGAATATGCTAAAAAAGAAAATGTTCCAATAATTCAAAAAGATGGGTTAAAATTTTTGATAAAAATGGTAAAAGAAAATAATGTGAAAACAATCTTAGAAATTGGAACAGCTATAGGATATTCAGCTATCAACATGGCAAAAATTGATAGCGAAATAAAAATTACAACTATTGAACGCAATTTAAAAATGTATAATGAAGCTTTAAAAAATATTAAAGAATTTAATTTAGAAAATCAAATAAAATTAATATATGGTGATGCATTATTAACGCAAATAAATGGTAAATATGATTTGATATTTATAGATGCCGCAAAGGCACAATATATTAAATTTTTTGAAAAATATAAAATAAATTTAAATCAAAATGGAATTATTTTAACTGATAACTTAAATTTCCATGGATTAACTAAAAACCCAGAAGAGATAAAAAGTAAAAATTTAAAGGCATTAGTAAAAAAAATAAATTTATATAAAGAATTTTTAAAAGAAAATAAATTATATACTACAACTTTTTATGAAATTGGCGATGGCATTGCCATTAGTAAAAGAAAAGGGGAATAAAATGGATATAAAAAGAATAAAGGCTAAGGCTAAAAAAAATTTAAGAGAAAATAACTTAACTGTTATTTTAGCTTTCTTAATATATACAGTCTTTGGTATTGCGTGCATTGGAGTTTCAAATATTATAAAAGAAAGGACAATGTATATATTTTTACAGTTAATAATTACTAGCCTATTTTATATGGGGTTACTTCAAATAATTATAAAAACCGCTCGTGGAGAAAAAGTAAAACTAGAAGAACTTTTTTCAAGAACCGATTTATTTTGGCGATGTGCTGCAGTTACAATAATATTTTTATTTATAAATGTAATATGTGGATTATTAGAATTTACTGCTGTTCGTTCCTTAACTGTATTCATTTCATATCAAACAGAACTTAATATCGTATTATCTTCTTTTATGATTGTTATAGGGATAATTTTAAGCATTATAATTGCTATATCTTGGCTAATAATTATGCTTTATTTTTCACAAAGTTATTTAATTTTATATGATAACGAAGAAATGCCTTTAAAAGAAATATTTGAAAAAAGTATGGATATGATGGATGGTCATAAGGTCGAATATATTATATTATGCTTAAGTTTCTTAGGGTGGGCAGTATTAGGAATATTTACCTTTGGAATTTTATATTTTTGGTTAATACCATATATGGTTGTAAGTTTAGTTATTTTTTATGATGAAATTAAAGGTTCTAATTAGGACCTTTTATTATGCAAATTATTTTAAAAAATGATATAATTAATAACCGGAGGAGAAATATGAACAAAATAGCTGCAGTATTAACTAGTATAAATCAAGCATATGATATTAAAGATTATGTTGATGCTTATCTTATACCTTTAAAAGATTTAAGTATTAATTATATAAATTCATTTACATTAGATGAAATAAAAAAAATAAAAGAATTAAATAAAGAAATATTTATTATTTTAAATAAAAATATACATAATGATGAATTAGATATATTAAAACAAACTTTAAAAGAAATAGAAAAATTGAATATAAATGGGATTATGTTTTATGATATTTCTTTAGTAAATTTAAAACTAAAATTAAATTTAAAAACATCATTAGTATGGTCACAAGAACATTTAGTAACCAATTATGGAACTATAAATTATTGGAATAAAAAGGGTATAGAATATGCTTACTTGTCATCGGAACTTACAAAAAGAGAAATAGATGAAATTAGAGGAAACACTAATTCAAAATTATTTTTAAATGTTTTTGGATATATTCCAATGTTTACATCTAAAAGGCATTTAGTAGATAATTATGTAGATACATTTAATCTTGAAAACAATAAACAAAATACGATATTTAAAGAAGGTAAAATGTATAATATAATGGATGTAAATTTAGGAACGACAGTATATTCAAATTATATTTTAAATATAGTAGAACAAAATTTTAAAAATATAGATTATTTAGTTTTTAATAGTAATTTAATAGATGAAAAAGATTTTTGTGAAGTGTTAGAAAATTATAATAAAGATGTACATAATAAATTAAAAAAAGAAACAGGATTTTTATATCAAGAAACAATATATAAGGTGAAGTAATATGAAAAAACCAGAATTATTAGCTCCGGCTGGAGATTTAGAAAGATTAAAAATTGCTCTTTTATATGGTGCAGATGCAGTTTATATTGGTGGTGCATTTAATTTAAGGGCAAATGCTGATAATTTTAAAATAGAAGAAATCAAGCAAGGTGTTATCTATGCTCATAGTTTAAATAAAAAGGTATATGTAACAGTTAATATTTCTATGCATAATAAAGAATATGAAAAAATAAAAAATTACATATTAAAGTTAGATGAAATAGATGTTGATGCTATTATTATTAGTGATCCTGCTATTTTAGAATTTACAAAAAATACAGATTTAGATGTACATCTTTCAACACAAGCTTCAACTTTAAATAAAGAAGCAGTTGAATTTTGGAAAAGTGAAGGTGTAAAAAGAATTGTATTAGCTCGTGAATGTACAAGGGAAGATATTAAAGATATAAAGAAAAATATTGATATAGAGTTAGAAACGTTTATTCATGGTGCTATGTGTGCATCTTATAGTGGTAGATGTGTACTTTCCAATTTTTTAACA
Source organism: Oscillospiraceae bacterium (assembly GCA_963632935.1). Lineage (GTDB taxonomy): Bacteria > Bacillota_I > Bacilli_A > RF39 > UBA660 > Coprosoma. Next base: position 57,965 of record CAVGWA010000002.1, read on the forward strand.
AATAGAGATTCAAACAGAGGTGGGTGCAGTCAAATATGTAGATGGGATTTTGATTTATACGATGATAAAAATCATTTAAAAGGAGATAAACCATTTACATTTTGTACTAAAGATTTATCCATGGCAAAGCATATTCCAGACTTAATAAATTTAAATGTTGATAGTCTAAAAATAGAAGGAAGAATGAGATCAATATATTATATTGCAACAGTAGTTAAAGTATACCGAAAATTAATTGATGAATATTGTAATAATAAAGAAAATTATGAATATAATTTAAAGTATGAAAAAACATTAAGAAAAGTAGCAAATAGAGATTCAATTACACAGTTTTTTGATGGTAACTTTGGAAAAGATGTTCAATATTATAATGGCCGTCAGGAAATTACTAATCAAGATTTTTTAGGTTTAGTTTTAGACTATGATGAACAGGAAAAATTAATAAAGCTTCAACAAAGAAATTACTTTAAAAAAGGTGATGAAGTAGAAATATTCGGACCACACAATTCTTTTAAATTTAAAGTAGAATTAATATATGACGAAGATAAAAAACTAATAGAAATAGTAAGACATCCTAAACAAATTGTATATGTAAAATCATCAATAAAAGTTAGTAAAAATGATATGATGAAAACTGTTGACAAAGGGTAAAATATGTAGTAATATTTTGTGGAGTGATAAAGAGAGCTGAGGTGAAAAAATGACAAACAATGAAGTTTATGTAACTGAACAAGGTTTAGCTGACATGAAAAAAGAATTAGAATATTTAAAAATGGAAAAGAGACCAGCAGTTATTGAAGCTTTAAAAGAAGCTAGAGCCTTAGGCGATTTAAGCGAAAATGCTGAATATGATGCAGCACGAAATGAGCAATCAGAAACTGAAAATCGTATTGCAACATTGGAAAAGCAAATAGAAAAAGCTATTATAATAAAAAATGTCAAAACAGATAAAGTTTCAGTTGGTAACACAGTTGAATTAGAATATATAGAAGATGGTGATAAAGATACATACACTATAGTTGGTATCAAAGAAGCAGATCCATTTTCAAATAAAATATCTAATGAATCTCCAATTGCTAAAGCAATAATGGGTTCAAAAGCCGGAGATATAGTTACTGTTTCTAGTCCAAATGGAGAATATCAAGTAAAAGTAGTATCAATAAATTAGCGAATATTTTTCGCTTTTTTAATGGATAAAATTTCCTTGACTTATATCTTTATTATCTATACAATAGAATTAGGGAATTGAATTCCCATATGGAGGTAAATATATGAACAATTCTATTTTCTCCATATTGCTAATTTTAATTGGTCTTTTTGTAGGTATTATCTTAATGATAATTTTAAATTCCTTGAAAATACTATCTGCAACAAAAAAAGCACAAAGCTTATTAGATGAAGCAAAAAAAGAAGCAAATAAATTAAAAAGGGATAGTATTTTAGAAGCAAAAGAAGAAAATCATAGGTTAAAAGCTGAATTAGATAAAGAAACAAAAGAAAAAAAACAAGAAATAAAAGAGTCTGAAGAACGTCTTTTAGCTCGTGAAGAAAGTATAGATAGGCGCGATCAAACATTACAAAATCGTGAACAACTATTAGATGAAAAGGAAAATAATTTAAGTTTAAAACAAAAAGATATTCAAGAAAAGCAAATGGAACTAGAAGAGGCAAAAAATGAACAGCTAAAACAACTAGAAAAAATTGCTGGATATTCTAAAGAACAAGCTAAAAAAGTAATAATGAAAAAAGTAGAAGATATGATGAACCTAGAAGTAACATCATACATAAAGGACAGAGAAGCCGAAGCTAAATTGGAAGCTGATAAAAAATCAAAAGAATTATTAGTTTCAACTATGCAAAGATATTCTTCTGATGTAGTAAGTGAACAAACAGTAACTGTTGTTAATTTACCAAACGATGAAATGAAAGGTAGAATTATAGGTAGAGAAGGAAGAAATATAAGAACTATAGAAGCGGTAACTGGAGTTGATTTAATAATTGACGATACTCCAGAGGCTATAGTGGTTTCTAGTTTTGATCCGTTTAGAAGAGAAATTGCAAGATTAACATTAGAAACATTAATTAAAGATGGAAGAATTCATCCAAGTAGAATTGAAGAAGTTTATGACAAAACAGCTAAAGAAATGCAAGCACAACTAATTGAAATTGGTAATAATGCGTTATTTGAACTTGGAATTACTAAAGTAGAACCTGATTTAGTTGAAATATTAGGAAAACTTAAATTTAGAACAAGTTTTGGTCAAAATGCATTAAAACATTCAATGGAAGTTGCTAATTTGGCTGGACTTTTAGCGAGCGAATTAGGTGAAAATGAAACTTTAGCAAAACGTGCTGGATTATTTCATGATATAGGTAAAGCGATAGACCATGAAGTAGAAGGAAGTCATGTGGAATTAGGGGCAACATTAGCTCGAAAATACGGTGAAAATGATATTGTTATCAATGCAATTGAATCTCATCATGGTGATACTGAAGCAACAAGCATTATAAGTGTTTTAGTTGCCATAGCAGATAGTTTGTCAGCATCAAGACCAGGAGCTAGAAATGATTCTTTAGAAAATTATATTAAAAGATTAACAGACCTAGAACAGCTAGGAAATGATACTGAAGGTGTTGAAAAAACATATGCTGTTCAAGCAGGTAGAGAACTTAGAGTGATTGTTAAACCTGATAAAGTAGACGATTTAACAAGTGTTAAAGTAGCTAGAGAAATAAAAAATAAAATTGAAGAAAATCTTCAATATCCAGGAACAATTAAAGTAGTTGTTATTAGAGAAACAAGAGTAACAGAAGAAGCTAAATAGCTTCTTTTTATATTTCTGGATTTTCTTCGCTAGTAAAATCATCTGTATCAGAGACATTTAAAACAAGTAAAGCCGCACATAATGTTAATATACCTGCTAATATTTGAATATTCGCATCCTTCAAGTCCTTATTATATTTTTTTTTAATATTTTTATCATATATATTAATTGTTAAAAAACAAATAGCTAAAATTATACCAATAATTCTATTTAATTTAAGTAAATTATTAGATGTATTATCATTAAAAACTCTTTTGTTTTTTTTAGTTTTTTGTAAAGTGTCATAAGAAAGATAAAGAGAAATAATTATAGTAAAAACAGTTATTAAAGTTAATCCAATTTGAATTTCAATTAATTTTGCTTCCTCTAAATCATAATTTGTCATTCATTTTCCTTTATTTTTTTAATTTCTAAAAGTTCACTTACTGTAACAAATTTATAATTATCATCCTTTAATTTTTTAATTAAATCTTCCAAGGAATTCAATGCATATTCATGATTATCATGCATTAAAATAATTTTTCCTGGTTTAATATTTGGCAAAATATTATTTAAAATTTTATCTTTATTTTTAACTTGCCAGTCTCTGGAATCAATATCCCAAAGCACAAAAGTTAAATCGGTAAGTTTTTTTAAAGCATTAGTATATCCACCATATGTTGGTCTAAATAATTTAGGTGTAAAACCTGTTAAATTTTTAATTATATCTTGTGTTTTATTAATTTCTTCTTTAAATTCATCTTCACTTAATCTTGTAAGTAATTTGTGATCATATGAATGATTACCAATTTCACTTCCTTCTTCAAGCATTCTTCTTAAATTGTCTTTATAAAAGGTAGCTTTATTTCCAACTAAAAAGAATGTCCCACAAGCATCATATTTTTTTAAAATATTTAAAATTTCATTTGTATATTTACTTGGACCATCATCAAAAGTTAAAGCAATAACTTTATCATCACTAGAAACATTTTTCTTTTTAATGGATAAATAAATATCATCAAAATTATTTTTATTAACATCTATGAGTAAATCCAAACTATCAAGTGGAATATCTAAGCATATAATATTACTATTATTATCAATTTCAGTAGGATTGAAATATAAAGTTAAAACTTTATTGTCAATAGTAAAATAATCATAACTAACTTCATTTAAATATTTAATATCAATTTCTTGATATTTTTCTAAAAGCTTATTTTTAACATCATAATCAAATGCTTTTAAATCATTAACAATATTTTCCATAGCTAAAAATTTCCCGTTTTTTTTATTGTAAGTAAAAGTTTTAATTTTATTAATTTCTTTATCAGTAATAATTTCAGTTTTTAAACTAACATTAATAATGTCATTATTTACTTCATTATAAGTATATGAAATATTAAATTCGGGTTTATTTTTTGACTTTATATTTTTAAATTTTTCATAATTTTGATTTACATAACTACTTATGGCATTATCTAATGGCATAATGTTAGTTATTGGATAATTAATACTAACTAATTCATCATTGTTAATATAACTTTTGACACTTGCATTTCCACAGCCAATTAAAAAAAATATCATAACAAAGATTATTAATTTTTTCACAAAACCACCTAAAAAATTATATGATTAATAGAGTAAATACATAACGCAATAAAGTTAATTACAAAAAATAATATTTTAAAATAACTACATATGTGCTAAAATATAGGTAAGGTAGGTGGGATAAATGAGAACAGCAGCCTATGTTGATGCAGAGGGTAATCCAATTAATCAATCATTACAGCAAAAAAAGCCATTATTAATATGTTTCTTTTTCTTTGGAACTATATTGCCGATTATAATCATAATTACAATTATTGTTAATATCGTTTTAAATATGAAATGTATAGATATCTATAATGCAATTAAAACAAAAAGTTTAAATTATATTAAAGATCAAGGAACAGTACCAAGCATAGAAGGTGAAAGTATAACAATAAGATTAGAAGAATTATATTCAAATGGATATTTAAATAGTAATGAAACAGGTAGTGTAAAATGTTCTGGTAGTGTAAAGGTAACAAAATATAAAAATGAATATGTTTATACTATAGATGCAAGAAATTGTTCTTCTTGTTCAACAAATCAAAAGTATTCATCATGGAGTAGTGAGTCATCAGTATATCCTTATGGAAAAGCAATAGTAGATGTTATACCATATTATAATTACTATGATAGACAAGTAGGTATGACAAAGTGGTCTAATTATTATGATGAAGATGAATTATCAGATGAACTTTCAAAATATGGTATAAAATTACCATTGGACACATCAGAACTTCCAGAAATTCCAAAAGGATCAAAAGAAGTAAAAATTGAAAATGATACAGCTTATTATTATCGTTATCGTGATCGCAGCTGGAAATGGTACGATATAGAAGGAGATTATTCGGAATTTTCATCAGAACAACCACAAGGATATGCGAATAAAGATGAAGGCAGTGAACGTTATACCGAATGGACAGAATATTCTTTAGATTATCCTGAAGAAAAATCATATCGTTCTATTGCCCAAACAACTGGTTACAAATTTTACTATACAAATAAAAAAGGTAAAAAAGTATATTATAATAGTGGAAAATATACCCCAAGAGAATCTGTAAATACTGAAAAATATACAGAAACTGAAAATGATACAGCTACTTTATATCATTATCGTGATAAACAATGGCGTTGGTATAATGGAACAAAAAGAAAATATAGTTCATTAAGCATCAAAGCTCAATCAGATAAAATAATAAAAGATAAAGACACAGAAACATTAGGTTCACCTTCTTCGTGGCAAGCTAGTAGTACTATAAATACAACTAATCAAGCATATAGAGTAGAAGAAAAAAAATTAATGACTAAATTTAGAACACAATATGAAATTTTATCATTAAAAGTATTAAAAGAACCATTAACTAAAGAAAAATTCGAAAAAAAAGTAAAAATGTCACTTAAATCATTTGCTTCAAATGAAAATTATAAATTAGAAGTTACATACAAATTCAAATACAAAAAAAGTTAAATTCCATTTCTAAAAATGGTTTTTTTAATACATAATTAAGAATATAATTAGATATGAAAAAAGTACATTTAAAATCGGAAAAAGCATTAAATATAAAATTAACCAATTTAATAGCCATATTTATCATATTATTAACAATAATCACCTCCTTTGTATTTGCTTATATAAAAAAACAAATAATGCCTTCAATATATAAATATGGAACCACTGAAGCAACAAAATTTTCAAATATAATCATAAATAGTGCAATAGATAAATATATATCTTCGCAAATAGAAACAAAAAAACTATTTGATATAATATATGATACAAATAATGAAATAAAAATTATTAATTTAAATACAAATCTAATAAATAGTTATACAGTAAAAGTGGTAAAAAGTATCCAAAAAAATTTAAAATATATAGAACAAGGAAACATACAAAAAGTAGAATACCTTTCAGACTTAAAAGAAACATATGATGAAAAAAATTTAAAAAAAGGCATAATATTTTATCTAAATGCAGGTTTCATTTTTAATAATCCCATATTCTCCAACTTTGGTGGTAAAATACCAATAAAACTAGCCCTAACAGGCGATATCACAAACAATATAAAAACTGAAGTAGACAATTATGGAATAAATAATGCTATAATAAAAATATATATAGACATAAAGATAACACAACAAATTATATTGCCTTTTTCCGCTAAAGATATAATTGTAGAAACAAAAGTTCCATTAATTACGAAAATAATAAATGGAACCGTTCCAAACTACTATGGTAATCTAAATTCATCATGGACATCCACACAAAATAAATAGTATAATTAAAAAGGGTGGTTACATGGAAAAAATAAAATTAAATAACAATTACGAACTAATAAAAAATTATAAAAATGGGTTTGACTATGAAATATTAAAAGAAAAATATACTGAATATTTTGATGACTATGACTATATATTAGGTGACTGGTCATATGGAAAATTAAGATTAAAAGGCTTTTGTAATAAACAAAACAAAATATATAAGTCAATAAATGACATTGAAACAGTAGAAGAATATATAAAAAAAAATACTGCATATGACTGTAAATACTTTATACTAAAAAAGGTAAATAATTAAACTTGATTTAAAACACAAAAATGTTATAATAAAATTATAAAAGAATAGGAGGAAATAAGATGACAAATCGAATGATTTTAAATGAAACATCATACTTTGGCTGGGGTGCTAGAGAAAACATAATACCAGAAATAAAAAAAAGAAAATTTAAAAAAATATTGTTTGTTACCGACAAAACATTAAAAGAATGTGGTGTAGCAGATATGGTAACAAAGCAATTAGATGGAAACGTAGATTACGAAATTTATGATGATATAAAACCTAATCCAACAATAACAAATTGTCAAAACGGCATAGATTATTGCAAAAAAATAAAAGCAGATGCAATAGTTGCGGTAGGTGGCGGTTCAGTAATTGATACTGCAAAATGTATCGGAATAGTAACAACTAACCCAGAATTTTATGATATAAATTTACTTGAAGGACTTGCTAATACAAAAAATCCAAGCTTACCAATTATCGCATTGCCAACAACATCAGGAACGGCCGCAGAAGTAACAATAAATTATGTAATTACAGATGAAAAAAATATTGTAAAACGAGTATGCGTAGATCCACATGATATACCAGTATTATCAATTATAGATATGGAGTTAATGGCTGGAATGCCAAAAATGACAGCCGCAGCAACTGGATTAGATGCTTTAACACATGCAATGGAAGGATATATAACTAAGGCACATTGGGAAATGACAGATATGTTTCATTTAAAATCAATGTGCATGACATATCATAATTTGGAAAAAGCTGTTAATAAAGATAAACAAGCAATTATAAATATGGGAATAAGTCAATACATTGCAGGAATGGGGTTCTCAAACGTTGGACTTGGAATAGTTCACTCAATGGCACATCAACTAGGTGCAACATATGACGTCGCACACGGAATAGCTTGTGCACTATTTTTACCATATATTTTGAAATGGAATGGGGAAGTATGTCCAGAACGCTTTAAACCAATGGCTATAGTCTTTGGCTTAGATACAAAAAATAAAACGGATCAAGAATGTGTTGAACTAGTCGTAAATGCAATAAAAGACTTAGAAAAACGCCTTGGTATACCAACAAAATTAAGCGAAATAGAAAATAAAAAAATAACAAAAGAGAGCTTTGAAATAATGGCCGAAAAAGCAGTAAAAGATCCATGTACAGCAGGCAATCCAAGAGAAGTAACAAAAGAAGATATATTAAATTTATTTAATGAGGCATATTAAACAAACAAGAGTTCTGTGAACTCTTGTTTTCTTACATCATTTGATAATTTGAACTGTTATAAGTACTGTAGTTATTTTTACTAATCATATTTTCTAGTCTAGCAACTCTCTGTTCTAAACTATTGATTTGATTATTAATATTACTTAAATCAGTATTCATAAAATTACCACTTGCCCCTGGCATTGGTATCATTTGACCTGGCATCACCATACCTCCATAATTTGGAATCATTTGAGGATAAATTGGATATGCCATATTACAATCGCGATCTTTTTTCAAGTTAATTAACTCCTTTCTTAATTTAATTATATGCTTTTGTTTATTTAAGGTGATTATGTTATAATGTTGAAGGTGATAAAATGAGATTAAAAAACATAAAAGGTGCGAAAGAAAAAATAAATAAATCTAATTATATAATTCAAAATCCTGAAGAATATAAAGAAAAATTTAAAACATTATTTCAAAATAACAATCCAATTCATCTAGAAATAGGAATGGGAAAAGGTGATTTTATTATAGGCATGGCTTTAAAATACCCAAACATAAATTTTATTGGTATAGAAAAATTTGATAGTGTTATTTTAAGAGCAACAGAAAAATTAGAAACATTAGATATACAAAATTTAAAATTAATTAGATTTGATGCAGCTGAAATAGAAAATATTTTCTATAAAGAAATAGATACAATCTATTTAAATTTTTCCGACCCATGGCCTAAAAATAGACATGAGGGCAGAAGACTAACAAGTGAAAAATTTTTAAAAAGATATGATCAAATTTTTAAAGAAAATCTTCATATAGTGCAAAAAACAGATAATAGAAAATTATTTGAATTTTCATTAAAATCATATGTTGATTATAATTACAAAATAAAAAATGTATCTTTAAATCTTCATGAAGATGATTATGATAATGTTGAAACAGAATATGAAAAACGCTTTGTTTCATTAGGCTTTCCCATTTATATGATAGAAGTGTACAAAACTTTACATGTAAAATAAATGTTTTATTGGGAAAAAATTGAAAAATCTGATATAATTTATAATAAGCAGGTGTGTATATGAAGAAAAAAATTCTTTTAGGGCTATTAGCACTACTTCTAACAGGGTGCAGTATTGTTAGAATAGACACAACAAATATTGATAACATAATTAACGTTGTTCTATCAAAAGAAAATACTTTATATAACCGTGTGGGAAGAGGATATAAGTACTACGTTCCAAGAGGTGTAACTTATATTGATAGCAGTGGTTCTAATGATAAGCTATACTCAAATGGTATTTACTATTACTTATACTTAGATGAAATAAGTTACTATTATAAAAAATCTATTAACTATAAAGTAGATAACAGTAAATATTATTCAAAAAAAATAAATAGTAAAGGCAATACTGGATATTTAGAAATAACAAAGAAAAATGATTTATACTTAATTGTATTTGTTTACAATTATGCAAAAATAGAAGCATTAGTACCTAAAGATGATATTAATGATACTATTTTAAATAGCTCATACATTTTATCGACAATAAAATACAATAGTAAAATAGTAAAATTATCATTAGAAGACAATTTTTTAAAAAACAAAGAAGAAAAATATAACGTATTTAGTTCTAAAAAACAAAATGAAAGTAGTTTTTTACGCTATGAAGAAAAGTAGAGGTGCAAAGAAATGGGATTATTAGATAAATTTAAAAATTTATTTACTGAAGAGGTAGAAGAAAAACCAGAAAAAGAAGAAATACAAAAGGAAGTTATTAGTGTCGAAATACCTTCACCTAAAGTTACACGTTCTGAAGTTCATGAAACAAAACCAATAGAAGAAGAAATAGAAAAGCCAAAAGAAGCTGAATATAAATTTCCGTTTTTCGATGACAATGATTTTGATTCAATCGATGTAACGCCAAAGAAAAAAGAAGAAAAAAAGCCATATAAAAAAGAAGTGTATAACCCACCAAAAGAAGAAAAAAAATCATTTAGACCTTCCCCAATAATATCTCCAGTTTATGGAATTATAGATAAGGGATATCAAAAAGAAGAAAATTCTTCAAGAACTGAGATACGCTCCTCATACTATAGTGCAAAAGAAGCTAATGTAGATGCAATAAGAAATAAAGCATATGGCGGCCTAGAATCTGATATTGAAACAACATTATTCGGTGGTAATCGTGTTCTATTTGAAGAAAAAGAAGGTGATGCAAAACAAGCAGAAGAAGATTTTTCATCTAAAACATTAGAAGAAAAACCAAGACATTCTAGCCCAAAGGAAAATGACTTAACAGACCTTTTAAAAGAAGAAATGGAAAAGCCAGCACAAAATGAAGAAAAAAAACAACCAAGAAAAATAAGTGATGAAGAATTATTTAGTTTAATAGATTCAATGTATGAAAAGGAGAATAAATAATGGTAATATCTTTAGCTGATGCATTTTCACTAGTATTTTACGTATTATTAATTGTACTAGTAATTGCTTTAATTATTTTAGTTATCAATGCAATAAAAACGTTAGATAAAGTTGATAAATTTGTCGATGATGTTAGTGCAAAATCAAATAAATTAAATGGACTTTTTTCCATCATCGATAATACTACAGATGCTGTTGTAGGATTCAGCGATACCATAGTTGGATTTTGTTCGACAGCAGTTGGTAAATTTCTTAAAAGAAAGAGAGGAAAAGAAAATGAAGAAAAATAATGGAATTGCAAAATTTGCAGTAGGAGCAGGAATAGGAGCTGCATTAGGCCTATTATTCGCGCCTAAAAATGGTAAAGAAACAAGAGAAGATTTAAAGAAAATGTTAGATGATTTAGTAGTAAAAGTTAAAAGCATATCATCAGATGATGTTAAAGACACTGTTAATGAAAAAATTGAAGAAATTAAAGAAGGATTAGCTAATTTAGATAAAGAAACAGTTTTACAAGAAGCTAAAAAGCAAGCAAAAAAATTACAAGACTCAGCTGAAGAATTAGTTAATTACACAATTGAAAAAGGAACACCAATCGTTGAAAAATCAGCAAATGCTATTAAGAAAAAAGTAGTTGAAGTTTCAAAAAACGTCATTGCTAAATTAGAAAAAGGGGATAAATAATCACATTAGTGATTATTTTTTCGAAATGAAAACAAAATTAATGATAAAAACTTTTTTCAAGGTAATGATTGGAAATCAAAAAGAAATTGAAAATATAATACCTAAAGCTTATTTTAAAAGTATATATGATATCAACTATCAAAAATTAAAAGAAAAAGGCATAACTTGCTTATTATTTGATATTGATGGAACAATAGCAGAAGTGGATAACATAAATATTTCTAATAAAACAAAAAAACTATTTGAAAACTTAAATGATTTTAAAATACTACTAATATCAAACAATGGAAAGGAAAGAGTCTTACCAGTATCTCAAGCTTTAAATATTCCTGCAATATATCTTGCAGGAAAACCAAAATCCAGTGCATATGATAAAGCATTAAAACTATTAAAAACAAAAAAAGAAAATACATGTATGATAGGAGATCAAATTTTAACCGATATAACTGGTGCAAATAAATATGGAATATATTCAATATTAATAGACCAAATATCAAATAAAAATAACATTCAAACCTCATTAGCCCAAAACCTGCAAATTTTAATGATAAAAAAATTACAAAAGAAAAAATTATTTAATAAAGGTAAATTTTATATGAATTAATTATTTTCTATATAACTATCTTAGAAAAAATGTTATACTATATATGAAAGTAGGATTAATATGGACTTATGGCAATATGAAAAAGAATTATATGAAAAAGGAATAAAAATAATTGGTGGAACAGATGAAGCTGGAAGAGGACCACTGTATGGCCCCGTAGTTGCGGCTTGCGTAGTTTTAAAAGAAGACTTTGAACTAGAGGGTTTAAACGATTCAAAAAAACTATCTGAAAAAAAAAGAAATCTATTTTATGATTATATAATAAAAAACACTATATACGGTGTAGGAATAGTATCTAGTGAAGAAATTGACAAAATAAATATATACGAAGCAAGCAGAAAAGCTATGACAATAGCAATAAAAAAAGTGCAAAAACAAATACCATTGCAATATGTCTTATCCGATGCCATGCCAATAGAAATTGATATTCCAGTAAAACCAATAATAAAAGGAGATGCAAAAAGCTATACAATAGCCGCAGCTAGTGTAATAGCAAAAGTAACACGTGATAACCTGCTTTATGAAATAGATAAAAAATATCCACAATATGGTTTCAAAAATCATAAAGGATATCCAACAAAAAAACACCTAGAATCTATAAATAAATATGGACTTATTGATGGATATAGAAAAACATATGGCCCAGTAAAAAAATACATTGAAACAGGAAAATGTTAGAAAGGATTTTCAAATGATAATTAATGCAAATAATAAAGATAATATTTTAAAAGGAATGGTAAAAAGAGGCTTTAATCAAGATTCAAACGAAATAAAAGAAAAAAAAGTGCAAACACAATTTAAATCATCAAAACAAGAAACAGAAACTTTAAAAAAAATAAGTTTAAAAGATACATATAATACCTTGAGAAACTTAAAATGAAAATAATATCATTACCACTTGGATATCTGCAAGCTAACTGCTATATATTAGAAATAGATAATGAAATCATTATAATTGACCCTGCAGATGAATATGAAAAAATACATGAAGTGATAAAAAATAAAAAAATCATAAAAATATTAATAACTCATCACCACCCTGATCACATAGGGGCATTAAAGTATTTTGATGATTATTTAATACTAAAAAACTTAGAAGAAAAAGAATACAAATTAGGTAAATTTTCGTTTGAAATAATTTTGACAAAAGGCCATACATCAGACAGTGTAACTTATTATTTTAAAAAAGAAAAATCAATGTTTACAGGTGACTTTTTGTTTAAAAATTCCATTGGTAGAACTGACCTTCCAACAGGAAATTCGTTTGAAATGGAAAAAAGCTTAAAAAAAATAATCAAATATCCAAATGATATAACCATATATCCAGGACATGGTCCAAAGACAACACTAAAAAATGAAAAAGAAAACAATTACTTTTTAAGGAGGTTTTAAAATGTTTGAAGGAACTGGAAAATATTTTTTAATAATTTGTCTAATATTTTTAATTGTATTTTTAACTGTAAAAATATGTTTAAGTAAAATTTTTAAAGACATGAAAATAGCTTCATGGAAAGCATATATTCCATTTTATAATCGCATACTATTAATAAATGCCTTAGATTTAAAAAAAGAAATATTTTATAAAACATTAATACCGTTTTTCAATCTATATTATTATAATATAATAATTGCTAGTCTTTTAAGTGCATATAAATTAGACCCAAAAGAATCAATAATGTTCATCTTAATTCCAATGTATAAATTTCCAGAATTAATATTTAAAAATCCTAAATTTATGCTTCACATGTATGAAGAAACAGAAGAATTCATAAACGATCAAAATATTTTATTTAAACCAGAAACAGACATAAATGGCTTGTCGTCTGAAATTGAAAACCAAATACCTGATAATAATGAAAATGATACGGTATTTACAAATCAAAATCTGCAACCCGATGAAAGAAAAGAAACTATAATAACAACTCAAGAAGAAAAGCCAAAAGAAAAAGTTGCACCAATTATCGTTGATAGTAGTAAACCTAAAGTATGCCCAAATTGTGGCACAAAATTAGCTCCAACTGCTAGTATATGCTTTCTTTGTGGTACAAAACTTGAATAAATGCATTGAAAATAATAAAAAAAATGTGTATAATTAAGTAAAAGCAATGACCAAGAGGAGTAGGTATTAATTTGTTTAAAGAAAGTTAGTGGTCGATGTAAACTAATAACAAATAATATTGAAGGTAGCTTGTTAGCTGATTTTTTGAAACTAAGTAGGAAAATACGTTTAAGGTGCGTTAAATCTTTAAGGTAAGTTTAACTTATGAATTAAGGTGGTACCACGTATTATCACGTCCTTATATTAAGGACTTTTTTTAATGGAGGTTTATTATGTTAGAAAAAAAATATGATCATAAAAAAGTTGAAGAAAACAAATACGAATATTGGTTAAATAATGGGTATTTTAAATGTGGAGATGAAACAAAAAAACCATATTCAATTATTTTGCCACCACCAAATGTAACTGGTAAATTACACCTTGGACATGCATGGGATGTTTCAATTCAAGATATTATAATAAGATATAAAAAAATGGAAGGATATGATTGCCTTTGGCTTCCTGGAATGGACCATGCAGCCATCGCAACAGAAACAAAAGTTGTTAAAAGGCTCAAAGATGAAGGAAAAAACAAAAATGAAATTGGTAGAGAAAATTTTATAAAAGAATGTTGGAAATGGACCGATGAACATTCATCATTAATAAGAAATCAATGGGCAAAATTAGGAATTGCATTAGATTATTCAAAAGAAAGATTTACCTTAGATAAACAAATAGAAAAAGCAGTAAAAAAAGTATTTGTAGATTATTACAATAATGGTTTAATTTATAGAGGCGAAAAAATAATAAATTGGGATCCAGTTGCTCAAACCGCACTATCAAATGAAGAAGTTATATATTCAGAAGAAAAAAGTGCCTTTTATCATTTAAAATATAAAATAGAAAATTCAGATAAATATATAGATGTCGCAACAACTAGACCAGAAACATTATTTGGAGATACCGCAGTAGCTGTAAATGAAAACGATGAAAGATATAAAGATATAATAGGAAAAAATGTGATTTTACCAATTGTAGGAAAAAAAATACCTGTAATTGCCGATGAACATGCAGATATGACTAAAGGAACAGGAGCAGTTAAGATAACACCTGCTTCTGATCCAAATGATTTTGAAGTTGGAAATAGGCATAATTTAGAAAGAATAAATATTATGAATGATGATGCTACAATGAATGAAAATTGTGGTAAATATAAAGGCCTAACTAGAGAAAAGTGTAGAGAAGAAGTAATAAAACAACTTAAAGAAGAAGATTTATTAATTAAAATAGAACCAATAACTCATGAAGTTGGACACTCAGAAAGAACAGGTGCCATAGTGGAACCTATGATTAAAAAACAATGGTTTGTTAAAATGAGACCACTTGCTGATAACGTATTAAAAAACCAAAAAGATAGTAAAACAAAAGTACATTTTGTACCATCAAATTACGAAAAAACAATGAATCACTGGATGGAAATAACATATGATTGGTGTATTTCAAGACAACTATGGTGGGGTCATAGAATACCAGCTTGGTATAAAAATGATGAAATATATGTTGGTATGGAAAAACCAGAAGGTGATGGATGGAAACAAGACGAGGATGTACTAGATACTTGGTTTTCTTCCGCACTTTGGCCTTTCGCAACACTAGGTTGGCCAGATAATACTAAATTATTAGAAAGATATTATCCTAACAATTGTTTAGTAACAGGATATGATATTATACCATTTTGGGTAAACAGAATGACATTTCAAGGAGAAAAGTTATTAAACAAAAGACCATTTGAATATTGCCTAATTCATGGCCTAATTAGGGATAAACAAGGTAGAAAATTTAGTAAAAGTTTAGGAAACGGTATTGATCCGTTTGACATGATAGAATTATATGGAGCTGATTCATTAAGATATTATCTTGCAACTGATGTTGCTGCAGGAAAAGATATGCATTTTGATGAAGATAAAATAAAAGCAACATGGAATTACATAAATAAAATATGGAATGCATCTAGGTTTGTTCTTTCAAATATAGAAGATTTAAAAGAAGTTTCGTTGGAAAACCTAAAAGAAGAAGATAAATGGATTTTAACAAAATTTGAAAAAACTGTTCAAAATGTAAAAAAATTTATGGATAAATTTCAATTTAATAATGCAGGAAATAATATATATGAATTTACTTGGAATTATTTTTGTGACTATTACATTGAAATGTCAAAATATTCAATAGAAACAAAAGAAACAAAATCAGTTTTATACTACGTTTTATCTGGGATATTAAAATTACTTCATCCATTTATGCCATATGTAACAGAAGAAATTTATCAAATGCTACCTATTAAAGAAACTAAATCAATTATGATTTCAAAATATCCAAAATATAACAAAAACTATATATTTGAAAAAGAAGAAATCCTAATAGACGATAAAATAGAGTTTATAAAAGAATTTAGAAACATCAAGGCTAAAAATAACATGACAAAAGATTTAAAAATATTATTTGAAAATTCTGATGATTTAATTATAAAAGTATTAAGATTAGAAAATAATATAATAACAGAGCCAATAAACATCAAATCTTATCAAGTAATATCAAAAAACATAAAAGCAACAATTTTCTTTGAAAAAGAGGAAACATTAGAAGATAAAAAAGTAAAAAACAATCAAATAGAAGAATTAAAAAATAGTATTCAAAGAAGAGAAAAATTACTTTCAAATGAAAATTATGTTAATAAAGCACCTAAAAACATTGTTGAATTAGATAGACAAAAACTTGAAGAAGAAAAAAATAAATTAAAAGAACTTTTAAAATAAAGACAAAATCAGATTATTTACATTTTGACATTTGTAACTATTGCTAAAAATGTCAAAATATGATATATTTGTATTAAGGTAAGTAGGGAGGTGAATTAGATGAGAAAAAATTCTAAAGGTTTTACATTAGTTGAACTACTAGCTATCATTGTTATCTTAGCTATTATCGCCTTAATCACAACACCAGTTATTTTAAATGTAATTGAAAATTCAAGGTTAAATGCGGCTAAAGATAAAGCATGGGGAACAATCGATGCTGTTAGAGTAGCTTATGCAACAGCTCAAACAGAAGAACAAGAAGTTGGTATTCCATACACAATTAATTTTCCTAAAACAAGTGCTTCTGCAAGCACAATTGATGCTACTACAGGTGGAGGAAAAGGCAGTGGATATATTAATAGTACAGAAGTAAAAGCAAGTGGAGAAAATCCAACAGAAGGTTCTGTAACAATTGCTAGTGATGGTTCAATTACTGCATCTTCATTAAAATTTGGAAATTACTATTGTAGTACAATAGCTGGTAAAAAAGGCAAATTAAATGCTAACCAAATGTATTGTTCAAGAACAAAAGCTGATGTTACTCCAGCTGCATAAGAGCGAAAAGCTCTTTTTTTCTACAATAAAATTTGTTTCAATCAAATTAAAGTTGGTGTCAAGAAGTTTCGGCTGACATAGTACAAAAATAGGAAATCCCCTAAAC
>CAVGWA010000003.1:0-72415 GCA_963632935.1 Oscillospiraceae bacterium
AGTAAATTTAGTATATAATTATTTGTAGACATAAGTTTATTCCTTTCAGTGTATTATTAACAATTACATTGTATCAAACTTATGTCTTTTTTTAATAAAAACAGTGTAGTGATTTACACTCACCAACACTATTTATAATACAACCAGGGTTTTAATAAAATGACTCTCTTTTTATTTAGTGATAAAAGCATATGGTTTTATGGATATTTTAAAGACTTTTTTAAATAAATTTGGTAAAATTAAAGAAGGTGGTTAGTATGAATGATAAACTTGATATTTTACTTAAGCAAATTGAATTTAAAGATATAAATTATTTTGATGGCGGTTCACTTGATAAGATAATTTGTAATAAAGCAAAGGATAAATATCTTTTTTGCTTAACATTAAATAAAATTATTCCACTTGATGTTTATAATCAATTTTCTATTAAATTAAAAAATAGATTTAATACTGTAAGCTCTGTTAATTTTAAATTTACGGTTAAAAAATTTAATATGGATGAGTTAAAAGAATATTATAATTATTTTTTAGATAAATATTCTAAGAATGCTCCTTTATTAGAACTTTTTAAAACTAGTGTTATTTTATTAGATGGTAATAATTTAGTTGTAAGTTTAGCTAATAAAGCTGAAGAGATGAAATTTAATAGTATTAAAAAAGAATTGGAAAAAGATTTAAATTATGCAGGATTTGATATTAAGATAGTTATTAAAATTGATGAAGCTAAATCGTTAGATTTAATAAAACAAATAGAAAAAGAAAAACAAATAAAAATTCCTGAAGTTAAAAAAGAAAGTCCATTTATAATGGGCGGAGAGATAACTGATGAAGCAACTCCTATTAATATGGTTACATTTGAGATGGGTAATGTTACAGTAGATGCGAAGATATTTGGAATTGATATATTTGAATCTTCTAAGAGTAATTTTAAGATATTTACTTTAAAATTAACTGATGGAACAGATAGTATGTATTGTAAGATTTTCTGCAGGGAAGATGATGAATTTAATAAGTATAAAAAAGCTTTAAAGGAAGGTAAGTATTATCTTATTAAGGGTTATACTAAATATGATAAATATTCTGGTGAAATTGTTTTGTTTGCTAGGGAAATAAATGTTTCATTTAAAGAAGAAATTCTCAGAGAAGATAATGCTTTAGAGAAACGTATTGAACTTCATACTCATACTAAGATGAGTCAAATGGATGGGGTTGCTGATGAGGTTAAATTAGTTGAAACTGCAATTAGATTTGGTCATAAAGCTATTGCTATTACTGATCATAATGGTTGTCAGGCATTCCCACATGTTTTTAATTACGTAACTTCTTATAATAAAAATAGGGATGATAAATTTAAAGCAATTTATGGTACAGAACTTACTTTAATTGATGATACTGTTAATATTGTTTTAAGACCTTCTTCAGAAAAATTATTAGAAACTACTTACGTTGTATTTGACTTGGAAACAACAGGTTTTAATGCTGGTGGTGCTGATTCGATTATTGAAATTGGTGCGGTTAAGATTAATAATGGTGAAATTATAGATAGATATGATGAATTAATTAATCCAGGAAGAAGTTTACCTAGTAAAATTATAGAACTTACTAATATTACTGATGATATGCTTAAAGATAAAGATAACGAAGAAAATGCGGTTAAAAAATTTATGAAGTGGGTAGGTAATTTACCTATGGTTGCTCATAATGCTAAATTTGATGTTTCTTTTATTGTTATGGCATTTAGTAAATATAATATGGGTGAATTTACAAATACTGTTATTGATACTTTAGAATTATCACGGGCACTTGATACTGGATATGCTAGACATAGTTTATCTGCATTAGTTAAAAGATATAATGTTCCATGGGATGAAACTGCTCATCATAGAGGTGATTACGATGCGGAAGGAACTGCTTTAGTGTTTCATAAAATGCTTAAGAAATTAGTTTCTAGTAATTTTGAAGTTATAAAGGATTTAGATAAATTAGTTTCTAAAGATGAAATTCATAAATATGGTGCTTCATATCATGTAAATATTTTGGCTAAAAATAAAACTGGTCTTAAAAATATGTTTAAATTAATTTCTTATGCTAATACTAAATATTTATATAAAACGCCAAGAATTTTAAGAAGTGAGATTGAAAAACATAGGGAAGGGTTACTTATTGGTAGTGGTTGCTATGAAAGTGAGATATTCAGATTAGCTCGTTCTAAAAATGATGAAGAACTTGTTAATTTAATTAATTTTTATGATTATGTTGAAGTTCAGCCTCCTGAGGTATATGATCATTTACTTCAAATGGGTGATTTTTCTAGTAAAGCAGAGTTAGTTCAAAATATTAAAAAAATAATTAGACTTACTAAAGAAGCTGGCAAAATTATAGTAGCTACTGGTGATGTTCATCAAATTGAACCAGAAGATAGAATTTATAGAGAAATAATTGTTAATCAAAAGGTTCCTGGTGGTGGTAGACATCCTTTATCTAGAAAGGGTATTAATCAAATTCCATCACAGTATTTAAGAACTACTGATGAGATGTTTGAATCATTTTCATTTTTAAGTAATGAAGAAGCTAAAGAAATTATTGTTGATAATCCTAAAAAAATAGCTGATATGGTTGATATTATTGAAGTTATTATTGATACAGGTGGTATTCCTTTTGCGCCTAAGATTGAAAATTGTACGGAAACTACTACTGATATGGTATATGATAAAGCTGAAAGTATTTATGGAAAACCACTTCCTTATAATATTGAAGAAAGATTAGCAACTGAATTATATGGTGATGAGCCTTTTAATACTATTAAAAAATTAAATTTACAAAATGATATGTCAGATGATGAATATGATGCTTTAATTCATAAAAAGTTAAATGATGTTATGAGAAGCTATAGAGAAGGTGTTATTAATTTATTTAAAGAAGAAAACCCTAATTTAACTGATGATGAAATTAAAAATAAAATGACTGGTATTATTGGTGCTAATTTTGATGTTATTTATTTAATTTCGCAAAAACTTGTTAAAAAGTCAAATGATGATGGATATTTAGTTGGTTCCCGTGGTTCTGTTGGTTCTTCTTTAGTTGCAACAATGATGGGAATAACTGAAGTTAATTCGCTTCCTCCGCATTATGTTTGTCCTAATTGCAAACATTCTATATTTGAAATAGATGGTAAAAGTTTGGGTAGTGATTATGGTAGTGGATATGATTTACCTGATAAAAATTGTCCTAAGTGTAACAGTAAAATGAATAAAGATGGCCAAGATATGCCATTTGCGACATTTTTAGGATTTCATGCGGATAAAGTTCCAGATATTGATTTGAATTTTTCAGATTTAAATCAAGCTGCTGCTCATGAATATACTAAAGTTTTATTTGGTGTTGATAATGTTTATAGAGCTGGTACTATTGGTACTGTTGCTGATAAAACAGCTTTTGGTTATGTTAAAGGATATTGTGAAGATAAAGGCGTTAGTATGAGAACGGCTGAAGTTGAAAGGCTTGCTAAGGGATGCACTGGTGTTAAAAGAACAACTGGCCAGCACCCAGGTGGTATTGTTGTTATTCCAGGCTATATGGATGTTTTTGATTTTACACCATATCAATATCCAGCTGATGATGTTACATCTGCTTGGAGAACTACTCATTTTGATTATCATGCAATTGATCAAGATGTATTAAAATTAGATATATTGGGTCATTCTGGACCTACTAAATTAAGGTTAATTCAAAATATTACTGGTGATGATGTTACTAAAGTTCCTTTAGATGATAAAGAAACAATGGGTATATTTTTATCGCCTAAACCTTTAGGTGTCACTAAAGAACAAATTATGAATGATACAGGTACTTTAGGTATTCCTGAGTTTGGAACACCATTTACTTTACAAATGGTTAAAGAAACTAAACCTAAAACATTCGCGGAGCTTGTTAAAATATCAGGACTTTCTCATGGTACTGATGTTTGGAATGGTAATGCGAAAGATTTAATTGATCAAGGTGTTGTTCCATTTAGTGAAGTTATTGGTTGTCGTGATGATATTATGGTTTATTTAATGTATCATGGGCTTGAACCAATTAAAGCTTTTAAAATTATGGAGTTTGTTAGAAAAGGTAAAGCTTCTAAAGATCCAGAACAATGGGCTTTATATGTTAAAGATTTAAAAGAGGCTAATATTGAACCATGGTTTATTGAATCATGCAGGAAAATAAAATATATGTTTCCGAAAGCACATGCTGTTGCGTATGTTATAAATGCGTTTAGATTGGCTTATTATAAAGTACATAAACCTTCAGTTTACTATGCGGCTCAATTTTCAGCAGAGTATGATGATTTTGATATTGAAGCTATGATTAAAGGTTATGATGCAGTTAAATCTAGAATTATTGAAATTAATGAAAAAGGATTTGATGCAACTAATAAAGAATCATCAATACTTGAATGCTTGAAAGTTGCTTTAGAAATGCTTGCTCGTGGTATTAAATTTAAACCAGTTGATTTATATAAAAGTCATTATAGTGAATTTGTTATTGATGAAGATGGTAATTTAATTCCACCATTTAGATCTATTGATGGCCTTGGTATTGTGGTTGCTAAAAATATAGTTGCTGAAAGAGAAATCAGGCCGTATATTAGTATTGAAGATTTACAAAAAAGAGCTAAAATTTCATCAACTTTAATTGAAAAATTAAGATCAATGGGAATCTTAGATGGTATGGATGAATCTAGTCAATTAAGCTTATTTTAAGGAAGATTTCGAGCAGTGTTACAATTTAACATCACTGGATGTAAATAGTTTTAACACGTCAAATGTGGTAAATATTGGTTATATGTTTTATAGCCATGGTGGAGCCAAAATAAAAGGAATAGAAAATTTTGATACAAGTAAAGTAACATATATGGATGCAATGTTTCAAAATACAACTAAATTAAAACACATTTATATAGGTTCTAAATGGACAACCGCAACAGATATGTTTGCTGGTAGTGAGTATCAGAAGTAACAACAGGTCAGTATTAATTAAATTAAAAGTATAAAAACTTTTAATTTTTTTTGATTATAAAAAGGAAATTAATAATTTATATCGTATGTTATATATGAGGAGATGATTCCTCTAGAAAGGCTTACATATGACAAACAATAAAAAAAGATTTTTTAAGGCTTCAAGTAATTTAATGTTTAAAGCAATATTTTGCGATGAGAAAAACAAAGATTTATTAAAAGAATTAATTTATTTAAGTTTAAAAAGTTCTATTAATAAAGATGTTAAAGATTTTAAAATGATATCTCCTGAGTTATCTAAAAACATATTAAGTGAAAAAGGTAAAATATTAGATGTTTTATTAGAAAGTAAAGATGAGATAATAAACATTGAAATGAATGCTTCATATTATTATGGTTTAAATAGAAGAAATGCTTCTTATATATTTAGTAAATATTCTGAAGATACTAGAGTCTCAGAGCTTTATACTAAGATGAAAACATTTATCCAAATTAATTTTACAGTAGGTTTATCAAAAGATGATGAATTATATAAGATATATGAACTTACTGATAGAAAAACCAAAGATAAATATATTGATAATTTAGTCATCTTAGAATATAATATTAATAAAGCTTTGAAGCTTTGGAAAGATGGTAATGAAGAATATTCATTTTTAGCTCTTTTTGAAGCTGATGAAGAACAGTTAAATAAGATGGCTAAAGGGAGTGGTTTTGTGGATAAGGTAAGAGGAGAAATTGTTAGACTTAATAAGAATCAAAGATTTTCAGAATTTTTAACAGCTGAGGAAGAAGAGGCAAAATATAAAGCAACAATTAAATATA
This sequence comes from Oscillospiraceae bacterium, assembly GCA_963632935.1. Lineage (GTDB taxonomy): Bacteria > Bacillota_I > Bacilli_A > RF39 > UBA660 > Coprosoma. Next base: position 5,829 of record CAVGWA010000003.1, read on the forward strand.
ATGCGAAAAAAGAGGGTCTTGAGGAAGGTCGTGTACAAGGACGCACAGAAGGACGTGCTGAGGAAAGAATCGATATTGCAAAAGAATTACTTAAAGATGGTATGGACGTACAGAAAATAGCAAAGATAACAAAATTAGATATTAAACAAATAGAAGAATTACAATAAATTAATAATAATCCTTAAAAAATCAAACTACACATATGATATGAACCCCGTTTCTTAGACAAAATAGAAACGAGGTTTTTATATTAAAATTTTTGACAGTTAAGTATGAAAATATTAAAAAAGTCTTTGTTTATAAGGTTTACTGAAAATGAAAAAATGCATACAACCTAATAAAATTTATTTTTTTTACTTTTATGAGTTTAGCATGCATTACAACTCGTTCCCTACCATTTATGTCCTTGCAAGTAGATAAGGTAAGCACTTTATCATTAGTGGTAACATCAGTATTAAAATTTTTTAAATTTCCATTTTTAATTGTTTGTAAAAATTCATCATAATTATTATCAAAATATGTAGTTATATAATAACTTTCTGCTTTTATACTATAAACACTAAATACTCGCCAAAGTGTATTTTCATAAGGGGTTGAAAATTTAATAACATAGTTATCTTTGTTGTCATACCATTTACTTTTCAAAATATTTTTAAGGCTACCAAACATTGTGTTATTTAATCTTCCATGTGCATATATAATTGTATTTTTATCAAAATCTTTCATGTTATTGCGATAATCAGCAAAAACCCATCCAGCTGAATTTCTACTTTTATCATATGCATGACTTAAATAGTATATATTATTGCTATTTTGAACAACTGGATAATTTATATTAGTTCCATTTAATTTATAAAGCCAACTGTATCAGAATTGATTTTTAAAAGTTCATTAAAATTTACATTAAGCATATTCATCTTAATATATTTAAAGTAATCATCGTCTTTATCACTAGGTGGATTTATATTTTCTCCACTTGCTTTTTTCTCTCCTACATATTTATTTATATTAGCACTAATTCTTTTACTACTATTGTTTTCTTTGTTCCAAGTGAACAATTTATATGAACAAAATAAAAACACACAAAAAGATATTATAAATAACAATGTATTAATTCTTTTTAAAATTTTTTCTTTTATAATAATAAATTATTGATTCCATTTTGTTCACCTAAACCAATTATAACATTATAGACTATTTTTGACATAATTAAATAAAGTGTATATAATATGCATACATAAGGGGTGATTTATAATGATTAAAACTTCACTGGATACTGGATATGGTAACAAATTATTTTATAACGAAAATTATTTTAAAAGCAATTTAGAAGATCTACTTATTTTTCTAGAAGATTTAGATTATATGCATACTTTAAAATTTGCAAAAGAAATTATGCTTCCAGAGGAGATAAAGGCTAATAATAATATTGAAGGAATAAGAGATGATTTATCTGAAATTGGTAAGGTTATAAAGAATAAAAACTGTGATAAAATGAGTGCGAGAATAACTAATTTATATCAAGGATATAGACATATACTATCACATCATGTGATTGACAAAGAAAGTTTAAAAGTATTATATGCGATATTAAGTAAGGATTTGTTAAGTAAAGAAGATATTAATAATATGGGAGAATATTATAGAACTAAACCAGTTTATATTGACAATAGATTAGATAGAGATTTTCCTATTATGGGTATGGATGCCGAAAAAATAGATTATTACATGGATCAATTTTTTGAATATGTTAATGAAGACAATACAAATAATGAAATGGAAGATTTTATTAAATCACAAGTCATGCATTTTTATTTTGTTCATATTCATCCTTATTTTGATGTAAATGGAAGAACTAGTAGAACAACTTCTATGTGGTATTTACTTAATCATGAAGCATATCCATATATTATTTTAAATAAAGCTATTACCTTTGATACTAAAAATTATGAAGATAGTATAAAAGCTGGTAGACAACGTGGTGATGTCACTTTATTTTTAAAATATATGATATGTCAGGTTCATAAGGCTTTAGAAAAGAAACATGTTATAAATAATATTAAAAATTTTGATAATTTATCTAAAGAAGATTGTCAAATGCTTGAATATTTGCTTTCATTAAATGGTACACTTACTATAAAAGATTTAGTTACCATATATAATAGATACAACAGAAAGAAAAAGCCAATAGAACTTACAACCAGTATTATTGATTCACTTATAGATAAAGAAATCATTTTAGATTTAGGGCCTACAAAAAAATATATTACACCTGAAAGACATAACTCTCATATAGCCTTAAATAAGAATGTAGTGGATGTTAATCCTAAGAAATTAAAGTATTTAAAAATTGATAAATATTTGGGCTAAAAATAACGTTTTTAGCCCTTTTTAAAACAAAAAAATTATTGAAATGATGACAACATAATGTTATAATTGTTAAGGCGGTTAGGTGATGTGTATTAAAAGTGGGTGGTTTTATGCCAGAATTACCTGAAGTTGAAAATGTTAAAAAATTTTTAAAAAGTAAGGTAAAAGGTAAAAAGATAGTTTCTGCTAAAGTTTATTGGAATAATATAATAGCATATCCTTCAAAATGTGAATTTGAAGAAAAAATAAAAAATCAAACAATTAATAACATTTTAAGAAAAGGTAAATGGTTAATGTTTGAACTTGATGATTATTTTTTACTTTCGCATTTAAGAATGGAAGGAAAATATTTAATAAGAAATAAAGGCAATTTAAAAGAAAAGCATCAACACGTTATTTTTACCTTTTCTGATAATACTGATTTAAGATACCATGATACAAGAAAGTTTGGGAAAATGTATTTAATTAAAAAAGATGAAGTTTATAATGTTAAACCTTTAAAAGATTTAGGGCTAGAACCATGGGATGATAAATTAACTTGTGATTATTTAAAAAACAAATTAAAAAAACAGCCCATTAAATCTGAACTTTTAGATCAAAGTATTATTACTGGAATTGGAAATATATATGCGGATGAAATTTTATTTTTAGCTAAGATAAATCCATTAACGCAAGGATCAAATTTAAATGATACTGATTTAGAAAATATTATTAAATACACTAAAAAAGTTTTAGAAAGTGCTATTAAATATGGTGGAACTACAGTAAAATCTTATACATCTTCTGAAGGTGTTCATGGAAGATTTCAAGATAAGCTTTTAATACATACTAAAGAAGTATGCCCGGTATGTAATTCGAAAGTTAAAAAAATAACCGTAAAAGGGCGTGGAACTTATTATTGTGAAAAATGTCAGAAGGAGAAGTATTTATGAAAAAAACAAAAATTATATGTTCAATTGGTCCAAGCAGTGCCAAATATGAAGTTTTTAAACAAATGGTTAAAAATGGTATGAATGTTGCTAGAATTAATTTTTCTCATGCTACTTTAGAAGAAAAACAAACAGCACTTTCATTAGTTAAAAGAGCAAATGAGGATAGTGAATTAAATGCTCATGTTGCTGTTTTATATGATACTAAAGGTCCTGATTTCCGTACAGGTAAAATGACTGATGGTAAAATAGAACTTAAAAATGGTCAATTAATTGATATTGTTAAGGATGATATTTTAGGTACTGAAGAAGCTTTTACTGTAAATTACAAAGATGCTTTAGATAGTATTAGTGTTGGAAATGAAATTTTATTAGAAGATGGTCTAATGAAATTAAAAGTTAAGGAAAAAATTAGTAATGGTTTAAGATGTGAAATTATTGATGGCGGAACATTAGGCGATAGAAAAGGTGTTAATGTTCCAGGGGTAAATTTAAATTTAGATTTTATAAGTGAACAAGATAAAGAAGATATTATTTATGCTTGTAAAAATGAGGGTGATTTTTTAGCTTTATCATTTGTTAGTTCTGCTGAAGATGTATATGAAGTTAGAAAATTATTAAAAGAGCAAGGTAGAGAAGATATGCAGATTATTTCTAAGGTTGAAAGTTGGGCTGCAATTCAAAATATTGATTCTATTATTAAAGCTAGTGATGGTATTATGGTTGCTCGTGGTGATTTAGGTGTAGAAGTTGCTATGGATAAATTACCAATATTACAAAAACAAATAATTGAAAAATGTCGTGTTATTGGACGTACTGTTGTCGTAGCAACTGAAATGCTAGCATCTATGTATACAAGTGCAAGACCTACAAGAGCTGAAGTTTCAGATGTTGCTAATGCCGTATTAGATGGAACAGATGCAGTTATGTTATCTGGAGAAACTACAATTGGTACTCATCCTGCTGATGCTGTTAAATTTATGGCTGAAGCATGTAAAACTGCTGAAGATTATTATGATTATAAAGCTCAAAAATCTTATGCTAGAGTTAATAATATTCCAAGTATTATAGCTCATAATGCTGTTGAAACTGCTAATTTAATTGATGTTAAATTAATAGTTTGTGCAACTGCTAGTGGTTATACTGCTAAATTAATAGGTACTCAAAAACCTAAATCATATGTTATAGCAGCTTGCCCTAGTGAAGATATTGCTCATTCACTTGCTTTAAATTATGGAGTTTATCCTGTTGTTTCTAAAAACTATGATGATATGGAAGCTTTAGTAAGAGAATGTAAAAAAATAGCTACTAATTTCACTTCTTTAGAAGAAGGCAATCATGTTTTAGTTACTGGTGGTTATCCAAGTATACATGCTCCAAAATCAACTAATTTCTTAAAGGTTGAGACTATAACAAAAGATGACATTAACGAATAATCACCTTATGTTGATATTCGTTTAGAATGTCATCTTTTTTTCTTAAATTATAAATATCACTAACTCTTTTTTCTAAATAAAGATCTTCACTATATTTTGTTATAATCGGTATCATACATCTTTTTTTAATTTCATTTAAATATTTTCTTCCATTTTTATTAAACCCTAAAATTCTTATATAACTTATATTCTTAAACTTTTTAGCTTCTTCTTTTGTAAAATTACATAATATATGTAGATACATCCTTTTTAATTTATTATAAGTGTATCTTTTTGATTTTGTTAATTTTATTAACTCATCAATATTATTTGCCTTATAAATTACTTTTTTAATTTTATTTTCTATTCCTTCATCAACGTCCATATATATACTTAAATTACTAGATGTTATTATCTTATATTTTAATAAATCAAAATAATCATCAAAATAATGTGGATTTTTTAAACCTTTTAAACTTTCTTTAGGAACACTTTTTGTAATATCTTTTTTTTCTTTTAAAGCATTTCTAATACTTGTCCCACTTGATATATTTTCTAAATTTAAATCATGATAATTATTAGTTCTTTTAATACATTTAATTTCAACATTTGGTAAATTTCTAATATAACCAAGACCTAACAGATCATTTGGTTTGTCATCTAAATAAAGATTAAAATCATTAAGAGCAAGGGCCATACTTTTAGGATAATTAAATCCTTTTTTTAAATAAAATTTAACCTTATCATCATATTCTTTTTTCTTTTGTACATTAACTATTTTTTTTAAATAATTTATATCACCAGTTTCACTACCAAAAACAAAAGCATCAATATCTAAATATTTTAATATCTCACATGAAGCTTTAGTAAAAACATCAGCTGATTGACTGCCATAAGCAAATGGCAGTTCTACAACTAAATCAACATAATTTAAAGCTACTTTTGCTTTTTCCCATTTATTTATTAAACTAACATCTCCTCTTTGAGTATAATCTCCATTAATCACTGCAATTATTATATAATCAGGATACATTTTTTTAATTTCATTTATATGATATAAATGGCCATTATGAAATGGATTATATTCACATATTATTCCAACACTTTTCATATCATCAGCTCCACTTAAAGTATTTTAACAGTTAAATCTTTATATTGTCAATTGACACTAAAAAAGAAAGTAAGTATAATTTGAAATAGGTGATAGTATGAAAAAGGGTTTTACTTTAATAGAATTACTCGCAGTAATTATTATATTGGGTATTATTGCGACAATAGCAGTTCCAAGTATAATTGGAATTATTAATAGTTCTAAAGAAGATACTTTAGAGGAACAAAAAAGAATTGTTGTTGAAGCTACTAAAAGATGGGGTACTGATAATTCTAGTAAACTGCCTTCAAATTCTTGCGATATGACTATATCTAGGTTAAAGTCTGAAGGTTATATAAGTAGTGATAAAAGTGTTACTAATCCAACAACGGGTAAAGAAATGACTGGATGCGTTAGAATAAAATTTGATGAAAATAATAATCAATATAAATATGTGTATGAGAATGTTTGTAAAAATGAATGTAGTTAGAGGTATATTATGATTAAAAAAATTTATTTAAAATATGAAGAAATTATTAATTATGTAATTGTTGGAGGATGTACTACTTTAATTAATTTAGTTGTTTATTTTGTGCTTATTAATACTATATTTTCGGCTAAAGGAAATTTAGATATTCAAATTGCAAATGTAATAGCGTGGATTTGTTCCGTTTTATTTGCTTATGTTACAAATAGAAAGTTTGTTTTTAAAAGTAGCACAAAGGGTAGAGAAAAATTAAAAGAAATAAGTAGTTTCTTTGGTTCAAGAGTTGTTTCCCTTATTATGGATATTGCTTTAATGTTTATACTTTATAGTGTTATGCATATAAATGATACAATAAGTAAATTAATTGACCAAGTAGTCATTATAGTAGCAAATTATGTTCTAGCAAAACTGTTAGTTTTTAAAAAATAAACAGTTTTTTTCTTTTTTCGACAAAATTCGACATGGTAAATATTGTAAAATAATGTCGGTGATAGAAATGGAATTTTTTGATACTTTGCTTTTAGATTTGATTTTAGCTGGTATGCCTTTAACTGTATATTTGCTTTATATTGCTTATGCGAAAACTTTTAATAAAAAAGAAGGAGATTTATTAATTGTTGTAACTGTTTTTTCTAGTTTATATTTAATTTTAAAATATGCAAGACCTTTATATAAGGGAATGCCATTTATTGTTATTAACATTCCTTTGTTACTTGCTTATTTAAAAAAATCAAATTTTTCTGCTTTAATTACTTCATTTATTATGGTTCTATATTATTATAATTTTTATAATGATTATCTAATTATTTTAATTTTAGAATATTTATTCTATTATTTATTTTATTTAAAAATCTCTTTAAAAATGAATACATATATTTTAATTTTTTCATGTGCTAAAACTTTTATTACAATTTTACTTTTAAAAAATTATTTTATTAAAGAAATTATTGTTGGAATTTGTCTATATTTAATTTCTTCGTTTTTAATATATTTATTAAATCAAACTGAAAAAATATTAAATCTTCATATGACGGTAAAACAGATAGAAAATGATAAGCAAATTAAAACATCATTATTTAGAATAACACATGAAATTAAAAATCCTATCGCAGTTTGTAAAGGTTATTTAGATATGTTTAATGTTAATAATTTAAATCATAGTAAAAAATATATACCTATTTTGAAAGAAGAAATTGATAGAACATTACTTTTACTAGAAGATTTTCTTGCAATGAACAAACTTAAAATTAATAAAGACATTATTGATATTAATATGCTTATTGAAGATGTTATTAAAAATATTGATTTATTATGTTTTAAAAATAATATTAAGATTGTTAATAATATTATTGATGATGAAATATATATAAGTGCGGATTATAATAGATTAACTCAAGTTTTTATTAATGTTTTAAAAAATAGTATTGAAGCTATGGATAAAAATAAAAAATGTAAAATTGAAATTGATGAAGTTTTAGAAAAAGGTAAAGTTATAATTACTATAAAAGATAATGGTGTTGGTATGAGTGATAGTCTTTTAAGTAAAATAAAGCAACCATTTTATACTACTAAAAGAAAAGGTACTGGACTTGGTGTATCACTTTCCAATGAAATAATTCAAGCTCATGATGGAACCCTTTCTTATATTTCAAAGGAAAATGAATATACTAAGGTAATAATTACTTTGCCGGCTGAAGAATATTAAGAAAGTACAGTAATATTAAACAAATATTACTTTTTTGTGCTATAATAGGATTAATTTGTAGGGAGGTTTTATCATGAAATTAAAATTTAGAGCTGATAAAAAAGATTGGATGATGTTTGGCGGATATTGTATAATCTTACTTTATTTTGTTGCTGTTGCTCTTTTAAATATTATTCAGTTTGCTAAAGGTGATTTAGATCGTCCTTTTCATGGCTTTAATCCTTTTCCAGCTTTCGCACCTGGTTATATTGGATTAACAATTGTTTGCTATATTATTGCTTTAGTCGCAAGTTTATTTAGTGTTAAAGATAAATTTTTTGATAGAGAAAAAGGTTTTGGGTTTTCCACTGAAGCTAAAAAAGCTTCAAAAGGTTATTCTAGATGGCTTTCAGCAGATGAGTTAAAAAAAGAATTAAAAATGGTTAAAGTTCAAGATAAAACTGCTGATGCAGGCGGACTTCCTTTGATTAACGATGGTAAAAAAATGTGGGTTGATGATGGTGAAGGACATAATTTAATCATTGGTTCTACTGGTGCTGGTAAAACTCAAGTTGCTATTTTTCCATTAGTTCATTCACTTGCTAAACATGATGAGTCTATGATTATTACAGACCCAAAAGGTGAGATATATGAAACTACCGCTGAGATGCTTAGAAAAAGAGGATATAATGTTGTTCTTTTAAACTTCCGTAATCCCCAGCAAGGTAGTGGATGGAATCCCTTACATTTGCCTTATAAATATTTTAAAGAAGGTAATAGTGATAAAGCTAATGAACTTACTGATGACTTAGCTATGAATATTTTGTATGATGAAAATGCTCAAAGTAATGACCCATTTTGGGAAAAAACTGCAGCCGATTATTTTTCTGGTATTTGTCTTGGTTTGTTTGAAGATGCTAAAGAAGAAGAAATTAATTTAAACAGTGTTAATTTATTTACATCTATTGGTGAAGATAGATGTGGACCTAATTCAACTTATTCTAATGAATATTTTAAATTAACTAAAGATCCTGCATCTCCTGCTTTTGTAAGTGCATCTTCTACCATTTCAGCGCCTAATGAAACTAAGGGAAGTATTTTATCAGTATTAAAACAAAAAATAAGATTATTTGCTTCACGTGAAAACCTATCAGAAATGCTTTCTCATAGTGATTTTGAATTTGAAGATATTGGAAAGAAAAAAACAGCTGTATTTATTGTTATTCAAGATGAGAAAAAAACTTATCATTCTTTAGTTACTATTTTCTTAAAACAGTGTTACGAAACTTTAGTTGATTATGCTCAAAAGTCTGGTGGAAAATTACCATATAGAACCAATTTTATATTGGATGAATTTGCTAATATGCCACCTTTAAAGGATGTTGATGCAATGGTTTCAGCTGCTCGTAGTAGGCGTATGAGATTTTTCTTTGTTATTCAAAACTATGCTCAACTTGATGAGGTATATGGTAAGGAAAAAGGAAAAACAATAAGAGGTAACTGTACAAACATTATTTATTTAATTAGTAGTGAACTTGATGCTTTAGAAGAGATTAGTAAAGTTTGTGGTGAGGTAAAAGTTAAGACTGATAAAAAAGATAAAGATGGTAAAGCTATCGAAGAAACTAGACCTTTAATTACGGTAAGTGATCTTCAAACATTAAAAATGGGTGAAATTATTTTAATGAGATTACGTATGCCACCTTTTAGAACAAAATTGAAATTAAATTATGAAATTAATTGGGGAGATGATTGTGAAAAAGCATCTTATCCAACTAGAAAAAAAGAAAATCTTCATACATTTGATTTAAAATCATTTGTTGATAAAGCAAGAGAAACAAAAAAAGAAGAAAGCATGAATAAACTTTTAAGTCAACTTATGCCAGGTGTTAAAAATAATAATGTTTCTAATGCACCTATGAGTGCGTCTGAAATGATGAAGAATATTGATAAGGCAATTGCTAAAAGGGAAAAAGAACAAAAAGAAAGTAATTCAATTGTTGATAAGGGATTGCCAATTGCTAAAATTGAACCTGTTAAAGTTCCTGTAAGTTCTTTAGAAGTCCCTAAAAAAGTAGATGTTGAATCTTTAAAAACTGTTGCTAAAAAAATCGATGAATCAGCAAATATCTCTAGTGAATCACATTTATATGTTAAGCCTGATATAAAATCTAATACTAAAAATATTATTTCTAGTGCAGATTTTGCTGCAAAAATTACAAATAATGTTAATAAAACTGTTAAGGTTAGTGCTGAACCTGTTAAAGAAAAAACTGAATTTGTTAAGGCTGAAGAAAATGATAAAAATAATTATGTTACAGATGATCAATTTTTTGATGATTTCTTTGCTGATGATGATGAAAACTGAGTACTCAGTTTTTTTGTATGGTAATAAATAATTATTTAAAATATTATATAAAGAAATATTTTTGTTTTTGGATTTTTTAAATATTTAATATTTTTTAATAACATATAATAAAATGAAGGTGGTATTGTGTTTATTACTATTGATGATTTTTTAAAATTAGATAGACCTAATATTATTGATATTAGGTCTATTCAAAAGTTTAATAATAATCATATTCCTGGGGCTTTGAATATTGATTATACTTTACTTTTAAATAATCCTGAGAAATATTTGATTAAAAGTCAGTCATATTATATATATTGTCAGCATGGTATTACTTCAAGTAAAGTTGTTCAATTACTTAGGATAAAGGGTTACAATGTATTTAGTGTAATTGGTGGATATGAGGCTTGGGTTTTAAGGTAAAAAATTTTATAGACATTATTTTACTTATTTGATACAATTATGATAGGTGATGTACATGGATAATGTTGTTATAATAGTTGCTTCTTTTGCAACAGCATTTGTTATTTTATTAATTTCTATAATTATAATGAAGTCAAGAAAAAACAAGAAATATAAAAAGATTATTGAAAATTTAGATTATCAAAAAAATAGATTAGATACTTCACCAGTTGGGCCTGAACTTGCTAAGGTTGAAAGTTATTTAGGTAATGAAAAGCTAGAAGTTCTTTATAACAATTGGAAAGAAAGGTTAAATGATATAAAGGAAATTAAGATTCCTAAAATTACTGATATGTTAATTGAAGCTGAATATTCTTTATCACAAAAAGATTATAAAAGTACCATGTATAAGATTGCTAAATTAGAGATGGAAATATATAAAGTAAGGGCTTCTTCGGCTTTTTTACTAAATGAAATTAAAGAGATTACTAATAGTGAAGAAAAAAATAGGGGAAGTATTACTAAATTAAAGGCTAAATATCGTGATTTATATGAAAAATATGAGGAAACAGAGGGAGAATTTGGAGAATTTTCTAAGGTAGTTGCTTTACAACTTGAAAATATTACTAAAAGATTTGAAGATTTTGAAATTCTTATGGAGCGTAATGAATATACTGAAGTTCCAACTATTTTAAAGGCTATTAATGAAATGCTTAATCATATGGAGGTAATTGTTGATGAACTTCCTTCTATTGTTTTGATTGCTGAAGGTATTTTGCCTAAAAAAATGGAAGAAATAGAAAGTATATATAATAAAATGGTTTCTGAGGGATATCCTTTAGACTATTTAAATGTTGAGTATAATATAGATGAAGCTAAGAAAAAAATATCTGATATTTTAGATAGAGCTAAGGTTTTAAATATCGAAGATAGTTTATTTGATTTAAAGGTTTTAACTGAATATTTTGAAAATTTATTTACTGATTTCGAAAAAGAAAAGGTTATTAAGGCTGAATATGAAGATGCTGATAAGACTTTACAAACTAAATTAAAGAAAATAAATGTTTTGGTTAATGATATTTTTGAACAGATGAATGATTTAAAAAATTTGTATAGTTTATCTGAAAAGAATATTACTGATTTATGTGATGTTAAAAGTGAACTTGATAAGTTAAATGAAGATTATAATACTTTGATGGCTCATACAAATAATCATAGTTTTGCTTATTCTAAGTTAACTGAGGAAATTGAAAATTTAGTTATTAGACTTTCTAATATTGAAAATAAGCTTGATACAACTTTAAACGTTCTTGGTAATATGCATGATGATGAGATGAGAGCTAGACAACAGCTTTCAGAGGTTGAAGATTTATTAAAAAATTCTCAAAAGCAGGTTCGTTCATTTAATCTTCCTGTTATTCCTAATAATTATTATGTTGAATTAAAAGAAGCTATGGAAGCTATGAAGGAGATTGTTAAAGAACTTGATAAAAAACCAATTACTATTGAGGTTTTAAATACAAGAGTGGATACAGCCAGAGATTTAGCTTTAAAGTTATATGGTAAAACTAAAGAAATGATGAAGACTGCTATGTTTGCTGAGATGGCTATAGTTTATGGTAATAGATATCGTTCATCTGAAAAGGATGTTGATAGAGCTTTAAATTATTCTGAAGTTTTGTTTAATAAAGGTGATTATCAAAAGTCTTTAGAGTTTTCCATTAATTCTTTGAATAAGATTGAACCAGGAATTTATGATAAATTATTAAATTTATATGGTAGTGGTGAATAACTTTCCTTTTGGAAAGTTTTTATCTTTTAAATTTTATAAAAAAATAGTATAATTACTGAAGAAATGAGGAGTTAGTATGAATGAGTTAATTATGATTAAATATGGTGAACTTACTACTAAAAAAGCTAATAGGAAAGTCTTTATTAATATTTTAAATCAAAATATTGAAAGAGTATTAAAAGATGACGATGTTTTAATTTCAAAAGATAAAGTAAGGATGTATATTAAATGTAATGATGCTTCAAAAATTGCATTAAAACTTAAAAATATTTTTGGAATTTTTAGTATAGTTATTGCTTATAAAGTAGATAATAATTTAGATGATGTTTTAGCAAAGTCATTAGAAATTATGGATAAGAGCAAGAAAACTTTTAAGGTTGTTACTAAAAGAGCAGATAAAAGTTTTACTATTCATTCAATGGATTATAGTAAAAAATTAGGTGGTGAAATTTTAAAAAATTCTAATTTTTTAGTTGATGTTCACAATCCTGATATTACTTTAACAGTTGAGATACGTAGTGAAGGGACTTTTATATATACTGATGAAATTAAAGGGGCTGGCGGATATCCTGTTGGTGTACAAGGTAAAGGTTTACTTATGTTAAGTGGTGGTATTGATAGTCCTGTTGCGGGATATTTAACTTTAAAAAGAGGAGTTAGTATTGAATGTATGTATTTTGAATCACCTCCTCATACTAGTTTAGAGGCTAAAAATAAGGTAATTGCTTTGGCTAATATAATTAATAAATATTCTGGTAGAATTAAAGTTCATGTTGTTCCTTTTACTGAAATTCAAGAAGCAATTTATAAAAATTGTCCTGATAATTATATGATAACTATTATGAGAAGAATGATGTACCGTATTGCGGAAAGGTATGCTTTAAAGATAAATGCTAAAATTTTAATTAATGGTGAAAGTATAGGTCAAGTTGCTAGTCAAACTTTAGACAGTATGGTTTGTATAAATAATGTTGTAAATATTCCTGTTATAAGACCTGTTGCTTGTTTTGATAAATTAGAAATAATAGATATTGCAAGAAAAATTAATACATATGAAACTAGTATTTTACCTTATGAGGATTGTTGTACAATTTTTTTGCCTAAACATCCTGTTATAAAACCTGATATTAATAAAGCTATAGAATATGAAAAATCATTTGATTTTGAATCATTAATTGATAAAACAATTGATAATATTGAGGTTATTTCAAATTTAGAAGATAATTTTGATGATCTTCTTTAACAAAAATTTCCAGTTTAAAAAACGTATTAAAATACCAAATGTACACAATATATTAATGTACAGGAGGTGAAATTCATGACAAATAATAACTCACGTTTAGTAGTTCCTGGCGCTAAACAAGCAATTGAACAAATGAAATATGAAATTGCTAGTGAATTAGGCGTTAAGATGGGTCCTGATGCTTCAAGTAGAGCTAATGGTTCAGTTGGTGGAGAAATTACTAAAAGATTAGTTCAAATGGGTCAACAACAAATTTCAGGTTCTAATTATAATAAATAATTGCAAGCAGCTTTAGCTGCTTTTTATGTGTTTATAAAATTTTTTGAATACAAATATGAAAATGTTACTTATTTTATATAAATTTAAATTTGAGTTGACGTAAAATTTTAAACATAATAAAAAAGTCAGAAAATGTTGTTTTAAATAGGTTAAGAAACAATAATGCGAAAAAGATTTTTATTAATGATAGAGGTTATGATACTTTTGAATTATTTCTAAAAAACATAAAAGATAACGTATCTTTTATTGTTAGACTAGATGGTGATAGAAATATGTTGTTTAAAAGTAAACCAAGATTAATAAAAGAAGTTGCTAAAGAAAGAAAAGGCAAAGTACACACTAAATTGATGTATAAAGGAGAAAATGTAGATTGTTATATATCATATACAACAGTACAATTTCCAAAATACAAAGAGAAAGATTTAACTTTGATAATTATATATAGAGCTGGAGAAGAAGATAATCCAATGTATTTGTTAACTGATATGAAAGTAAAAATAAAGATGAAGTTATAAAATATTCTAAAATGTACAAGTTAAGATGGAGAATAGAAGAATATTTTAGAGCAAAGAAACAAAACTATGATTTTGAAAATTTTAGAATAAGAAGTTTAAAAGGAATAAATGTATTAAATAAAATATTAACATGCGTAATGTTACATAATGGAATATTAGCAGAAAAAATAAATAAAAAATTATTAGTAATAAAAATAATAGAAGCTAGTAAATCATTAAAAAATAAATTGTTAGTATGGTATGGACAAATATCAAGCGGAATAAGAGAAATATTAAAGCATGCACACACAGGAATAAAGGGATGGCAAAATATAGAAGAAAGAAAAAAAATTAAGCAATTAGAACTTCGGATATAATGTTATAAATTAACTGAATCAAGTAGAAAAAAAGAACATATCACTATGTTCTGCGTGAGCATGGAATAAATTAAACTTTTTTAAGAAAAAGTTTGTTGTTTCAAAATAACAATGAAATAATATAAACTTTTTAGTAAAAGGCCGAAACTCAAAAATTTAAAATATTGAATTTTTTTGATTATTTTGATATCATTTTGTATAGAGGAGATAAATTGTATGGAAAATTCTCAAAATAATTCAAATAAAAAAAATAAAATTATTGATTTTGTTCAAAAAGTAGAGTATAAGGCTAATAATGCTTTGGAAGATTCTTTAATGGATGAAGATGCTAAAAGCGAAATTGGAAATATAAATTATAATGATATTGTAAAAAATTCTGTTCAGGCACAGATTTCTAAATTGCCCTGGTTAGTTGCTATATTTCTTATTTTAATTGTTACAATTTTTGTAGGTATTTCATTTTTTAAAAATAATCCTAAAACTTTATTTACTCAAATGGTTGATGGTATGTTCTCCTATTTAAAAAACAATATTAATGATAATGTTTATAGTATAACAGATGGCAATCTCAATTTGAGTTATAATGTTTTGAAAAATAATAAAGATAGTTTTTTAAGTGAACTTAGTCATGTAAAATGGAACGTTGATTATGTTAAGGATAATTCTAAGGGACTTATTTATATGGATTTAAAAACAAAGTATGATGATTCAGATTTTGTTAATTTAAATATATATGGTGATAACGAAAGCAGTTATGTTTATGCTTCTGATTTATATGATAAATATATTAAATTAAAAGATAGTAAAATAAACTATTCAGTTGATGATCGTGATATCAAGATTATTCTTGATGGATTTAATCAGGCTTTTGATAAGGCGATTACTAATGAAAAAATTTATAGTAATAAACAGATGATTAATGTTAATAAAAAAAATATTAAGGCTATTAAAATAAGATTGTTAATTGATAAGAAAAATAGAAATAGGATTTGTGAAACTTTTATAAATTCTTTAAAGGCTAATGATGAATTTATAAATTCTTTTACTAAAATTTATAATATTAAAAAAAGTGAAGCAAAGAAAAGTTTGGATAAGTATTTATTAAAGTTAGAAAAATATTTATTAGAATATGATAAATTGAATGTTGTTTTTTATATTAATAGTAAAACTAATGAATTTGTTAAATTTGCTTTAGAAGATGAGAAAGATATATTAAGTTTAATTTATTATGGTAATGATAAATTAAGTTATGTGTATGATAATGGTAATAAAATAGAAGGTGAAATTTCATTTAATATAAACGAAAATAAAACTAAGTATATTTTAGATATTACTCGAAGAGAAAGCAATAATAACAATGTTATTCTTGAAGATAATTTAAATTTAAAGTTTACTTGCAAACAATCTAACTTTTTCAAAAAAGTTGATGTTTCAAATAGTATTGATCAAAGTGAATTATCTGATTTAGATAAAGAACAAATATATTTGAATATTTTAAATAATCCTAAGTTAAATAAGTTAAGTGAAAAATTGGCTAAAAGCTAATTTTTTTTATCATTTTTTTTGTAAAAACACATATCTTAAAGTGAGGGGTGATAATGTGGCATCATATAAAGAAATAGTGACCAAGGCAATTATTGGAAAAGGGAAAAAACATTTTAAAAATAGTTATACTTTACAGGTGGAGAATAAACCAACTACTGTTTTAGGGTGTTGGGTTATAAATCATAAATTTAAAGGATATAAATCAGGTGATAAGGTTGGTGTTGATGGCTCTTTTGATATAAATATTTGGTATTCATATGATAATGATAGTAAAACAGCTGTTATTAATAAAAAAATAGAATATAATGATTTGTTTAATGTAAAGGTTAGAGAAAATGCCGATTTGTCTGGTGATACGGATATTATTATAAGAAGTTTAAAACAGCCTTCTTGTTTTGGTGTTAATATTCAGGATGAAAAAACAATATCATTTAATATTGAAAAGGAATTAGGCGTTGAAATTGTTGGAGAAGCTAAAGTGAAAATTGCCGTTGAAGAGGATGATGAGGCTTGGGATGACATTGTTGATGAAGTGGATGAGGATACATTAAAGGAAATTGATGAAAAAGTGTCTGATGATTATTTGAAATAGTGTGCGTAATTGCACACATTTTGTGTTATATAAAAAAGGTTGACAAGCATAGCACAATATGGTAGAATTGTTTACAGAAACGGAGGGTTATTATGGCAGTTAAATTAAGACTTTTAAGAATGGGTGCTAAAAGAAAACCATTTTATCGTATCGTTGCTGCTGATTCAAGAGTTAAAAGAGATGGTAAGTATATTGAACTTGTTGGTACTTACAATCCTGTAACTGATCCAGCAGAAATTAATATTAAAGAAGAAGTTGCATTAAAATGGCTTAATAATGGTGCAATTCCAACTGATACTGTAAAAAGTTTATTTAGTAAAAAAGGTATTAATAAAAAATTTCATGAATCTAAACAAAATAAAGAGAGCAAGTAATTATGAAATTAGGTGATTTAACAGAGTTTTTAGTTAAAAACTTAGTAAAAGATACTGATATGGTTTCAGTGAAAGCTTTTGAAGATGAAGATTTAATAACTATTGAGGTTTTGGTTAGTGATGATGATATGGGTAGAGTGATTGGAAAAAAAGGTATGATTGCTTCTGCTATTCGCATTATTGTACAAGCTAGTAGTTATTTAAATAATGAAAAGAAAGTACATATTAATATAGCATCTTTATGATGCTTTTTTTCTAAGGGGGATTTATGGAAAGTCAATTGATTGTAGTGAATATTGGTTTGAAAAATATTATGGAAATATATGAGAATAATAAGCTTTTAAGAACTATTGATACTGTTTGGATTGGAAAAAATGGTGTGGCTGAGGCTGAGAATATTGTTGAATTTGATGGTAAGACACCACTTGGACTTTTTAATTTGGGTGTTGCTTTTGGTATGCATGATTTGAATATAGATTATCCTTATATTAAAGTTAAGGATAATGATTATTGGGTAGATGATTATAAGTCTTATCATTATAATTATATGGTAAGGTTGGGAGAGGATATTGATAATTTTTCTTATTCTTATATAACTAAAGAAGATGAAAGGTCTTTTGAATCTGCGGAACATTTAATTGATTATAAAAAACAATATGAATATTCGGTATTTATAGAATTTAATTCTAAAGGCCAAATTAATAATGGGATTGGAAATAATAAGGGTTCTGCTATATTTTTACATTGTTTAGGTGATAAGGGATATACTGGTGGATGTGTAGCTGTTTCTAGTGATGATATGAGGTATATTATAAATTATTTGAAGAAAGATAAAAATCCTCAAATTCTTATAAAAAAATCTTGTTGAACATTTCATTTATTTGAAGTGTTTTTTTAAAAATATTGCATTGTTTTATCATAAAAAATATATTATAATGTTTTATAGATAGCGAGGTAGTTAAATGGATTATAAAAATTTAAAAATTCCAAACCATGTGGCTTTAATTGTTGATGGTAATGGAAGATGGGCTAGTGAAAGAGGAAAACAAAGAAGTGCAGGACATGAAGCTGGTTTTATTAATTTACAAAAATTAACAAGTTATATTTATTCGAAAAATATCAAATATGTAAGTGCTTATCTTTTTTCAACTGAAAATTTTAAAAGAAGTGAAAAAGAAGTAAATTTTATTATGAATTTGTTAACTGGAAAGTTAAAAGAAATTTTGCAGTTTTGTCATAGTGAACATATTCATGCTATTTTTTCGGGCAGAAGAGAAAATCTTTCTAGTAAAGTAGTTAAGGCCATGGAAGAAATTGAAAGAGAAACAGATACATATAAAGATAGAATTTTTAATATTTGTTTTAATTATGGTTCTAGAGCTGAGATTGTTGATGCTACTAAGAAAATTGTTTCAGATGTTAATAATGGGTTACTTGATTTAGATAAATTAGATGAAAATATTTATCATAAATATTTATATCAAGATATTCCTGATGTTGATTTAATGATTAGGACTAGTGGTGAAGAAAGGTTAAGTAATTTTATGTTATGGCAAAATTCTTATGCTGAATTTTACTTTCCTAAGGTTTATTTTCCTGATTTCAATGAAGAAGAATTTGATAAAGCTATTTTAGAATATACGAAGCGAGATAGAAGATTTGGAGGAATTGATTATGAAAACAAGAGTAATTAGTGCGATTGTCGCTCTTATTATAGTTATTCCATTAATATTATCTGGTGGTATGGCGTATAATATTGGAGTATATATTATTTCAATGCTTGCTTTAAAAGAATTTTTAGATATAAAATTGGTAAAAAAACAATTACCAATTTTCATTCAATTAATTGCATATATTTTTATGACTTTAATAATATTTATGGATGTAAATGTTTCAAGTTCAATATTTAGTTTAGATTATAGGGTGTTGTCTGCTTTATTTATGGCTTTTTTAATACCAACTGTTTTATATCATGAAAAAACTAAATATAGTATTAATGATGCTTTTTATTTAATAGGCGGATTAATATTTTTAAGTATTTCGATGTCACTTTTAATTCTTGTTAGAAATAAAGGATTGAATTTACTTATATTTTTGTTATTAATTCCTATGATTACAGATACTTTTGCTTATATTACAGGTATGCTTATTGGTAAAAATAAACTTCTTGAAGAAATTTCACCTAAAAAAACGGTGGAAGGTATGATTGGTGGTACTTTGATGGGTGTATTTATTAGTGCAATGTTTTATCACACTGTAATTGATCCTACATTTTCAAAGGTTAGTTTAGTTGCTATATGTACATTTTTATCTATATTAGGTCAATATGGTGATTTAGTGTTTTCCGCAATTAAAAGATATTTTGGTAAAAAAGATTTTTCTAATATTATGCCAGGCCATGGGGGCATTTTGGATAGACTTGACAGTATAATATTTGTATTATTAGGCTTTATGTTTTTTATAAATATTTTATAGGAGGTTTTTAAATGACATTAATATATTTTATTATAATATTAGGAATTATTATATTGATTCATGAATTTGGTCATTTCATATTTGCTAAAAAAGCTGGTATATATGTTTATGAATTTTCAATTGGTATGGGACCTAGAATTTTTAAGTGGACAAGGAAAGATGATGAAACCGAATATTCAGTTAGATTGATTCCAATTGGTGGTTTTGTTCAAATGGCTGGTGAAGAAATTGATGATGATGAATCAGTTCCTAGAGATAAAAAGTTTTCTGTTAAAACGTTTGGACAAAAGTTTATGACAGTTATAGCTGGTATTATGAATAATTTTATTTTAGCTATTGTTTTATTTTTCTTGTTTTCTTTGTTTAATGGGGCTCCTCAAAATAAAGCAATTGTTGGTGAGGTTAGTAGTGATTTTCCTGCATATACGTCTGGTTTACAAAGTGGTGATCAGATTGTTAAGTTAAATGGTAAAAATGCGAGTAGTTATGATTTACTTGCTTTGGAACTTCAAGTTAATAGTGGTGATGAAATTTCTTTAGAAATTTTTAGAAATGGTGAGACTAAAACAGTTAATATAAAGCCTAAAAAGGTTAAAGTTGATGGGAAGGTTACTTATAAGTATGGATTTGGTATAAATGACGAGGTGAAAAAAGGTTTTATTCCTTCAGTTATATATGCTTTTTCTAAGACTATTAGTTTAGTTCATCAAATGATTTTGATAATTGTTTATTTATTTACTGGTAACTTAGGAATTAATTCTTTAGCTGGTCCTGTTGGCATTTTTAATGTTGTAGGGTCTGCTAGTAGTGCTGGTTTTTGGTCACTTGTTAGTTTAACAGCGTTTTTAAGTATTAATGTTGGTTTTATTAATTTGCTTCCTTTACCAGCATTTGATGGTGGTAGATTACTTTTTGTTATTATTGAAAAGATAAAAGGTAAGCCAGTTGATCCTAAATTTGAAAATACTATTCATGCAATTGGATTTTTCTTACTAATGGCTTTGATGCTTTATATTACATATAATGACATTATTAAATTAGTTAAATAGGAGCTTTGATGGATAGTAAAATTTTTAAGCTAATAATTTTAGTTTTAGCAATTTTGATTTTTCTTGTTGTAGGAACTAATAATGATAGGCAAAAATTAACAATTATTAATAAGACAGAGGATTTAACAAATGTTTTGAAGACTAAAGGTATTGTTATAATTGATATTAGAACTAATAGTGAATATAAAGAAAGTCATATTCCTAGTGCTATTAATATTCCATATAATGAGTTAAAAAGTAGATTGAAATATAGCGTAAATACACCAATTTTGGTTTATTCTAAAAATGATTCTCGTAGTCATTTAGCTGCTTTGCAATTGAAAAAAATGAATTATAAAACTATTTATGAGCTAGGTGATATGCAAAAATATGATGGAAAGTTAAGCAAAAGTTAATGCTTTCTATTTGTATGGGTGGCGGAATGGTAGACGCGCTACTTTGAGGGGGTAGTGAGGGAAACCTTGTGCGAGTTCAACTCTCGTCCCATGCACCAACTTTTAATATTTTAAATTATGGAAGTTTTGTTATATTAAAAAATGTACTAAATTTTTAGTACACATTTTATATTGTAATTAATTTAAAAGGTATATTTCAAATGATAAGTAACATGCAAATATAAGCCATATTAGATATGGTATATTAAGGTACGTGGATATTTTGTTTATCTTATAAAAGTTATTAATCATTATTATAACGATTATTATTAATAAAATTATCCAAATAAATGATAGCAAGTATAGTTTGAATACAAAGAAAATTATTGGCCATAGGTTGTTTATTATTAAATTAGTATAGTATATATATTTATTATTGTTTTTTTGTAAATAAAAGCTTATGCCTATTAATATATATAAAACAGTCCATACAATTGGGAAAATAATTCCAGGTGGAGCTAGTTTTGGTTTATATAAATCTTGGTAGTTCATAAATGGATTAATAATTAGACTTATAATTATTCCTATAATTAATGGTAGTGCAATGTCTTTTAATAATTTTTTCATTTAATCACCTGTTAATAGTATATGTTAATAAAATAAAAATATAATATTTTTAAGTAATTATTAGAAAGGATGAGAAGTTATGGGAATGCTTACTAAAAGTAAAAGAGGAGAAAATGATCCAATTAGTTTTAATTTTGATGATATGAATTTTTCTATTTCTTTTGATAATATTGATAAAAAAGTAAAGTTAGATGAGAAAAGTTTAAAGTTACTTGAAGAAGCTATTAAAGTAAATGATGAATTAATTAAAACTGATAAAAAGATATGTTCTGGTGATTATAAAGTTTTTTTAAAAAATGATGATACTAGTAGTTTATGGATTAAAGCATTTGATAAGTTATTAGAATATAAACTAATTCGTAAAGATAATTTAAATTATGTTGTTACAGATAAAGGTAAAAAATATTTGAATAAATTGTAGTGTTTAATTGGTGCTTTAAAACACCGTTTGTTGATTTATTTTCATTTTCTTTTTTTCTTGAAAGAAATATTAGACTGGTTTATAATGATTATTAGGATAGAGGGTGTTTGAATGGAATATATTATAATTGGTTTGTTAGTTGTTATTTTAATTGTTAGTATTATTGCTTTAACAAAAAATGTTAATGAATCTAATATTACTGAAAGATTAGGCAAATTAGAAACTGAGATGGTTAAATCTTTGGGTAATTTTAAGAGTGATATTAATAAAAATTTAACTGATGATTTTAATAATTTAAATGAAAGAATTGATTATAGATTAAATTTAATTAATGATAAGGTTAATGAAAGGTTGGATCAAAATTTTGAAAGAACTAATAAAACATTTACCTCTGTTTTAGAAAGACTTTCTAAGATTGATGAGGCTCAAAAGAAGATTGATACTTTATCTAATGATATTGTTTCTCTTCAAACGGTACTTACTGATAAGAAAACAAGAGGTATTTTCGGCGAGGTTAATTTAAAACATATTTTAGTTAGTGTTTTTGGTGAAGGAAAGGATAATATTTATAGATTACAATATACTTTAAGTAATGGTACTATTGCAGATAGTGTTTTATTTGCTCCTGAACCTATTGGATTAATTGCGATTGATTCTAAATTTCCTTTGGAAGATTATCAGGCAATGGTTGATAAAAAAAATCCTAATAAGGCTTTATCTGAACGTAAATTTAAAACTGATATGAAAAAACATATTGATGCTATCGCATCTAAATACATTATTCCAGGTGAAACTACGGATCAAGCTATACTTTTTTTGCCAGCTGAAGCTATTTTTGCGGAGGTTAATGCTTATCATCAAGATGTGATTGATTATGCTTATAATAAAAGGGTTTGGATATGTGGACCTACTACTTTAATGAGTACTTTAACTACTTTACAGGTTATTATGAAGAATGTTGAAAGGGATAAATATACTAAGGTTATTCATCAAGAATTAAAGCTTTTAGATGTTGAATTTAAAAGATATAAAGATAGATGGGATAAGCTTTCAAGAAGTATTGATTCTGTTAGTAAAGATGTTAAAGATATTCATACAACTACAGATAAGATTACTAAAAGATTTAATGCGATTAATGGTGTAGAGATAGAGGAGATAAGTCATGAAGAGGATTAATTATTTATTTTATGTTGTGATTTTAGTTTGTGCTTTTACTACTATTTTTACTGAATTAGATAAAGGTATTGTTATTATTTTAAAGGATTCGAGTATTGTTTTAACTGCTGGTATACCTTTTATTTTTAATAAAATATTTAATCGTAAGTTAAGTGATGGATTTATTTTCGTTTGGCTTATATTTATTTTTATGGCTCATTATTTAGGTGTAATTTATGAAGGGTATAATAAGTGGCCTATATATGATAAGCTAACGCATACAATGTCTGGTTTTTTAACAGCTTATGTTGCTTTACTTTTTATTCCTAAGAAAAGTGATAAGATATGGTTTAATGTTTTATTTATGATTGCTTTTAGCTGGATGTGTGCGGGATTATGGGAAACATTTGAATTTGTTTGTAATTTACTTCTTGGTGGTGATGCTCAAAGAGTTCAAGCTACTGGTGTTACGGATACAATGATGGATATGATAGTCGCATTTATGGGTGCTAGTATATTTAGTATTGGTTATATTAAAAAAAGTAAGTAAAAAGCTATATTTTTAAGTTTTTTTGCTTTATAATTATGATAAAGGGGTGATACGATGGAAGAAAAAGTATTGGAAATTATTAGTAATCATAATAAAGCCTTAAGTTATGATGAGATATTAGAAAAATTAGATGATAATGAGATTCCGTATTTAGCTGAAGTTTTAAATAAATTAGTTAAAGATTTAAAGGTTAGATTTACTAAGAAGGGTAAGTTTGTTAAGTTTGATGATAATTCACAAAAAATTGGTATATTTGCGGGTAATAGAAAAGGCTTTGGTTTTGTTATTATTGATGGTGAGTCAAAGGATTATTTTATTCCTAGGAATAATGTTAATGGTGCTGTTGATGGTGATGAAGTTGTTATTAAAGTATTAGATGAAGGAAAACATGAAGCTACAGTTGAAAGAGTTAATAAACGTAATTTAAATAATTTGCTTGTTGGTGAATTTTATAAGAAAGATGATAAAAACTTTTTAAAGTTAGATAATGAAAAGTTAAATATTTTAGTTGAAATTAAAGAAGAAGATTCTATGGGGGCTGTTAGTGGCCATAAGGTTGTTGTTAAAATAGAAAATAAAATTGAAAAAAGTAATTATTATCAAGGAAAGGTTATTAGAATTTTAGGACATAAGGATGATCCTGGTGTGGATATTTTATCTATTGCAGCTAGGTATAATATTAATGATGTATTTTCTGATGAAGTTTTGGCTGAACTTGATAATATTCCTGATGAGGTTGCTAAAAATGATCTTAAAGGTAGACGTGATTTAACGGGTGAGGTTATTTTTACAATTGATGGTGATGATACCAAAGATATTGATGATGCTGTTAGTATTAAAAAATTAGAAAACGGTAATTATTTATTAGGTGTTCATATTGCAGATGTTTCACATTATGTTAAAGAAGGAACGGCTTTAGGCGATGAGGCTTACGCAAGAGGAACTAGTAGTTATTTAGCTAATACTGTTATTCCTATGCTTCCACATAAACTTTCAAATGGAATTTGTTCTTTAAATCCTAATGTAGTAAGACTTGCTATTTCATGTATTATGGAATTTGATAGTAATGGTAAAATTGTTGATAGTGATATTTTTGAAAGTTATATTAAATCTAGAAAACAAATGACTTACAAATGCGTTAATAAAATATTGGTTGACAATGTTGTCCCTGAGGGTTATGAAGAATTTGAAGCTGATTTACGTTTAATGAATGAACTTTCACATATTATTAGAAAAAGAAAAATTGAAAAAGGATATTTGGATTTTGATGTGCCTGAAGCTAAAATTATTACTGATGAAAATGGAAAAGCAATTGATATTCAAAAAAGAATTCAAAGTGAAGGTGAAAATTTAATTGAAGACTTTATGATTTCTGCAAATGAAACGGTTGCTAGTACAATTTCTTATATGGATCTTCCTTTTATATATCGTGTTCATGGCACGCCTGATCAAGATAAGATTAAAAATTTCTTACATTTTGTATCTGTTTTAGGTTATAAAGTAAATGCTAATGTAAAAAGTATTACACCTAAAACAATTCAAAATATTTTATCACAACTTAAAGATAAAAAAGAATATAATATTTTATCAGCTATGCTTTTAAGAAGTATGCAAAAGGCTGTTTATGATAATGTTAATATTGGTCATTTCGGATTAGCTAGTAAATTTTATACTCATTTTACATCTCCAATTAGAAGATATCCTGATTTAACTGTTCATAGACTTTTAAGAACTTATTTATTTAATCACAGTATTGATAATCAAACTGTTAATTATTATTCTACAGAACTTCCTGTGATTGCTAAACATTCATCTGAAAGGGAACAAGCTGCTACGCAATGTGAACGTGATGTTGATGATATGAAGATGGCTGAATATATGGAAGGTCATATTGGAGAGAGTTTTAAAGGTGTTATTAGTACTGTTACTAATTATGGTATTTATGTAGAACTTGATAATTTAGTTGAAGGCATGATTAAAATAGATGCTTTAGACGATGATTATTATTTCTACGATGAAAGTTCATTTAGTTTAATTGGAAGACGATCTAAGAAAAAATATATGCTTGGTGATAAGATTAATATTACTGTTGATAGTGTAATAAAAGATAAGGGACTTATTAATTTTAAATTATACAAAGGTGATCAAAATGGAGATAAACAACAGAAAAGCAAAGCATGATTATCAAATATTTGAAACTATCGAAGCAGGAATTGTTTTAACGGGAACTGAAATTAAATCATTAAAAGATGGTAGGGCTAATATTAAAGATAGTTATGCAATTATTAAAAAAAATGAAATATTTCTTTTAAATATGCATATTAGTTGTTATGAAAATGGTAATAGATTTAACCATGAAGAGGAAAGAACTAGAAAATTATTATTACATAAAAAAGAAATATTAAAATATAAAGATAAAATTAAATTAGAAGGTTATACTTTAGTTCCTTTAAAAGTATATTTAGTTAAAGGAAAAGCTAAAATATTAATTGGTCTTGCTAAAGGTAAAAAAAATTACGATAAGAGGCAAGATATTAAAAAAAGAGATATTGAAAGAGATATTAGAGCTAGATTAAAAAAATAATTTTGAAAACAAACTTTTATATGATACAATATAAGAGTTTTATGGGCACGTTTTTGGTTTCGACAAAGATATGGAGATTTAAATTGCAAGTCGGAGTGACACGTCAAGTCTAAACTTAAATATAACTGGAAACAGAAATAATTTAGTACCAACTTACGCCTAAGGTTGGCGAGGTACACTCTTTTAATTTTTTAACTTTCGGAAAATTTTAAGGGTTCGCTTTTAGAAAGTTATATCATTATTTAGCCTAGGGATAATGATGAATTTTATAGGCTTACTAATAAAGTAGTTGTCTGTTACTATTCTTTATTAGGAAATTATTTAATAGACTAAACTTGTAGATATTTCTTTTAAAGTATTTTTGGACAGGAGTTCGACTCTCCTCGTGTCCACCAAATAAGTATTTATTCCTTGATTTTCAAGGATTTTTATTTTATTAAAATACTTTTTGAGATGATTATTTGTATTTAAAGGTTGTTTTCATTTTTGCTTAATGTTATACTAGGTGTGGTAGTTAGAAGGTAGATGTTATGTCAAAAATTATTGATAGTATTTTAGGATTTGCAATTGGTGATGCGATGGGGGTTCCAATCGAATTTGAAAATAGAGAGGATTTATTAAAGAATCCTGTTGTTAAAATGGTAGGATATGGTAGTTATGATGTTCCGAGTGGTGTATGGTCTGATGATACATCACTTACTTTAGCTACTGTTGATTCTATTTTGGAGTGTCATACAATTGATTATGAAGATATGATGAAAAAGTTTTGTGATTTTTTAAATTTTTCTAAATATACTGCAACTAATAAAGTTTTTGATGTTGGCAAGACTACAAAAGAAAGTTTAATGAGATATTATTTAAAGAAAAATAATTTTGATGAATGTGGTAGTTTTGATATAAATAGTAATGGTAATGGTTCTTTGATGAGAATGTTACCAATTGCTCTATATACTTATTATGATGATATTTCTGAGGAAAAATTATTAGAAGTTATTAAAAAAACATCGTCTTTAACTCATGCTCATGAGTTTAGTATATTAGGATGTTACATATATGTTAAGTATATTCATTTTATTTTGTCTGGTTATGATAAGTTTACAGCATATGAAAAAGTTAAAGGCCTTAATTTTTATAAGTTTAGTGAGGATGCTAGAAGGTGTTATAAAAGATTTTTAACTACTGATATTTATAAATTAGATTTAGATTATATTAAATCAAGTGGTTATATTGTTGATACTTTAGAAGCTGTTATTTGGACTTTTTTAAATACAAATTCCTTTATGGAGGCTATTGTTGGTTCAATTAATTTAGGTGGAGATACTGATACTATAGGTGCTTTAACTGGTGCTTTAGCCGGCCTTGTTTATGATGTCCCTTCATTATTTTCTGAACTTAAAAATAATGAATATTTGTTAGATTTAAGTAAGAGGTTTGATGAGGAGTTAAGATTAAATATTTTAAAGTTTGATGAAGTTATTGATGATAGGTATGGAATTGTTAAGGGAAGTAGTAATACTTTATTTATAAAAACTGGTAGTGGAGATAGTATTCAAGGTTATCAGAATAAGTATTTAAAGATTGCTAGAAGTATTAATTATAAATATGGTTTAACTGTTGTTGTTGCTTCTAATATTGAAACATTGGTAAGTGATGATTTTGAAAATGTGAAAAAATATTTAAATGGGGATATTTATTTTATGGGTATGAGTAATGGTGCTTCTCAAGGAATTCAGAATTTGTATGATGATGATAGAATTAAAAGTATGCTTTTAGTTAATTGTCCCCTTATGATTAATCTTCATAAAACAAAAGAAGGAATTAGTAAATATAAGGGTAAAATTACGTTTGTTTTTGGTACTAAAGATCCATCTTTTAATTATTTACCTTTGATTCAAGATTTTAGAAATGTAAGGGTTGTTACTGTTTTGGGTCAAGATCATAATTTTAGTAAGGGTGATGAATTTTTAGAATTACCTGATAAATATTTGCTTTCTAATTTGAAAGAGATAGGGTAGATTATATTTATTTACCTTTTTTGTTGGATTTTTTGTTAAATGGTAATACTAATTTCATTAAAAATTTTAATATTTTTTTGTAGATTAATGAAGAAGTAAAATGTAGTGTTGGAAATTGATTTCATTAAAAAAAGATTAGTCTTTAACTAATCTATAAACATTATATGAAGGGGTATTAAATAATCTAAAGTTATTTCCACCCAAACCATTTGATATGTATAATTCTGAGTTTTTTATAGTATAATGATTATTATAATATTTTTTAAATCCTTCTTTTCGAATGATTGACCCTATAGGGGGGATATTAATTTGTCCTCCATGCGTATGACCAGCTAGCATTAAATTAAATGGATTTACAGTTATATCGTCGATTGAATCTGGTTCATGGACTAATAAAATTTTATATATTGGTCCGTTTTTTTCAAATGAATTTAAATAATCTATAGCTGATTTTAGTTTATCATTTATGTTTAGCTTATCTTTTGTTGAGCTTGCTCCAGCTATGAACATGTTTACATATCCTTTTTTATATATTGTATCGTATGTGTTATTTAAATCGGTAAATCCGCTATTTTGTATTATGCTGATCCATTCGTCAAATTTTGTATCATTTTCACCACTAATTGCATATTTACCTGATTGTGCGTTTATTTTATTTAGCTCGTTTGATATTTCACTAGCCATGCTTGTTGTCATATTTGTTTTTTTGTCTATTAGATCACCTGTTAGAACTACTATGTCTGGTTTTTGTTCGTTTACGCTTTTAACTAATTTTTTAAGTTTTTTAAGGTTAAATGTTTCACCGTAGTGTATATCTGATATTTGAACTATTTTAAAACCATTGAAGTTATCGGTTAGATTGGTTATTGTTATTTTATATTCTTTTATATTTATTAGTTTTGGTTCGATAAAAAATCCATAAGCACATATTATAGATATAATAAAAATAATTAATAGAAATAGTTTTAGAAGGGAAAAATGTTTTTCTTTTTTCTTAGCCATGTAATCACCTATAGTAATTTTAACACAAATAAAAAAAAGACAAAAGTCTTATGTAAAAATTAGTATGAATGTTTGCATGGCTATTATCATTCCATTATGCATGAAATGAAATCCCATTGACACAAAGATATTGTTTGTTTTTTTAAGCATATAGGCGAAGGCAAAACCACAGCTACAGTAGGCAATTAGGTGCAAGGGGAATAGATAATTTACCGGTGTTGTTAGTAGATGAAGGCCACCAAAGATTAAGCTTGATATTGTTATGAATAAAAAATCATTTTTAAATATAGCTCTAAAGCTTAATCTAAATACTGTTTCTTCTATTATGGGTGCGAGTATGACGGCTGAGATAAATGTATAGATTGGATATAATTCAAACTCTGATCTGACTGCAGCTTCGTTGTTTGATATGCCTCCCCCTAATATGTTTATTATGGAGTTTGCTAGTAACATGAATATGAGCGCTAGTACGTAGTATTTTAAATATGTATTAAAGTATGTTAGATGGTTTTTTTTAATATCTTGATATGCCTTTTTGAATTCTTTTTCAAATATTGAATATATTAATATAAGTATAAGCATTTCTACACCTAAAGAGTATAATATTTTTGAAATGCTTGATAAATCTGATACATTTATATGTAGTAATATGAAAGGTAGACTTTGATATTTACTAAGTAAAAAATAAATTAATATTGCACTTAGTCCTTTTATTATATATGTTATTTCATTTTTATCTGTTCTTGTTATCATTTATATCACCAAATTTATTATACTTAAATTTAGTGAAATTTTAAAGAAAAGTTTTAAATTATGTGTAAAGTATGGTATAATCTTCTATAGACGTGCAGAAAAAGAGTGGGGTGGCCCACTCTTTAATGTAGTTTTGGAGGTGTTATGTTGGAAGATAAGATAAGAGGTTTATTAGAAAAGAAAATTAATGAGGCTGGATATATTTTAGATGAGGTATTTTATGGCAAGGAAGAAAATGTAAATACCTTAAGACTTGTTATTGATAAATCTGGTTTTATTAATGTTGGTGATTGTGTTAAGGTAAATGAAATTGTAAATCCAATATTGGATGAAAATGATCCGATTAGTGAAAGCTATGTTTTAGATGTTTGTTCTAAGGAAAAAGGAGATGATAGTGATGGACAGTAAAAAGTTTTTATTAGCTGTTAATAATTTGTCAAAGGAAAAGGGTATTGATAAAGATACAATATTTGATGCAATGGAATTAGCTCTTACAAGTGCTTATAAGAAAAATTATCATTCTCTTTCTAATGTCCGTGTTGACATTAATAGAGAAACTGGTGAGATAAAGATATTTTCATATAAGACTGTTGTTTTTAATGAAGAGTTTGAAAAGGAAGATGGAGTTTTAGAAAAAGAAATTATTACTGATGAAGATGGTAATGAGGAAGAGGTTGAAAAGGAATTTTATTTTGATGATAGAATTCATATAACTTTGGAAGATGCTTTAAAGAAGGTTCCTGGTATTAAGATTGGTGATACTATTGAAAAGGAAGTTACTCCAAAAGATTTTGGTAGGGTTGCGGCTGCTACTGCAAAACAGGTTGTTGTCCAAAAGATTAGAGAAGCTGAAAGAGAAATTATTAATGAGGAGTTTGCTGATAAACAAGACGAGATGGTTACTGGTATAGTAGCTATGGAAGATCAAAGAAATTATTATGTTGATTTAGGTAGAACTCAAGGAATTTTACCTAAAAGTGAGATTATTCCTGGTGAGACTATTAAAATGTCATCTAGTTTAAAGGTTTATATTACTAAAGTTGAAAATAATTCTAAGGGACCTTTAATTTTACTTTCTAGAAAACATTATGGTTTTGTTAAAAGATTATTTGAACTTGAAATACCTGAAATTAATGAAGGAATTATTTTAGTTTATAGTGTGGCTAGAGAAGCTGGTAATAGAACTAAGATTGCTGTTTATTCTGAGAATCCTAATGTTGATCCTGTTGGTTCTTGTATTGGTGAGAAAGGTAGTAGAATAAATCGTATTATTAATGAATTAAATGGTGAAAAAATCGATATTGTTAAATATGAATCTGATGATAGTAGATTTATTGAAAATGCTTTAAGTCCTGCTCGCAATTTGCACGTTTTCATTACTGATGATAAAAAGAAGGAAGCTTTGGTTGTTGTTAATAATGAAAATCTTTCACTTGCTATTGGTAAGAAAGGTTTAAATATTAAGCTTGCTTCTAGATTAACTCATTATAAGTTAGACGTTCAAACTATTGAACAAGCTAAAGAAAATGGTATTAGTATTGTTGAGGATTAGTTTATGAAGATGAAGAAAATACCGATGAGAATGTGTGTTGTTACAAGGGAAAAACTGCCTAAGTATGAACTTATTAGGGTAGTTAAGACTGATGATGGTGTTATTGTTGATAAAACTGGAAAGGTTAATGGTAGAGGAGCTTATTTAAAAAAAGATAAAGAGGTATTTTTAAAGGCTAAAAATAGTAAAATATTAAATAGGCAATTGGAAACGATTGTTGATGATAGGGTGTTTGATGAATTAAATAGTTTATTAGATTAGAAAGAAGGTGCTTAAGTATGATGAGTGTGAGAGAATATGCGGAAGATATTAACCGTGATGTTTTAGAGGTTTTAGATAAATGTTTAGAGCTAGATATTGATGTTAAAACGGCTGATGATGTGCTTGATGAGGAAGCTATTATTATGCTTGACAGTAGTTTTGATGAAATTAGTGAAGAGATGGAAGATGAAGAAATTGCTGAAGAGGTAGCTTTGGAAGAGAGCGGAATTGATTCTAAGAAAAAACCTAAAAAGGTTAAAAAGCCTGATAATAAGAAAGCATTTGCTCAAAAGAAAAAAGCAATGTATAAAAGTAAGGAAAAATTGCAAAGTAATGCACCTATAGATAATGATAATATTATTTTGTATAAAGAGAATATGACTATATCACAGCTTGCTAAAGAAATGAATATTGCAGCTAGTGAACTTATTAAGAAATTATTTTCTTTAGGTTTGATGGTTAATATTAATAGTCCTGTTTCTTTTGAAAATGCAGAAATTATTGTTTTAGATTATGGCAAAGAATTAAAGAAGGAATCTACTTTAGATGTAGCTAATTTTGAAGAATTTGAGGTAACTGATAGGGAAGAGGATTTAGTTACTAGACCTGCTGTTGTTACTATTATGGGACATGTTGATCATGGTAAAACTACTTTACTTGATGCAATTAGAAAGACTAATGTTGCTGAAGGTGAGGCTGGAGGAATTACTCAAGCTATTAGTGCATATCAAGTTGAAAGAGATGGAAAAAAGATTACATTTATTGATACTCCTGGACATGCGGCTTTTACTGAAATGCGTGCTAGAGGTGCTAGTATAACTGATATTGTTATTATTATAGTAGCGGCTGATGATGGTGTTATGCCTCAAACTAGAGAAGCTATTGATCATGCTAAGGCAGCTGGCGTTCCTATTATTGTAGCTGTTAATAAGATGGATAAACCAGGTGCTAATCCTGATAAGGTTATGAATGAGATGGCTGAGGCTGGTCTTATGCCAGAACAGTGGGGTGGAGATGTTATATTTAGTCAAATTTCTGCTGTTAATGGCGATGGTATTGATGAGCTTTTAGAAAATATTTTGCTTGTTGCTGAAGTTAATAATTATAGAGCTAATCCTAATCGTTATGCGATGGGTACGGTTGTTGAATCAAAGTTAGATAAACATTTAGGACCTATTGTTACTGTTTTGGTTCAAAATGGGACTTTACGTTTAGGTGATCCTGTTGTTGTTGGTAGTTTTTTTGGTAAGGTAAGAACACTTCGTAATGATAAGGGTGAAGAGATTACAATGGCTTTACCTAGTCAACCTGTTGAAATTACTGGTCTTAATGGTGTACCTTCAGCTGGTGATAAGTTTATGGCTTTTGAAAGCGAAAAGGAAGCTAAGGCAATTGCTGCTAAAAGGGCTATTCAAGCTAAAGAAAAAGAAAATAAAGCTAAAGCATCTGTTTCTTTGGATGATTTATTTGCTCAAATTGGTGAAGGTTTAAAAGAGATAAATGTTATTATTAAAGCTGATGTAAATGGTAGTAGTGAAGCTGTTAAAAATAGTTTACAGAAGATTGAAGTTGATGGAGTTAAGATAAATGTTATTAGAAGTAGTGTTGGTGGCATTACTGAAAGTGATATTGTTTTAGCTAAGGCTTCTAATGCTATTATTATTGGTTTTAATGTAAGACCTAGTAATATAATTAAAGATAAAGCTAAAGCTGATGGTGTTGAAATTAGATTTTATAATATTATTTATAAAGCAGTTGAAGAGATGGAAAATGCTATGAAGGGTATGCTTGATCCTGAATATGAAGAAAATGTTTTAGGGTCTGCTGAGATTAGACAAATATTTAAGTTTTCTAAGATTGGTAATATTGCGGGCTCTTTTATAACTGATGGTGCTGTCAGACGTGATAGTAATGCTAGAGTTATTCGTGATGGCGTTGTTATTTATGATGGTAAAATTGGTTCTTTACAACGTGAAAAAGATAGTGTCAAAGAAGTTAAAAAAGGTTATGAATGTGGTATTACAGTTGACAATTTTAATGATATTAAAGTTGGAGATATTATAGAAGCTTATGAAATGGTGGAGATTGCTAGATGAGTGTTAAAATAGAGAGAATTTCTGATGCTTTGATTGAACAGATTAGTTATATAATTGCTAATGAGGTAAAAAATGGTATTAAGTTTGTTACTATAACTGATGTAAAGGTTAGTGGTGATTTATCATTTGCCAAGGTATATTTTACGGTTTTGGATGAAAGCAAAAAAGATGAAGTTTTAAAAATTTTAAAAGAAGCTAGTGGTTTTATTAGACATGAACTCAGGGACAGAGTAGAGATTAGACAAATACCTGATTTGAAGTTTGTTTACGATGATACAATCGATCATGCTAAAAAAATTGAGGATATTATTGAAAAATTACATGAAGATTGTTGACATGTATAGTAAATTTGTGTATAATCTGTTGTGTAATTTGAAAAGGAAAGAAGAAGTGTCCACTTCTCACCTGATTGCTTATAGGCGATGGGTAAATGCTGATGTTTATTAATGCAGGTGGATACTCTTTGTATTCACTTTTTTATTGGAGGTGTCTAGTATCGCAAAGGAAAAAGGTTTGTATATTAACGAACAAATACGAGCAAAGGAAGTTATGGTAATTGGTCCTAATGGTGAACAGTTAGGTGTTAAACCAATTAAAGATGCACTTACTTTGGCTAATTATGCAGGATTTGATTTAGTACTTATGAATCCAGGTGGTAAACCACCAGTTTGTAAAATAATGGATTATAATCGTTATAAGTATGAAAGCAAGAAGAAACAAAAAGAGAACATGAAAAGACAACGTGAAGCTAATTTAGATATGAAAGAGTATAAATTATCTGTTACTATTGATGTTCATGATTTTAATACTAAACTTAAAAATGCAACTAAGTATTTAGAAAAAGGTCATAAGGTTAAGGTTAGTGTTAGATTTAAAGGTAGAGAAATTACTCATAGTAATTTGGGTAAAGAAGTTCTTATGCGTTTTGCAGAACAGGCAAAGGATGTTGCAATTATTGAACAAATGCCAAAACTTGAAGGTCGTATTATGGCATTGATACTTGCACCAAATAAGGAAAAATAGGAGGAAGATTATGGCTAAAATTAAAGCAAAATCACATAAAGGGTTATCAAAAGTTTTAAAGGTTAGAAAAAGTGGTTCAGTTAAATTTCAACCAGCTAACAAAAATCATAAGTTAACTCATAAGAGTAATCAATCAAGAAGAAGAAGACATCATGATTCAGGTTTAAGTATATCTGATACAAGAAGATTAAAAGATTTAATTAATAAGTAAAGGGAGGAATTAAAATGAGAGTTAAAGGTGGAACTATTCATCGTGCTCGCCGTAAAAAAGCTTTGAAACAAGCTAAAGGTTATTTCGGTAGTAAGCACAGATTATATAAAACAGCTAAAGAACAAGTTATGCATTCAGGAGCTTATGCTTATAGAGATAGAAAAAATAGAAAAAGAGATTTTAGAAAATTATGGATTACTAGAATTAATGCGGCTTGCCGTTTAAATGAAATTAGTTATTCTAAATTTATTAGTGGTTTAAATAAAGCTAATATTGAAATTAATAGAAAGATGCTTGCTGAAATTGCTGTTGATGATCCAAAAGCATTTACTGAAATTGTTAATGCTGCTAAAGCCGCTTTAGAAGGCAAGGAATATAAAGCAAAAGTTTCAAAAGAAGTAAAAAAAGAAGAAACTAAAAAAGAGACAGTTAAGAAAGAGGCTGTTAAAGAAGAAAAAACTGATTTATCTAAAATGACAGTTGCAGAACTTAAAAAATTAGCTAAAGAAAAAAATGTTGAAGGTTATTCTACAATGAAAAAAGCTGAGTTATTAGATGCTTTAAAATAGAATAACTTCTTTTTGTATTGGAGGGTTTATGAGAAAGTTATATATTGATTTTGATGGGGTTATTTATAATTCTATTGATGTTTCTTATAAGATGGCAAATGAGAAAAATATGAAAACTGAAAGAGAATTTTATTTGTTTTATAAGAATTTAGATTGGAAAGTTGTTTTGGAAAATTCTTGTGAGATTAATAATGCTTTTAGTAATATAAAAAAACTTAGTAAATTTTATGATGTTGCTATTTTAACTCATGTTGTTTCTTTGGATGAGGTTTTAGAAAAAGTAAATATAATAAGAAACCATTTAGACGATATAAATATTATTTCGGTTCCAAAGTCTATTTCTAAAACTAAGATGGTGTGTGCCAAAGATGCCATTTTGGTTGATGATTATGTTCAGAATTTGATTGAATGGAAAAATGCTGGTGGAATTGGAATTAAATTTGATTTAGACATGGATGGAAAAGGTTTTCCTGTTATTGATAGGCTTGATAAAGTGGTAGAAATTTTAAAGTAGGTATGTACAAAATATAGTAAAAAATGTTATAATTGTTGTGCTTGGAGATGAGGATATGTTAGTATTAGCCAAAGCGGTTTTATCAATTATGTTAGGTTTTTCCTTTTCAGTCGTTTTTGGCTATTTTGCTATTAAATGGCTAAAGAAAAAACATATAAGACAGCAAGTATCTAATAGTTTAGGTGAAAGACATAAGAAAAAAAACGGAACGCCAACTACTGGTGGAATAATTTTTATTATTCCAACGGTTCTAATTATGATAGCTCTGGTGCTTACTGGAAAGATTGAATTTTCTACTAATTTATTTATTGTATTATTTGTATTTATTGCGTATGCAATATTTGGATAT
The DNA here is from genome assembly GCA_963632935.1 of Oscillospiraceae bacterium. GTDB lineage: Bacteria > Bacillota_I > Bacilli_A > RF39 > UBA660 > Coprosoma. The sequence continues at coordinate 42,832 of CAVGWA010000003.1, forward strand.
GTTGATGATTATTTGATTATTAAAAGGCATAATAATGATGGGCTTAGTATATTTTGGAAGCTTGTTTTACAAATTATTGTAGCTTTAATATTTTTCTATATGTTTTTAAGTAGTGGTAATGAGCCGGTTGTTGATATTCATACACTTGGTATTAAGATTAATTTAGGCTGGCTTTATGGAATGTTTTTACTATTTGTACTTGTAGGTAGTAGTAATGCTGTTAATATTACTGATGGACTTGATGGACTTGCTGGTGGACTTTCAGCTATTGCATTTTTTGCTTTTGGTATTATTACTTGGGGCGCTGATTGGGCTGCTGGTAATGAAGAGGTTGCAATATTTTGTTTTGTGCTTGTAGGTTCTTTAGTTGGATTTTTAGTTTATAATTGTTATCCTGCAAAAATATTTATGGGGGATACGGGTTCTTTATCTTTGGGTGCAGCACTTGCTACTGTAGCAATTATTACTAATCATGAGATTACGTTAATTATTGTGGCTGGAGTGTTTGTTTTGGAAACATTAAGTGTTATTGTGCAATGGATTGCAATAAGTAAGTTTCATACTAAAGTTCTTTTGATGGCACCACTTCATCATCATTTTGAAAAGTTGGGTTGGAGTGAAGTTGATGTTGTTAGATTATTTTGGTCAGCTGGTTTACTTTTAAGTATGGTAGCTATTGGCTTTGGTGTATGGATATAGAAATTGGAGGAAGAATATGGCAAAATGTGAAAAAGAAATTGAAATTACAATTGAAGGTAAGATTTGGGAAGAAGCTTTAGATAAGGCTTTTAATAAGGCAAATAAAAAAGCTAAGATTGATGGTTTTAGACCTGGTAAAGCTCCTAAGGATATTTTTATTAAAAAATATGGTATGGAGTCATTATATATGGATGCGGCTGATGAAGCTGCGGATGAAGCATATAAAAAATTATTAGTTGATAATAAGGAAGATATGGAGAAGATTGTTGCTCGTCCTGAGATGAATTTAACTCATGTTGATGATAAAAAAATTACTTTTAAATTTTTGTTAACTATGAGACCTGAAATTACTTTAGGAAAATATAAAGGTTTAGGTGTTAAAAAGGATAAAGTAGAAGCTAGTGCTGAAGAAATCAAACAATCTATTGACTCTATGCGTGAAAGATATGCTGAGGATGTATTAAAGGATGGTAAGATTGAAAATGGTGATGTAGCTGTTATTGATTTTGAAGGATTTATTGATGGTAAAGCTTTTGATGGTGGAAAAGGCGAAAATTATTCTTTAAAGATTGGTAGTGGCACTTTTATTCCTGGATTTGAAGATCAATTGATTGGTTTAAAATCTGAAGATGAAAAGGATGTTAAGGTTACTTTCCCTGAGGATTATCATGCTGAAGATTTAAAAGGTAAGGAAGCTTTATTTAAAGTTAAGGTTCATGAAGTTAAAGAAATTAAAGTTCCTGAGTTAGATAAAGAGTTTTTTGAAGATTTAGGTATGGAAGGAATTAATACTAAAGAAGAGTTAGAAGCTCAAATTTCTGAAAACATTTTAGCTCGTAAAGAAATGGATGCTGAAAATAAATATATGGATGATTTATTAGAGGCTGCTGCTAAGGATGTTAAGGTTGAAATTCCTGAAGCTATGATTGCTGAAGAGTTAGATAGAATGATTTCTCAATATGCTGAAAATTTAAAGATGCAAGGAATTAGTTTAGAACAATTTTATCAATTTACAAATTCAGATGAAACTGCTTTAAAAGATCAAATGAGACCTGAAGCTATTAAGAGAATTACTTATAGATTGATGCTTGAAGAGATTGCTGAGGCTGAGAAAATTGAAATTTCTGATGATGAAGCTAAGGAAGAGTCTAAAAAATTAGCTGAAAAATATCAAATGAAGGAAGATGATTTCTTAAAAACATTTGGTGGTTTGGAAATTGTTAAATATGATTTAAAAATGCGTAAAGCTATGGAATTACTAAAGAAATAGGGAAACTTATTTCTTTTTTGACATTAAAATTATAATTTTACAAGATTATATAAAAATGATATAATTAATGAAAGGAGGAATAGAATGAATAGTAAAATTTTACCAAAGGTATTTGGTTGGATGTTTTTAGGTTTATTATTAACTTTTGCGGTTGGATATTATGTTTCTTTAAATCCAGTTGCTATGTTGAAAATGATTGAAGGTAGTGGACTACTTGCAATTATAATTGTTGAACTTGTTGTTGTAGTTTTTTTAAGTCTAAGAATTCGACAAATGAGCCCTGTAACTGCTAAGATATGTTTTATGATTTATTCTGTATTAAATGGGTTGACATTTTCTTCAGTATTTCTTTATTATGAAATGTCATCTATAATATTTGTATTCTTAGTATCGGCTATAATTTTTGGATTGTTTGCGATTATAGGTGCGACAACTAAAATGGATTTGTCAAATATTGGAACATATTTATTAATGGCTTTAATTGGTATTATAGTTTGTTCAATTTTGAATATTTTCTTTAAAAGTCAAGGATTTGATTTGGTTATTTCATCTATAACTGTAATTGTATTTATTGGATTAACAGCATATGATGTTCAAAGAATTGGAAAAATGGATGATTTAGCTGTTATGAGTGAAGACAATTTAGCTATATTTGGTGCTTTACAATTATATTTAGATTTCATTAATATTTTCTTAGAATTATTAAAATTATTTGGAAAAGCAAAAGATAATTAAAGGCTATGATTTAAGAGTAGTAATAATTTGATAAAGTATAGAGAAAAAGTGGTTGGTGAAAACTTTTCTTTATCTGTTATGAACTTACTTATTAGCTGCTTGTGTGATAAGCATAAGACGTTTGACTGCGTTACGGTGTAAAGATAATAAAATATTATGAAATAAGGTGGTACCGCGTTATATACGCCCTTATAATTTATAATATTTTTTTATATAATAGGAGGATTTATGAAGTATTTATTAACATTTTTATTTTGTTTTGTGTTTATTTATTTATTTTATTTTTTCATTGTAATTTTTAGAAAAAAAGGTTTTGAAAAATTTAAAACAAGTAAACAATTAGATTTTTTTAAGCAAGCTTATAAAATAGATTTTGATAAAGTTAATTTGAAACTATTCGCACATATACTTGCTTTATCAAACGCATTTATAATTGCTTTGACGTGTAGTATTATTGAAATTTTTGATAATTTTTTATTGAAAATGTGTATTGGATTTGTTATTTTATTACCACTTATGCTTTTAGTTTATAAGTTATTAAGTATTGTTTTAAAGAAAATGGAGGTTAAAAAAGATGTATGATATAAAAGAAATAGAAAATAAATGGCAAAAATATTGGGATGATAATAACAGTTTTGTGGCTAATACTTTAGATGATAAAAGAAAATATTATTTATTGGTAGAATTTCCTTATCCATCTGGTGCGGGTTTACATGTTGGACATGCTAGAAGTTATACCGCACTAGATACTGTTGCTAGGCAAAAAAGAATGGAAGGATATAATGTTTTATTTCCTATTGGTTGGGATGCTTTTGGTGCTCCTGCTGAACAATATGCAATAAAAAATCATATTCATCCTAAAGATGCAGTTAAAGAAAATATAAAAACTTTTAAACAACAAATAAAAGAATTGGGTATTTCTTTTGATTGGAGTAGGGAATTTTCTACTACTGATCCTGAATATTATAAATGGACTCAATGGCAATTTTTAAAGTTTTATGAAAATGGTATGGCTTATAAGGCTAAGAAAAATATTAATTGGTGTCCAAAGTGTAAAACAGGTTTATCTAATGAAGATTCTGCTGGCGGTGTTTGTGAAAGATGTGGTAGCAAAGTTGTTCAAAAGGAAAAAGAACAATGGATGCTTAGGATGAGTGATTATGCAGAAGATTTAATTACGGGACTTGATGATACTAATTTTAATAAAAGAGTTAAATTAGGACAAATAAATTGGATTGGCAAATCAACTGGAGCAGAAGTTAATTTTGAATTAAAAGATACTGATGAGGTATTAAAAATATATACAACAAGACCTGATACTATTTTTGGAGCGACATTTATGGTTATTGCACCAGAACATCCTATTATTGAAAAGTTAAAAGATAAAATCAATAATATGGAAGAAGTCAAAAAATATCAAGAATATGCTTTAACTAAAACAGAATTTGAAAGAACTGAACTTGCAAAAGAAAAAACGGGTGTTAAAATTGATGGTATTAAAGCAATAAATCCTTTTAGTGGTAAAGAAATTGAAATTTGGGCTTCTGATTATGTTATGATGAATTATGGTACGGGTGCAATTATGGCAGTTCCCGCACACGATGAACGTGATTATGAATTTGCTAAAAAGTTTAATATTGATATTATTCCTGTAATTGAAGGTGATAATCTTCCTTATACAGGTGATGGAAAATATATTAATTCTTCATTTTTAAATGGTATGGAAAATAAAAATGATGCTATTAATAAAATGATTGAAGAAATTGAAAAAAAACATATTGGTAATAGTAAAATTAATTATCGTTTACAAGATTGGGTATTTTCTAGACAAAGATTTTGGGGAGAACCTATCCCACTTGTTTACTGTGATCACTGTGGTTGGGTAGCCGTTCCTTATGAAAAATTACCTGTATTACTTCCTGATGTTGCTAATTATGAACCTACTGAGGATGGTGAAAGTCCACTTGCTGGAATTGATGAATGGGTAAATACTACTTGTCCTAAATGTGGAGGACACGCTAGAAGAGAAACTGATACAATGCCAAACTGGGCTGGTTCTTCATGGTATTTCTTAAGATATATGGATGCTCATAATGATAAAGAATTTGTTTCAAAAGAAGCATTAAATTATTGGGGTAAAGTTGATTGGTATGATGGTGGTATGGAGCACACAGCTCGTCATTTACTTTACGCTAGATTCTGGAATCAATTTTTATATAATATTAATCTTGTTCCTAATAAAGAACCAATTGATATAAGAACTTCACATGGAATGATTCTAGGACCTGATGGTGAAAAGATGAGTAAATCAAAGGGTAATGTAATTAATCCTCATGATATGGTCGAAGAGTATGGTGCAGATGCATTAAGACTTTATGAAATGTTTATTGGAGATTATGAAAAGGATGCAGCTTGGAGTACAAATAGTTTAAAAGGGTGTAAAAGATTTTTAGATAGAGTATGGAAAATTGGCGAAAGATTAAATAATAATGAAGGATATAGTAATGAAGCTTTAGTTCATAAAACTATAAAGAAAGTTACTAATGATATTAAATCTATGAAGTTTAATACGGCTATATCTTCTTTAATGATTCTTATGAATGAGTATGATAGTATGGAAAGTATTACTAAAGATGATTTAAGGGTTTTAGTTCATTTATTAAATCCATTCGCTCCTCATATTACTGAAGAGATTAATGATAAATATAAATTAGGTAATGTTTTATGTGAAAGTACTTGGCCTAGTTATGATGAGAAAAAAACAGTTGATCAAAGTTATGAACTTATTTTTCAAGTAAATGGTAAAGTTAGGGGTAAGGCTAATGTAGGCATTGATACTACTAAAGAAAAGATGGAACAATTAGCTTTAGAAAATGAAAATGTTAGGAAGTTTACCGAAGACAAAAATATTGTAAAAGTTATCGTTATTCCAAATAGATTGGTTAATATTGTTGTAAAATGATTGACTTAAAGACTAATATTTGTATATTAAATCTTCCTTCAAAATTGGAATATAAATTAGTATCTTTTGGACTTACTAAAATTGGCTATGTTTTAAATTGTTTACCTGATGAATTATTAGCTTTAGGATTTGATTTTAATGAAGTTAATTTAATCGAAAATGCATTAATAAAAAATAATATTGATTCTAGTGAAGATGATTTATTTAAATTTAATTTTGATGATTATCAAGAAGAACTTATTTTTAATCATAAGAGTTATTTTAATGGTAGTAAGTTTGATTTGTTAAGATACACTGATAATATTAATATTGTTAAAAAATTATATTATTTAAGAGATAATTTAAATGTTGATGATAAAATTAAATTGAATCAATTTATTGACAAGCATGAGTATATGTCAATTTCTGAATTTCTTCAAATTGATTCTTATGAGGATAAAGATACTATTGATTTTATTTGTAATATATTAGGTATGCCTTTAAATAATGATTTGGAATATGTAGAAAGATATAATCGAGAATATGATATATTAAGTTATAATTGTATTAATAATGAAATTTTAGATTCATATAGCAGAAAATATATGAAAAAGTTTAAGTGTTTAAGAAGATAGGGTTGTCTATCTTTTTAAATTAGAGTGATAAAAACATTTGTGATAACACTTGTTCGTGTTATAATGTAGGAGGGGGAGTTCATATGTATGCTTATATTAAAGGGTTTGTTAAAGAAATAGAATGTGATTATATTGTAATTGATAATGGTGGGATTGGTTATTTAATTCATACTGCTAGTCCTTATTCTTTTGAAATTGATAAAGAGTATGTTATATATTTGTATCAATATGTTAGGGAAGATGAAATTAGTTTATATGGATTTAAATCTAGTGAAGAGAAAGCTTTATTTTTAAAACTTATTTCGGTTAAAGGTTTAGGTTGTAAGATGGCTTTACCTATGCTTGCTTCTTCACCAAGTGGTGTTATTGATGCAATTGAAAGAGAAAATATTTTATATTTAAAAAAATTTCCTAAGATTGGTGATAAGGTTGCGAGACAAATTATATTAGATTTAAAGGGTAAGCTAACTAGTTATAAGGAAGATAATTTAGTTAATGAAGAACTTATTTCTGCTTTAAAGAGTTTAGGTTATAAATCAAGTGATATTAATAAAGTAGTTAAGATGGTTGATAGTTCTTTAGATGTTGAACAGCAAATTAAAGAAGCATTAAAATTACTTTTAAAATAGGGGGGTTAAATTATGGATGATAGAATTGTTAGTGGTGAAGTTATAAATGAAGATAAGAAAGATGATTCTTTAAGACCTAGTAGTTTAGATGAGTATATTGGTCAAAGTGAGTTAAAAGAAAATTTAAATATTTTCATGAAGGCGGCTAAAATGCGTGGTGAGGCTTTAGATCATGTTTTACTTTATGGTCCTCCTGGGCTTGGTAAGACTACGATGGCTTATATTATTTCAAATGAAATGGGAAGTAATATTAAAACTACTAGCGGTCCTGCAATTGAAAAAAGTGGTGATTTAGCTGCTGTTTTATCTACTTTAGAACCTGGTGATGTTTTATTTATTGATGAAATTCATAGAATTCCAAGGTTTATTGAAGAAATATTATATTCAGCTATGGAAGATTTTAAATTAGATATTATTGTCGGGTCTGATGCATCTAGCCGTAATATTACTATTGATTTGCCACCTTTTACTTTAGTTGGGGCAACAACTAGAGCTGGTGATTTAACTGGACCTTTACGTGATAGATTTGGTATTGTTTCTAAGTTAAATTTTTATACTGAAGAAGAACTTAAGGATATTGTTTTAAGAACCGGTAGAGTTTTGGATACTAACATTGATGATAATGCAGCTTTAGAACTTGCAAGAAGAAGTAGAGGAACACCTAGGATTGCTAATAGATTATTTAAAAGAGTTCGTGATTATGCTTTGGTTATGGACAAGAGTGTTATTGATTTAGATATTACTAAACTTGCTTTAAAAAAATTAAAGGTTGATGATTTTGGTTTAGATGCGACTGATTATAATTTATTAAATGCTATTATTGAAAGATTTAATGGGGGACCTGTTGGTATTGATGCTCTTGCTTCATCTATTGGTGAGGAAGCTTCTACTATTGAAGATGTTTATGAACCTTATTTACTTCAAAATGGTTTTTTAAAACGAACTAATAGAGGTAGAGTTGTTACGGAAAAAGCTTATAAACATTTAAAGGAGGATGGTTATGAAAACTGATGATTTTGATTTTTATTTACCAGAAAGGTTAATTGCTCAAACACCTTTAGAAAAGCGAGATGCTTCAAAGTTACTTATTTTAGATAGAAAAACTGGTGATATTTCTCATAAACATTTTACTGATGTTATAGATTATATGGATGAGGGTGATACTTTAGTTTTGAATGATACTAAGGTTATGCCAGCTAGACTTTATGGAATAAAAGAGGAAACTAATGCTTTTATTGAAGTTTTACTTTTAAAAGATGAAGGTAATGATATTTGGGAATGCTTAGTCAGACCCGCTAAAAGAATAAAGGAAGACAGCATTATTTCTTTTGGTGAAGGTAGATTAAAAGCTAGATGTACTGAAGTTTTAGATGAAGGTATTAGAAAATTTAAATTAGAATATAGTGGTATTTTATATGAGATAATGGATCAGTTAGGGGAGATGCCTTTACCTCCTTATATTCATGAAAAGTTAAAGGATAAAGATAGGTATCAAACTGTTTATGCGAAGAATATTGGTAGTGCGGCAGCTCCTACGGCTGGGCTTCATTTTACTGAAGAGTTACTTTCTAAGATAAAGGAAAAAGGTATTAATATAGCTTATGTTACTTTACATGTTGGACTTGGAACTTTTAGACCTGTTAGTGTGGATGATGTTACTAAACATAAGATGCATAGTGAATATTATGTTATGAGTGATGAGGTTGCTAAGATTCTTAATGATACTAAAAAAAGTGGTCATAAGATTATAAGTGTTGGTACAACTTCAACTAGGGTTTTAGAAACTGTTAAAAGTAAATATGGTGATTTTGTTTCTTGTTCTGGATGGACGGATATATTTATTTATCCTGGATATGAATTTAAAGGCGTTGATTATTTGATTACTAATTTTCATTTACCTAAGTCAACTTTAGTTATGCTTGTTAGTGCACTTGCTTCAAAAGAAAATATTATGAGGGCATACGATGAAGCTGTTAAAAAAGAATATAGGTTTTTCTCTTTTGGGGATAGTATGCTTATAAAATAGGTGATGATATGGTTATTGTAATTACAGGGCCTACAGCTGTTGGTAAAACTGATTTAAGTTTATTTTTAGCTCATAAGTTGGATGGCGAGATTATTAATGCGGATAGTACGCAAATATATAAGGGTATTGATATAGCAACTAATAAAGTTAAGAATACTGAAGGAGTTAAGCATCATTTATTTGATGAAAAGAGTTTAACTGAGGATTATACAGTTTTTGATTATCAGAAGGATTCCAGAAAGATTATTGATGATATTTTATCTAGAGGTAAGGTACCGATATTAGTTGGAGGTACTGGTCTTTATATTAATGCAGCTTTATATGATTATAAGTTTGAAGATAGAACTAATGATGATTATGAAGGAGTTAGTAATGATGAACTTTATCAAATGCTTTTAAAGGTTGATCCTAATACGAGTATTCATTTAAATAATAGAGTAAGAGTAATTGGAGCTTTAAATTATTTTAAAGCAAATGGTAAGCCTTATAGCGAAAAAGCAAAGAATGAAAAATTACTTTATGATACTTTATTTATTGGTTTAACTACTGAAAGAGATATTCTTTATTATAAAATTAATAAAAGGGTAGATAAAATGATTGAAGAGGGGTTAGTTCAAGAAGCTAAGGATTTATATGATTTAAATATCAGAACTAAAGCGGTTATGACACCTATTGGGCCTAAAGAATTATTTTTATATTTTGATGGTAAAATTAGTTTAGAAGATGCAGTAGAACTTATAAAAAGTAGAAGTAGAAAGTATGCGAAAAGGCAATATACTTGGTTTAATCACCAAATGAAATTAAAGTGGTTTCATACTAATTATGAGGATTTTAGTAAAACTGAAAATGAAGTTTTAGAATATATAAATAAAAATTTTGAATAATGCATATATTATGTTATAATATGACCTACTGAGAGGTGTTGTTATGAATTTAATGGAAATAATTCCTGATATTTATGTACCTAGTGTATATGATATAAATTATTTAAAACTTTATTCAAATGGTATTAGATATGGTATATTTGATGTTGATTGTACAATTCTTTCATTTGATAATATTGAGGTAACTGATAGATTAATAGAGCTTTTTTCCAAAATTAAAGATTTTGGTATTACTCCTGGACTTTGTTCAAGTGGTAGTTTGAAAAGGGTAAAACCAGTTGCAGATGCTTTAGGAGTTAATTATATTGCAAATGCAGGTAAACCTTTTAATGGTGATTTTAAATTAATTAAAGAGTCATTATTTGATGCTGAATGTACACCAAAAAATACTATGATGGTTGGAGATTCATTTTATTTGGATATGATATTTGCTAGAAGATTAGGTCTTTATAAAGTTATGGTTGATCCTATTAATGATGAAAAAGGAGATAAAGCTAAGAGTTTTGCTAATGATTTTATTCAAACTTCTGTTTATGCTTTTATGCCAAAGGGTAAAATAAAAAAAGGAAATTATTATTTTTAAGTGCACTTTATTGTGCATTTTTATTGAAGGTGAAATTTATGAAAAGAATTATTATGCATATTGATGTGAATAATGCTTTTTTATCATGGACAGCAGTTTTGCGATTGAAAAATGGTGAAAAAATTGATATTAGAAATACTTATGCTGTTATTAGTGGTGATGAAAAATCAAGACATGGAATTGTACTTGCTAAGTCTATGCCAGCTAAAAAGAAGGGCGTTTTAACTGGTGATAGTATTTATTTAGCTAAAAAAAAATGTCCTAATTTAAAGGTATATGCTCCTTGTTATGATTTTTATAAAAAAATGAGTGATAGTATGATGAATTTAATTTGTTCATATTCACCTGATGTTGAACAGATGAGTATTGATGAGTGCTTTTTAGATTATACACCGGTTAAACATTTATATGGTGATGAATTACAATTCGCATATAAATTAAAAAAAGAAATTAAGGACAAGCTGGGATTTACTGTTAATATTGGTATTGCTAATAATAAATTATGTGCTAAAATGGCTTCTGATTTTTCTAAACCTTATAAAGTTCATACACTTTATGAAGATGAGGTTGAAAGAAAAATGTGGCCTTTAAAAGTTGATGATTTGTTTGGAATTGGTAAGCAGACTGCTTTAAAATTACATAAATTAAATATTAATACTATTTATGATCTTGCTCATATTGATAAAGTTTTTTTATATAAACATTTTAAAAATCAAGCCTATGATATGATTGATAAGGCCTTAGGTAAAGGCAGTGATTTTGTAGATAGTAGTAAAAATGATCCTAAGGGTATTGGTAATGAAGTTACTTTGACTAAGAATATTTATGATAAGGGTGAATTGAAACAATATTTGCTTGCTTTATCTGAAAATGTTTCTTTAAGGTTACGTAAGGAAGGTAAGTATGCATATGTTGTTGTGGTTATTTTAAAGGATAAGTTTTTTAAAAGAATTTCTCATCAAAAAAAACTTGTTAATGCAATTAATTTAGCTGATGATGTAAGCAAGGTTTCTTTAGAAATTTTAGATGAGATGAATATTGAAAATGGTGTTAGATTGGTTGGTATAAGGTTAGATAAATTGGTTTCATCATCTTCTCATCAAGTTTCTTTATTTGAAAATTTGAATGTTAAAGATAGTAATAGTGAACTTGAAAAAGTGTTAGATGATTTGAAAGCAAAGTATGGCTTTAAAATTGTTAAAAAAGCTAGTTTGCTTGATAATAAAATTTCTAAAAAATATTAGGTTTACTTTAAATTAATTAATGGGTATAATGTTATAGGAAAGTAGTGATTAGAATGAATGATGAGATTATTAAACAAATTAGTATAGATTTAGGTATAAAAACTACTCAAGTGGATAATACTTTATCTTTGCTTTCTTCTGGTAATACGATTCCTTTTATTGCAAGGTATCGTAAGGATGTTACTGGTGGACTTGATGAGGAGTTTATTAAAAAAATTAATGAGGTTTATTTATATCAGGTTAATTTATTGAATCGTAAGGAAGATGTTATTAGATTAATTGATGAAAAGGGTTTACTTACTGAGGAGTTAAAAAATCAAATTATGAGTGCTTCTAAGTTAGTTGAAGTTGATGATTTATATAGACCTTATAAAGAAAAGAAGAAAACAAAGGCAACTGAGGCTATAAAAAATGGTTTAGAAGGTTTAGCTAAGTTGATTATGTCTTTTGTTAGTAATGTTTCTTTAGAAGATTTAACTCAAAAATTTTTAAATGAAAATGTTAAAACTAAAGAGGATGCTATTCAAGGGGCAGGTTATATTATTGCTGAGTGGATAAGTGATAATGCTTCTTATAGAAAATGGATTAGAAAGTATACTTTTAATGAAGGTGTTATTAAAACTAAATTAAAAAAAGATGCTTTAGATGAGAGAAAAATATATGAGATGTATTATGATTTTTCTGAAAGAGTACGTTATGCGAAGCCTTATAGAATTATGGCTATAAATAGAGCTGAGAAGGAAAAGGTAATTAGTGTTAGTTTAGATATTAATGAAGAGAGTATATTGTCATATTTAAGGGATAAGTTAATTAAGAAAGATGCTCCTTTTAATTACGTTATTGAGAATTCTATTAAAGATAGTTATAAAAGGTTAATTTCTCCTTCTATTGAAAGGGAAATTAGAAGTGAACTTACTGATAAAGCTTGTGAGGATGCTATTCATAATTTTGGAATTAATTTGGAAAATTTACTTATGCAACCACCTATGAAGGAAAAAAATGTTTTGGGCTTTGATCCGGGATATGTTAATGGTTGTAAGCTTGCTGTTATTGATAAAACTGGTAAGTTTTGGGATTCTTTAATTATAAAACCATTTTTAAATAATGTTAAGGAAGATGATTTAAATAAATTTAAATTTATTGTTTCTAATTTAATTAAAAAATATAATATTGATATTATATCAATAGGTAATGGAACAGCATCTCGTGAAAGTGAAAAATTTTGTGCGGATATGATTAGAGAATATAATTTAAATTGTAAGTATGTTATTGTATCTGAAGCAGGTGCATCAATTTATTCAACTGAAAAGGTGGCCTCTGATGAATTTCCTACTTTATCACCAAATGAAAGAAGTGCTATAAGTATTGCTAGGAGACTTCAAGATCCACTTTCTGAGCTTGTTAAAATACCACCTACTGGTATGGGAGTTGGTTCTTATCAACATGATGTTCCTAATAAGAATTTAACTGAATCTTTAGATTTTGTTGTTACAAAGGCTGTTAATAGTGTTGGTGTTAATATTAATACTGCATCAAGTTCTCTTTTGAAGTATGTTTCTGGTCTTACTAAACGTAATATTGATAAGATAATTTCTTATCGTGATGAAAATGGTAAAATAATGTCACGTGATGAGGTTAAAAGTAAAAAGTTATTAACTGATAAAGTTTATCAGCAGGCTATAGGATTTTTAAGAATAGTTGATGGTAATAATGTACTTGATACTACTGATATTCATCCTGAAAGTTATGAACTTACTTTAAAGTTACTTAAATGTATTGATATGGATTTATCTAAGATTGGTAGTGAGGAGATTTCTTTAGCTTTGAATAATCTTGATATTCATAAGACTGCTTTAGATTTAAAAACTGATGAGTATACTTTAGAAGACATTATTAAATCGTTAAAAAAACCTGGAAGAGATCCTCGTGATGAAATGCCACAACCTATTTTAAAAAGTGATGTTTTAAGTATTAATGATTTAAAGGTTGGTATGAAATTACAAGGTACTGTTCGTAATGTTGTTCCGTTTGGTGCATTTATTGATATTGGACTTCATGATGATGGAATGGCTCATATTTCAAAACTTTCAAATAAGTTTATAAAACATCCAAATGAGATTGTAAGTGTTGGTGATATTGTTGATTGTTATGTTGACGATATTGATTTAGTTAAAGAAAAGGTTGCTTTATCTTTAATAAAGCCGGAGGCTTAATGAAAAAATTATTAATTTTGTTATGTGTATTTTGTTTAACTGGATGTGTTAAAAATGAGGATTTTTCTAAGACATGCACTAGTTTAACTAAATCTTCATCCATTAAAGATAAAACAAGTATATATGTTATTTATGATGCGGATGATAGGATTAAAAGTGCTGTTGTTACTAAAAATTATAAAGCATTAAATGAGGATGGAATTAAGTTATTAGGTGATATAAAAGAGGCTTCTAGTTCATATAATAAGAGGTATGCCTCTTCTAATATTAAAATAACTGTTTCAAAAGATGATAAGGATGTTTATGAGATGAAGTATTATTTGAATGTTTTAAAATTGAATGAAAATGTTTTGAATGATTTTAATATTAAAAAAAATTCTATTAAGTTTTTTAATAAGATGAGGGATAAAAATATAGAGTGTGAGGGTTGATGAGATGATAGAGATTATTAAGGCAATATTTTTTGGAATTGTTGAAGGGATTACTGAATGGCTTCCAATTAGTAGTACTGGTCATTTGATTTTACTTAATGAGTTTATTAAATTGGATGTTTCTAATAAGTTTTATGATATGTTTCAAGTTGTTATTCAACTAGGGGCAATTATGGCAGTGGTAATTATATATTGGAAAAATATATTTCCTTTTAAGAAAAAAAATGGTAGTTTGAAGGCCGATAAAGATATTTTTAATCTTTGGGGTAAAATAATTGTTGCCTGTATTCCAGCAGCGATTATTGGTTTATTATTTGATGAAGTTTTTGAAAAGTTATTTTATAATTATGTATGTGTTGCTATTGCATTAATTGTATTCGGTATTGCATTTATTGTTATTGAAAATAAAAATGTTAAACCTAAAATTACTTCATTAAAAGATCTTTCTTATAATACGGCTTTATTGATTGGTTTTTTTCAATTAATAGCGGCTATTTTTCCTGGTACTTCTAGATCGGGAGCTACTATAGTGGGTGCACTTTTATTAGGCGTTTCTAGAACAGTAGCTGCTGAATTTACTTTTTTCTTAGCTATTCCTGTTATGTTTGGTGCAAGTTTGCTTAAAGTAGTTAAATATGGATTTGCATTTACTTCATTAGAACTTGCTATATTATTAACTGGTATGATAGTTGCATTTATAACAAGTATGTTTATTATTAAATTTTTAATGAGTTATATTAAGAAACATGATTTTAAGGTGTTTGGTTGGTATAGAATTGTTTTAGGTTTACTTATTATTTTGTATGCAATTTCTCAGACACTTATGTAGTTTTAACCATTCGATTGAATGGTTTTTTCATTATGATTATTTTTGCTTATATAGAAAATTTATGCATTTGAAATTGAAATTTTATTTTCAGTTTTGTTTAAAATATAGTATAATTGTTGTGGTGATATAAATGTTTGAAAATTTAGGAGATAGATTACAAAATGCTTTAAATAAAATAAAAGGTTATGGTAAGATTACTGAAGAAAATATTAGTGATGTTACAAGAGAAATTAGACTTGCTTTATTAGAGGCTGATGTCAATTATAAAGTGGTTAAAGAATTTATTAATGATGTTAAGGAAAAGGCTTTAGGCGAAGAGGTTAGTAAGAGTTTAAAGCCTGGTGAAGAGTTTGTAAAGATAGTTAAAGACGAATTAACTGAATTACTTGGAAAAGAAGATGAACCGCTAATTATTGTAAAGCCTATGACTATTTTGATGATGGCTGGTTTACAAGGTTCTGGTAAAACAACAACTACTGGAAAACTTGCTTTACTTTTAAGAAAAAAATACGGAATGAAACCTTTAATGGTAGCTTGTGATGTTTATAGACCAGCTGCAATCGATCAATTAAAACAATTAGGTAAAGAACTTAATATTGAAGTATATTCCGAAGGAAAAGGTAATCCTGTTGAGATTGCGAAAAATGGTATTGAATACGCAAAAGAAAATGGATATAATTACGTTTTAATCGATACAGCCGGTAGATTACATATTGATAATAATTTAATGGAAGAGTTACAGAATATTAACGATGAAGTTAAGCCTAATGAAATTTTACTTGTAATTGACAGTATGATGGGTCAAGATGCTGTCAATGTTATTACTGGATTTAATGATAGATTGCCTCTTACTGGAGCAGTTTTAACCAAATTAGATGGTGATACTAAAGGTGGAGCAGCCTTATCTATTAGACATTTAACAAACATTCCTATTAAGTTCATTGGCGTATCTGAAAAGATGGATGGATTAGAGCCTTTTCATCCTGAAAGAATGGCCAGCAGAATTTTAGATATGGGCGATTTAATGGGAATGATTGAGAAGGCCGAAAGTGTAATTGATGAAAAAGAAGCTATGGAAGCTGCAAAAAAATTACAAAAAGGTAAGTTTGATTTAGAAGATTTTTTAAATCAATTAAATCAAATAAAAAAATTAGGACCTTTAGAGAATTTAATTAAATTGATTCCTGGTGCTAAAAAAATGGGATTAAATAATGTAAATATTGATCCTAAACAAATGGCTCATATTGAGGCTATTATATTATCTATGACTTTAGAAGAAAGAAGAAATCCTGATATTTTAAAAGCTAGCAGAAAAAGAAGGATTGCTAGTGGTAGTGGAACTAGTGTAGAAGAGGTTAATAGATTATTGAAACAATTTGAACAAATGAAGATTATGGTGAAACAGATGAAAAATGGAAATTTTAAGATGCCTTTTTAAAGATAGATTAAGTTCTATTTTTTATGTTAGATAACTTTGTATTGACATTTATTTACAAATGTTATATTATAACCAACAAATTGTGGAGGTTTATATGGAAGAAATTGATTTAAGTTATCTTTTTAAATTTTATTTATCTCAAATAAAATGGGTTATTATTTCTATTGTTTGTTTAGTATTAGTTGGAAATGTTTATAATTTAATTACAAGAGTACCACTTTATCAAAGTAGTACAACAATTGTTCTTGCTACGGAGAACAAGGATGATGAAAAATATACACAAAGTGATGCTTTACTAAACCAAAATTTAGTGTCTACATATAGTCAAATAATTAAAAGTAGAAAAATATTAAATAAAGTAATAAAAAATGAAAAATTAAAATACAATTATGATAAATTATCATCAGCAATTGATGTTTCAAGTGTTGAAGACACCGAAATAATAAAAATATCAGTAAAATCTAAAAGCAAAAAGGAGGCAATAAAAATTGCAGATGCTATTGTTCCTGTTTTTTCTGATGAAGTAAAACGTATTTATAATATAAATAATGTTAGTGTTGTAGATGAAGCTTATGCCTCTTCTAAACCATGTAATATTAATTATTTAAAAGAAAATATATTATATGTTTTATCAGCATTTGTATTATCTACTGGTGTAATTTTCATTATTTATTATTTTGATACAAGTATTAAATCAGCTACTGAAATAGAAGAAAAATGTGGTTTAACAATTTTAGGCGTAGTTCCAGAAGTAAGGAGATAAAGTATGATTAAAAAGAAAAGTGAACATACAAATAGAACAGATTTATTACTTAATTTAAGTCCTAAATCAGTATTTTCAGAAGCCATAAAAAACATTAGAACGAATTTAACTTTTTCTGAAGTAAATAAAAAAATGAAAATAATTTTAATTACTTCAACTGAACCGGGGGATGGTAAAAGTTTTATTTGTGCTAATTTAGCTATTGCCTATGCTCAGGAGGGTAAAAGGGTATTAATTATTGATAGTGATTTAAGAAAAGGAAGACAATCTGAAATATTCGGTGTTATAAATAAAATAAGTAGTGGTTATACTAATTTAATTTTAAATTATAATGAAAACGAAAATAATTTTAAATTAGATGATTATATTTTAGAAACATCTATTACAAATGTTGAATTGATTGCTAACGGACCAATACCACCAAATCCAGTAGAATTACTTTCCAGCAAAAATAATGAACGTTTATTAGAAGAATTAAAGAAAAAATATGATATAATAATACTCGATTGTCCACCAATAATTGGAATTAGTGATACATCTATTATGACAAAATATAGTGATGTTAATTTATTGGTAGTTTCAAATAAAAAAACAAAAGTTGAATTAATTGAGAGAGTTAAGAAAAACTTTGAACAAGCTAACGCAAGTATAACAGGGGTTATTGTTAATAAAGCAGATGTAAAAGGTAGTAGTTATTATGGTTATTACAATGATGACTACTATGATGAAAAATAATGAAAGATTTGCATACTCATCTTCTTTATGGCATAGATGATGGTAGTAAAAACTTAGCCGAAAGTTTACAATCTTTACAATCATTAGCAAGTTCTGGAGTTACAGAACTTGTTTTTACTCCTCATTATATTGAAAATAGTAAATATATGTGTAACGTTAGTAAGAAAAAAAAATTATTCCAAAAAATTAAATCAGAAATGAAAAAACAAAATATTAATATAAAAGTTTATATGGGAAACGAAATATATTATTCTGAGAATATATTAAAACTTTTAAAAGAAAAAGAAATATCTTCAATAAATGATTCAAGATATTTATTAATTGAACTACCAGTTTTAAATTGTCCTAATAGTATTAAAAACGTATTTAGTGAACTAATACATAACGGTTATAAAATCGTATTAGCACATCCTGAAAGATATTGTTATGTTATGGATGATATTACATTTTTAGATGATTTAATTAAAATGGGAGTATTGATGCAAAGTAACTATACTAGTTTATATGGTAGATATGGTAAGAAAAGCGAGGCAACATTAAAAAAGCTTCTTAAAAAAGGATATATATCATTTTTATGTAGTGATATACATTCTAAGATGAGAGTAAGAGAGGTAAATTTAAGAAGAAAATTAAGATGGTATTTATCTAAAGATGATATTGAAAAATTATTAAATACCAATTTTGATAAAGTAGTAAATGATGAAAAATTATAAGTAAGGTAGTGTGTTTTTAATGGATGAGAGTATTGTATATGTTAAAGAATCTAGAAAATTATCTAAAAAAATATATTTTTTCTTTAAAAGATTTTTTGATATTTTATTTAGTATAATATTATTAATATTTTTAGTACCAATTTCTTTAACAATTAAAGTAGTTTATATTTTTAATAAAGATTTTAACAGTATATTTTATTTTCAAAAAAGAATAGGTAAAAATGGTAAAATATTTAAATTATATAAATTTAGATCAATGGTACCAAATGCAGATGAGGTTTTAAAACAAATGCTAAAAAAAAAGAAGTACAAAAAACAGTGGGAGAAATATCAAAAGTTTGAAGATGATCCTAGAATAACAAAAATAGGTAAATTTTTAAGAAAAACTTCATTAGATGAATTGCCACAAGTAATTAATGTTTTAAAAGGTGATATGTCCTTTATAGGTCCAAGACCATTAATAGAAGGTGAATTAGATTCACATAATGGTAATCATGAATTATATGAAAGTGTTCGTCCCGGTGTATCCGGTTGGTGGGCTTGTAATGGAAGAAGTAATTTATCATATGAAGAAAGATTAATATTAGAGTATTTTTATTGTGAAAATTGTAATTTTAAGTTAGATATTAAATGCATTTTTAGAACAATTAAAGCAGTGGTTTTTAAAAAAGGAGCTAAATAGGCTAGTGTTATACTTATATTATTTAATAATAAAAAGTTGATGAAAAATGGATATGTATTTTAAGGTAAATCTTAAGTGATTTACTTTTTATATTTACTAAAAAATGTATGGCAGAGCGACTATAAAAAAGCACTTTTAAAAGATATTATATATGTTTCTTAAACTTATTGCACATTAATTGTGCACTTTCAATAAAAATCTACACTATGCAAAATTGAGCAAAAAAATGGCTGAAAATTGAGCAAAAAAATGGCTGAAAAAGTTGAATCTTTGGTTCTTTTAGTGTATAATATTTTCGAGTTTCTTTTAGATGAATATTATATTTAAAAGAAAAAACAGATTGATTTAAAAATATAGTATAAATTATACAATAGTAGTTAGTTTGAGTATTTAATCATTGCATTGTATAGTGTAATGATTTTTTTAGGAGAAGTGAATTTTGTGAAAAAAAATGAGCCGATAAGAGTAGCACAAATTATAGGTAAATGGCTTGGTGGTGGAGTGGAATCTGTCGTAATGAATTATTATAGACATATTGATAGAACTAAAATTCAGTTTGATTTTATATGTGATGAAGATTCTACGAATATTCCATATGAAGAAATAGAAAAAATGGGTGGTAAAGTTATTTTAATACCACCATATCAAAAAGTTTTTAAGTATCATAAAAAACTAAAAGAAGTATTAAAAGCTGGTGGATACAAAATAGTTCACTCACATATTAATACATTATCAGTTTTTAGTTTGTTTGCTGCAAAGTGTGCTGGAGTTCCAGTAAGAATTGCACATAGTCATAGCACGACAAATAAAAAAGAAAAAAAGAAGAATTTATTAAAGCAAGTATTAAGACCATTTAGCAAAGTATTTGCAACAGATTATATGTGTTGTTCAGAACTTGCTGGCAGATGGTTGTTTGGAAACAAAGAATATGATAATGGTAATGTTTATCTTTTAAACAATGCAATTGATTTAGATAAATTTAAATATGATGAAGAGAAAAGAAAAGAAAAAAGAAAAGAATTAAATATAGAAGATGATACTTTAGTAATTGGTCATGTTGGTAGATTTGTTGAACAAAAAAATCATAGATTTTTAATTGATATATTTAATGAAGTACATAAACAAAAAGAAAATTCTATTTTATTGCTTGCAGGACAAGGCCCTTTAATGGAAGAAATGAAAGAAAAAGTTAAAATATTAGGAATAGAAGATAGTGTTAAATTTTTAGGGCAAAGAAATGATATAAATGAATTATATCAAGCATTTGATGTATTTTGCTTACCAAGTCTTTATGAAGGATTGCCAGTTGTTGGAGTTGAAGCACAAGCCACAGGATTATTATGTGTATTTTCTGATGATATGACAAAAGAAACAAAAGTGTTGGATACTACTGAGTTTTTATCACTAAATCAGAGTGTAGAAGAGTGGGCATATACAATTTTAAAGAAATATAAATCATTTAAAAGAAAGAATTGTACCAACGAAATTTCTAAAAAAGATTTTAATATAAAAAAAGAAGCAAATAAATTAACTCAAAAATATTATGAAGAATATAGAAGAAAGGTGACGAATTAATGAAAGTATTACATTTAATATGTACTGATGTTTTCTCGGGTGCAGAAAATGTAGCATGCCAAATAATAAACGGATTTCAAAATGACAAAAATTTTCAAATGGTGTATTGTAGCCCTAGTGGGCCAAATGAAACAAGCTTAGCTGAGAGAAAAGTAAAACATTTAAAGCTTAATAAATTTGATTATAAATCTACAAAGAAAGCAATAGAAGAATTTGAGCCAGATATAATTCATGCTCATGATATAAAAGCAAGCGTTATGGCTTCTTTAATATGTGGAAAAAAAATAAAAATAATTTCTCATGTTCATACGAATCATGAAAATATGAGAAAAGTAAATATTAAAACGTTGATGTTTAATTATTGCTCTAAGAATTTTTCCAAAATCATATGGGTTTCACAAAGTGCTTTTGATAATTATATATTTAAAGATAAAGTTAAAGAAAAATCAATTATTTTATATAATGTAATTAATAAAAAGGAAATAATCAATAGTATAGAAAATGACAATAATAAATATGAACCATTTGATATTATTTATTTAGGAAGATTGACTTATGCTAAAAATTCTGAAAGATTAATAAAAATAATAAAAGATATCAAAGTGAAAGGTTACAATATTAGGGTAGCTATAGTCGGAACAGGAGAATTGTATGAAAGTATAAAAGAGTTAATAGATAATTTTGAATTAAATGGGAATGTAAAATTGTTTGGTTATGTTACAAATCCTTACAAGATTTTAAATGATTCTAAAATATTAGTTATGACATCAAGATATGAAGGAACCCCAATGGTAGCATTAGAAGCAATGGCATTAGGTAAGCCTATAATTAGCACACCCACAGATGGCTTGAAAGATATTGTTAGACAAAATAAAAATGGGTATTTATCAAGCAATGACAGTGAACTAGTGGATACTATTATCAGTTTGCTGAAAGATGATAAAAAATTGAAAGAATATTCTAAAAATGCGTTACAACAATTTGATGAAGTAAGTGATATTAATAAATATATAAATAAAATTAGATGCATATATAACAACAAATAAGAGAGGAAAGAAAATGAAAAAAATTTCAATAATTATTCCATTATATAATGCCGAAAAGTACATTGAAAAATGTTTATATTCTATAAAAAGACAAACCTATAGTAATTATGAAATAATAATTGTTGATGATGGTTCAAAAGATAATAGTTTAAAAATGTGTGAAAAGTTCAAAAATGAAAATAAAAATATAATTTTGAAAATTTTTACTCAAAAAAATGAAGGACCTTCAAGTGCAAGAAATAGAGGAATAGCAAATGCAGAAGGAGATTACATAACATTTGTAGATTCAGATGATTATTTAGAAGAAAATTTGTTGGAAGTTCTTTTAAATTGTTGTGAAAAAGATACTATGGTTAGAAGTAATTATAAAACATTTAAAGGTAATAAAATTTTTAATAATAAAACTGAAAGAGATAAGATTTTGGATGGTGATTTTATTGAAAAAATACTAGCTAATTCATTTCCAGGATGTGTTTGGGGTTGCTTGTTTGAAACAAAAATAATAAAAAAAATGAAGTTTTCATCTGAATTACATTTTATGGAAGATACATTATTTCTAGTTGAATACTTAAACAATATTAAATATGTAAAATTTGTTGAAGCAAATTATTATTATTGTTTAAGCAATACAAATAGTATTACGTTATCAAGTGATAACATTTTAAACAATGTAAAGTCTTTTAATAAATCTCTTGATGAAATTAATTTGATTACAAAAAATAGTTATGAAAAATTAATTGATAACAAAAAAATTATATTAATTGAAAAAGAATTAGCTAAAGTAAACAAATTTAAAGAATTAAAAACGATAATAAATAATCAAGATTTCATAAGTATAATTAATAAAATACAAAAAGAATACATTAATAGTAAAATCTATTCAATATTACTTAGTATGTACCTAAATAAAAATTTATTATTTATTTATATATATGTGAATTTTAGAAAAGTGTTGAAAAAAATAAAGAAATTAGGTGAAAAAGAATGAAATTGTCAATAATTATTCCAGTATACAATGCCGAAAAGTATTTAGAAAAGTGTATGAAATCAATTTTTGATAATATTGAAAATTCATTCGAAGTAATACTTATAAATGATGGATCGAAAGATAATAGCTTAAAAATTATAAAAGAACTTATGAAAAAGTATAAAAATATTGAACTTATAGATAATTCTAATAATGGAGTTTCATACTCTAGAAATCTAGGAATTAAAAAAGCTAAAGGTAATTATATAATGTTTGTAGATGCTGATGATGAACTTAAAAAAAATTGGTTTGACAAGATAAATCGTTATATGACAGAAAATTATGATATAGTTTATTTTTCAAAGTACAATTTAGACTCTAATAAAAATGATTTGCTAAAATATATAATTGGTTATAATAAAGAAAATATATGTATAGCTGGTCCATATTCAAAAATTTTTAGAAAAGAATTTATTGAGAAAAATAATATTTTATTTAATGATAAAATAATAAATGGAGAGGATATGTTATTTAATATTGAAGCATTAAGTAAAGCCAAAAAGATACAAAGTATAAACGAGCCAATTTATTTGTATAGAAGATATGTAGGTCAAACTACAAAAAAATTTGATATCAGAATATTTGATTCTGATGTATTATTTCATGAAAAAATTACTAATCTATTAAATGATTACGATATTTTGGAAGATGATAAAGAAAAAATAAAAAAATTTTGCTTGCAAGGAGCTATTATAATGCTTTATGAGAGGATATCTTACATTGAAAAGTATAGTGATGCAAAGAAGTATATATGTAGGTTATATAGTTTTCCATATAATAAGGCAGAAACTTTGTGTTTGATGGTTAGTAAAAGTAATAAAATTAAATATGCATTATACAAAATTAAACCGAAATGTCTTTTGTATCATTTGTTTAGATTTATACGAAGAAATAAATTCAAAAAAAATAGTGAAGAATATATTTTAATATAAAAGGAGAAAAAAATGAAAAAGATAGGAATAATAACGTTTCATAATTCATATAATTGTGGTTCTATGCTTGAATCATATGCAATGCAAAAATCCATTGAAAAATATTGCAGTGATAATGTAGAAATAATAGATTTTTCTAATGAAGGTCAAAAAAATTTATATAAAATATTTTTTAAGAATAACTCTTTGAAAAATATTTTAAAGAATATTTTATTGTTGCCTAATCATAGAAAATTAAAAATGAATAATATGAAATACGAAGAATTTAGAGATAAAAATTTTCATTTATCAAAAAGTAAATTTAATAATATGAATGAACTAAATGATAAAGATTATAGTTGTATTGTTTCTGGGAGTGACCAAATTTGGAATGTGACTATTCCAGATGCAGACGACGCATATTTTTTGCCATGGGTAAATAGTGCAAAAAAAGTAGCTTATGCACCAAGCTTTGGTTCAAAAAATATACTAAAATATGCGAAAGATCCTGAAAAATATAAGAAATATTTAATGAACTATGATTATTTATCTATACGTGAAAGAAATGGACAAAAATGGATTAAAGATATGATTAATAAAGAGGTGCCTGTACTAATAGATCCAACTTTAATTTTAACAGCACCTTGCTATGATGAAATACTTGCTAATGATATTAATGAAAAAGAAAAATATATATTTTTTTATTGCCCAAGTTTTAATCAAAATATATGTAAATATGTAAAGAAAATTTCAAAAAAATATAATTTGAAAGTAATAACATGGAGTTGTAAATCATATAGCACAAGAATGATAAAAAGATTCGGCTTTGAACTTGCTAAATACGAAAATCCATCATCTTATTTATACTATATAAAAAATGCTGATTTAGTATTAACTACTTCGTTTCATGGAACAATATTTTCGACTATTTACAATAAGAAATTTTTTACTATAAAAAATGGAGATATGTATGGAGATGATGACAGAGTTATAACTCTTTTATCACAATTGAAAATGCTAGATAGACTTATTGCATATGATTTTGATAATAATTTTAATTATTTGAAAGAGGTGGATTATTCCGAATACAATAATCAAATAAAAGAATTGCAGATGGAGGCAATAAAATATTTGAGGGAAAGTGTTGGTGGAAGAGAAAATGAAAACAACAAATAAAAATTTTATGTATAATATAGTGTATCAAATTTTTATTTTCATCATTCCACTAATTTCAACGCCTTATATTTCTAGAGCATTAGGTGTTGAAAACGTAGGGATATATTCTTATACATATTCAATAGTTTACTATTTTATGCTATGTGGTTTAATTGGAATAAATAATTATGGATCGAGAAAAATAGCCAAAAGTAGCGAGGATAAAGAAAAAATGTCAGAAAATTTTGTTAATATATATTGTTTACAATTTATTTTGACATCTATAATGATTGTTTTTTATTATATATTTATATTTTTTATATATAGATATAATTTGAAAATAATGTTAATACAATCCGTTTTTTTACTAAGTGTGCTACTGGATATTAATTGGTTTTTCTTTGGAATAGAAAAGTTTAAAATTACTATTAGTAGAAACATTATAATAAAAGTACTTTCATTAATTTTAACTTTTGTATTTGTAAAAGATAGCAATGATTTATGGAAATATACTCTATTGATAAGTGGAAGTACTTTTATTAGTCAAGCTTATTTATGGTTGCATATAAAAAAATATATAAAATTTAGTAAACCATCATTTAAAGAAATTGTGAAGAATTTGAAGCCTTGCTTGATATTGTTTATTCCTATAATAGCATATTCTATATACAGAGTTATGGATAAAACTATGATTGGAATGTTTTCGAATACTATTGAACTTGGAAACTATGAGAGTGCTGAAAAGATAATTAATATTCCTATTAGTTTTATAACAGCTTTAGGTACAGTAATGTTGCCACACATGTCAAAAACCAATGATAAAGAATACGAAAAAAAGATAATGGATACATTTAGACTAACATTTTTCTTTATTATGCCTATGTGTTTTGGAATATTCTTAGTAAGTTCTGATTTTGCAACAATTTTCTTTGGAAAGGAATTTGAAATTACTGGCAATATTATCAAACTTTTAATCCCAACTGTAATATTCACATCAATAGCAAATGTTATTAGAACAAGCTATTTAATTCCAAAAGAAAAAGACAACATTTATGTATATTCAACTATTATTGGAGCTGTTGTGAATTTTGTGCTAAATTTAATATTTATAAGGGAATATGGTGCATATGGTGCGTGCATTGGTACCATAGTAGCTGAATTTTTTGTTATGCTTTATCAAATTGTGTGTACAAAGAATTTTATTGATTATAAAAATGTGATTAAATTTTTTATAAAATATTTATATAAATGTATAGCCATGTCACTTATAATTATAGTTGTAGGATGTTTGATAAAAAATATATATTTAAAATTATTATTACAAGTATCTATTTCTGCATTATTTTATTTCTGTATTAATTTTAATTATATAAAATATGATTTTTTGGGAGGAAAATAATGAAAAAAATTAATATGAAAAATTGCTGCCTAATAATTAGTGTTTTTTTTGCATTACTATTCAAATATTGGAGTATATGGGGGCTGATGGACGACTCATTAAAATATGTATTTTTGTTAGTATCAATATTTTTTGCATTACTAAATCTTTTTAGAAAAAAATATTCTAAAAAGTCGATGAGAAGTATACTTTTATTTGGCGTATTATCAGCTATTGTGTGCTACATTACAGGAGAAATTGATTTTATTTATGCTTTTCTTCTTGCTATGGTTTTTATGGATGAAGAAGAAGGAGATTATTTGTTTATAAAATACTATGTATTATCTGGTCTTATATTATTTTTAATTACAATTTTATTTGGAAAACTTGGAATTACAAAATCTTATAATGCGATAAGAAGAATTGATGGTGTAACAATACAAAGAAGCAGTTTAGGCTTTGAACATGTAAATGCCGTTTTTAAAAACTTTTTTCCAATTTGCTTAGGACTGTATATGTTGTTTTATAATAAAAAAACTTCAAAAAAAATATTATTATATAGCGTTATTGTTTTAACTGGCTATGTATTGTATAAGGCAACAAATTGTAGAACTGGTTATATTGCTGTTATTTTAATTCCAATTGCTGATATTATATACAGTCGTATGATAAAAAAAAGAAATTTTAAAATTATTAAATATTTTTTTATAATATTTACTTTAGTTTCTGTTGGTATTGCTTTTGCATTTGGAAAGTCAAATAATGAAGTAAATGTATTGCTAAGTAATAGACCAATTTTATATTATGAAATGCTAACACAATCTAATATTACTTTATTTGGAAATGAATCAAATGTTGATAATACTTATTTTTGGTTGCTATATCATAAAGGACTGATTGTGTATATGTTATATTTATTAATTTATATGAAGTCGGTTGAAAAGCTTTCTTTAAGTGGAATATTTGTTTTACCTATACTTTTATTTGGGGTGTATTCAATGTTTGAAAATTTAGATGTATATAATTATAATTTTCTGTTTGTTATTGAACTTATAACAATTCTTAATAAGAATAAAGTAAAATACAGATGGATTAAGAATGAAAAAGATGAAAGGACTGATCATAATGAAAAAAAGATTGAGTTATATAGATATTGCTAAAGCCTTTGCAATATTTTACATAGTGTTGGGACATACAATTGTACATTCTCAAAATTCATATTTAGCATTGAAATTTGTTTGTAGTTTTCATGTTGTATTATTTTTTGTATTATCTGGTTTTACATTTAAAATTAATACTTCATTTAAGAATTTTGCTAAAAAAAAGTTTTTAAGAATAATGGTACCTTATTTTATATGGGCAGTATTATTCTTACTACCATATTATATTTTAGGAAGAAGCACTGGCGAAGAACTTGGAACAAGCCAATCATTTGACTTATTGCTAATGTTAAAAAATGTAGTATATGCTAATGGTAATAATGCAGCTCTAAAGCAAAATAGTTCTCTTTGGTTCTTACCAGCTTTGTTTATAATCGAAATCGGATATTATTTTATTATAAAATTCACGAAGGGTAACTATAAAAAGGAAACCATAACTTTGTTAATATTAATACTATTTGGATATATGTTTTCTAATTATTTTCCATTTATTTTACCATGGGCAATAAATACTTTTATTAATATTGGTTTCTTCTTTTATATTGGATACTTATTAAATGAACATAATGTATTTGAAAAATTTAATGCCAAGGCTTTGTTAATAGTCTGTTTGATTGTTGGTTTGTTTTGCTGTTTTTGGGGAAATAAAATTCATTTATCATATATTGATTTTTATTATGGTAATTATATTTTTATGGTTTTATCTGGACTATTTTTATCTGCTTTTACTATATGCCTATCAAAAGTTATAGATAAATGTTCAGTGTTAGAATACATCGGTAGAAACACGATGGGAATTTTGATTTTTCACAAATTATTTGTAATAATTTTTCAGACTAAACTTGGTTTTCTGTCAAAATTGTTAATGGATAGCAATTTCTTAACAGAAATGGCAATAGCTATTCTTGTTAGTATCATTTCGATATTGTTATCTCTGATTATTAGTTGGCCAATAAAAAAGATTGCACCTTTTATGTTGGGAGAAAATAAATGATTGAATTAAAGAAAGCGATGACTAATGATAAAATTTTTTGTATATTTTTATGGATTTTGGTTGTTCTATGGGCAGGATTGATATTCTTTATGTCTAGTATGGATACAAATGAATCAAATGGAAAGAGCAAAACAATCATTAATGATGTTGTTGAAAAATCAGTAGAAACTACTAATGGGCTGGGTATAACAGATAAACATCCAAGTGAAAATAAAATGAATCAGGTTATTGAAAAATTAAATTATCCATTAAGGAAAGCTGCTCATGCAAGTGAATATTTTATATTTACAATACTTATATTAAATGCATTAAAAAATAGTGGTGTTAAAGGAAACAAAATGTTTATAATTGCTCTAGTTATTTGTTTTGCTTATGCCTGTACTGATGAGTATCATCAAACTTTTGTTAATGGTAGAACTGGACAATTTTCTGATACGCTTATAGATACTTTTGGTGGATTTATTAGTTGTTTAATGTATACTTTTATGATGAAAATAAATAAGACTAGAAAGAAGCACATTTGAGTTGTGTTTCTTTTTTTATACTTAAAATTAACAATTTTTAAGAAAATGTTTAAATATAATGAAATTTGTAGGAAAAAAGTATATAATACAACCCAAGTAGCAGCAATGTCATAATGGTGGCTAGTTGATATATGTATTGTAAATATATTTAAAGAATAAAAAGAAATAAAATTTAATATTAAGAGTTACAAAGGACAAATAAATTTTTTTGATTTCTATATCTAATTTCTTATTGTTCTCTTCATAAAGATTAGTTTTATGATTTATACGATAATAATAATCCGCTCTTGTTACTTTTAATATTTTACGTAGTTTTTTAATATCATATTTATCTTTATTGGATTCAATAAAATTGATTCTGTTT
>CAVGWA010000004.1:0-68604 GCA_963632935.1 Oscillospiraceae bacterium
TCGCAAAATATTGCTTTAAACATTAAATTACTTGAAGCCTTAAAAAATCTTTTTTCCTTATTGTTTGTCATATGTAAGCCTTTCTAGAGGAACCATCTCCTCATATATAACATACGACATAAATTATTAATTTCCTTTTTTTATATCGAAATAAATTTGAAATTTTTCTTAATTTAACAAAATATCCTACTAATAAATCAACAAAATATCACTTTCAAAAAAGAAAAATATATAGTATAATACCATATAGGTGATAAAAAATGACTGAATATAAATTAGGAAGCATAGTCATTATGAAAAAACCACATCCATGTGGCCATAATGAATGGGAAATAACAAGACTAGGTGCCGACATAAAAATAAAATGTTTAGGATGTCAAAGAAGTATTATGCTACCTCGTATAGACTTCAATAAAAAAATAAAGAAAATAGTAAAAATATAGGAGGACAACATGAAAAAAAAGAAAAACTTATTATTAGGTCCCGTCATTACTATAATAATATTAACCCTTTCAGTAATGATTTTAAGCGCGATATGTTCAGCCTTTGGCTTGCAAGGAGAAATAACAAAAATAAATAACCAAAGCCTAGAAACTTCAATTGTAACAGTAAAAAGTATCTTTTCAAAAGAAGGTATAAAATACATACTATCATCACCAGTGTCAACATTTAAATCATTTGAACCATTAGTATTATTAATAATTTCATTAATGGCTATATCAATTGGAAAATCAAGTGGTATATTTAAAGCCTTATTTACTCCACTAAGAAGATTAAAACCATCAGTAGTAACATTTATAACACTATTCATTGGTATTATATCATCATTCTTTGGAGAATATGGCTTCGTATTAGTAATCCCTTTAGCCGCCGTAATTTATCAATATTTAAACAGAAACTCAATGCTAGGAATCTTAACAGCATTCATTGGTGTTAGTATGGGATATGGAGCAGGGTTAGTATTTAACTATGATGACTATCAATTAGGATTACTAACCAAAGCAGCTGCCACAGTAGATGTAGACAAAGACTACATTTTCAATGCCTGGTCAAACTCATATGCTATGATAGCCTCAACATTCATCCTTTCAATCATTGGAACATTAATTATAGAAAATATACTAAAACCAAAAGTAAAAGAATCAATAAAAGAAGAAGATGAACTAGTAATATCAAAAAAAGGATTAATGTTAAGTTCAATTGCCTTCATAATATTGATAATAATATTTATATACACAATAATTCCAGGCCTGCCAGCCTCAGGTCTACTTTTAGACACAAGCAAAACAGACTATGTCGCCCAACTATTAGGCGGCACGTCACCATTTAAAGATGCCTTCGCATTTGTATTCTTAATAATAATGATGATCTGTTCAGGAATATATGGATACATATCAAAAAACATAAAAAACACCAACGACTTCAGTGTCGGACTTTCAAAAGAATTTGATAACCTAGGATACATGTTTATATTAATGTTTTTCTACTCATTAATGGTAAGCATATTAAATTGGACTGGATTAGGAACAGTAGTAGCAACTTGGCTAATATCATTTATGAGCAATCTAGAATTCACCGGATTGCCACTAATAATTACAATGTTTTTAGTAATAATATTAATGTCATTCTTAATTCCAGAATCAGTAACTAAATGGACAGTGGCTTCCCCTATCTTAGTACCACTATTAATGAAAGCAAACATAACGCCAGACTTCACACAATTTATATTTAAAGCAGCAGATAGCGTCGGAAAAAGTATAACGCCGTTCTTTGTATACTTTATAGTTATGCTTGCATTTCTAGAAAAATATAACAATAAAGAAAGTAATAAAATAACCGTTTTTGGCACTTTAAAATTATTAAGACCAACAGCCTTAATAATTGCCGTAGTATGGTTATTAATAGTAATTGGCTGGTTCATGATAGGACTTCCACTAGGACCAACCGCAGCATCTCCAACTTTATAGTTGGAGTTTTTAAATACAAAATATTTAAAAATCAAAAAAATTATAGTATAATATTCCCTGGTGATGAAAATGAGTTTAACAGCAGGAATAGTTGGTTTACCAAACGTAGGAAAATCAACACTATTTAATGCAATAACAAAACAAAATATATTAGCGGCTAATTATCCTTTCGCAACAATAGAACCAAACGTTGGAATGGTAACCGTACCAGATGAAAGAGTAAAATTCTTAGAAGAGATGTATAAACCAAAAAAAACAATACCAGCAACTTTTGAATTTACTGATATTGCAGGGCTAGTAGAAGGTGCCTCAAAAGGTGAAGGACTAGGAAATAAATTCCTTTCACACATAAGAGAAGTTGATGCAATATGTGAAGTAGTAAGATGCTTTGAAGATAGTAACATAACCCACGTTTCAGGAAACGTAGATCCAATAAGAGATGTTGAAATAATTAATGTAGAATTAGAATTAGCAGACCTTGAAGTAATAGAAAATAGATTAGGAAGAATGGGAAAAAAAGCAAGATTAGCAAACGACAAAGAAGCTTTAAAAGAAGCAGAACTTTTAGAAAAATTAAAAACAAACCTAGAAAAAAACATTAATCCAAGAAACTTAGACCTAACCGAAGAAGAATTAAAAATACTAAAACCATTTAACCTACTAACACTAAAACCAATCATATACGTCGCAAACATCAACGAAGACGAACTAAATAAAGAAAATAACTATGTCAAAACATTAAAACAATATGCTGAAAAAGAAAATGCATCAGTCGTCGTAATATGTGCTAAAATAGAAGCTGAATTAAGTGAATTAGATGATGAAGATAAAAAAGAATTTCTTGCAGACTTAAATATCCAAGAAAGTGGACTAGACAAATTAATAAAAAGTTCTTATAAATTACTAGGTTTATCAACATACCTAACAGCTGGTCCTGATGAAGTAAGAGCATGGACATACAAACAAGGGATGAAAGCCCCAGAATGTGCAGGAATAATTCATACCGACTTTGAAAGAGGATTTATAAAAGCAGAAATAATGAGCTTTAATGATCTTAAACAGTTGGGTAGTGAAACAAAAGTAAAAGAAGAAGGAAAATTAAGATTAGAAGGAAAAGACTATATAATGCAAGACGGAGATATATGTCATTTTAGATTCAATGTATAAAAATTTTAAAGTCAAAGAATAAAACTTTGATTTTTTTAATAAGAAATCAACAAATTGTTTAACCACAAAAATCATATGAAATTACAAAACCTATTTACTTTTAAACCACATTTTGTTATAATCATTAGCGAGTATTAATTTACTCCTTGCTTTCAAAAGAAAGCCATAAGACCATAAGGAGGTGGAAAAATGAAAAACTATGAAATCATGTTTATCATAAGACCAACATTAAGTGAAGATGAAGTTAAAAAAGTATCAAAAGATTTTTCAAACATCATCACAAACAATGGCGGTAAAATAACAAAAGAAGAAAACATGGGACAAAGAGAGTTAGCTTATGAAATAAAAGATTTCAAAAGCGGTTACTACTTCGTTTTTGAAGTTGAAGCTAAAGATGACAAAGCTATTAAAGAATTCGACCGTTTAGCTCTTATCAACAACGATATTGTTCGTCATTTAATTACTAAAGTAGAAGATTAAGAAAAGAGGAAGTTGTATGAATAGAGTATGCCTAGTAGGTAGAATAACAGCAAAACCTGAATTAAGATATACAGGAAGTAACATTCCATATACTAGATTTAGCCTAGCTGTAAATAGAACTTTTAATAATGCCCAAGGAGAAAGAGAAGCAGATTTTATCAATATTATTGTTTGGAGACGCCAAGCAGAAAATATAGTTAATTACCTTGATAAAGGTAGTCAAGTTTCAGTAGATGGAAGAATTCAAACAGGTAGTTATACAGATAAAGATGGTAACAGACGTTACACAACTGATGTAGTTGCTGATAATATTCAATTTTTAGACTCACGTCGTAGTGCAGAACAAAGAACAAGTGCACCAACACCTTATGACTATCAAGATGCACCTGCTCAAAGTGCACCACAAAATAATGTTGATGTAGCCGATGATCCTTTCGCAGATTTTGGGGATAATGTTTCAATTGATGATAATTTCTTAGAATAGGAGGATAGTTATGGCAGAATTTCGTAGAAGAAAAAGAAAAGTGTGTCAAATGTGTGCTGGTAAACATGTAAGTTACAAAGACGACACAGTAAAAAAATATGTTAGCCTAGATAAAGGTAAAATCTTACCAAGAAGAATGACTGGTGCTTGTGCAAAACACCAAAGATATATAGCTAATGAAGTTAAAAAAGCTAGATTCATGGCTTTATTACCATTCGTTAAATAATCACTAAGTAAATTTACTTAGTTTTTTTTACAAAAATTTAAAAAAATTTCACTTTCTTGCAGGAAATCACTATCTTTACGTCGTATGTTAATAAATGAAGGGGCAAGAAAGGAATGATCACATGAAAAAAACTCTTTCACTTTTACTATTCTTATTTATGTTTATAACATGCCTAAAAACAACCTATGCACAAGAAGCAAAAATAAGTTATGTCAAACTCAATAATATCTATTATAATTTAAATATCAATGGAAATAATCAATCAAATGGTGTTACCATGTTCAAATTAGATGATAGAATAGCCTATTGTATAGAGCCAGGTGTAGAAATTAATCAAAAATACTATGATATTTTACCAGACTGGAGTCAAATAAACTTCACCGATGAACAAAAAAAATACATAGAACTAATAGGTTATTATGGATATGAATATCCAAACCATAATACAGATAACTATTATATAGCATCTCAAGAACTAATCTGGCAAGCAGTAAATAATAACATCAAAGTTTCATGGACAACACAAAAAAATAACAGTGGCAATCAAATAGACATAACAAAAGAAAAAGAAGAAATATTATCATTAATAGAAAAACACAAACTAACCCCAAGCTTTATAGATAAACAAATAAAAGATGAAGTAGGAAAAACGATCATATTAAAAGATGATAATAACGTTTTAGAAAACTACGAACTATCAGAAAGTAAATGTCATAACATAATAAAAAATGGTAATACATTAACCATAAAATTAAACGAAAATCCATGCACAGAAGAACTACAATTAACAAAAAAATATTATGATACCTCATCGCTTCTAATATACACCAAAGCAAATTCACAAAAATTAGCCGCACTGAGAATAACATTTGATAAAACAGCATCATTTAAAATAACTAGTGAAAACAAACCGGAAGAAATAGAAGTGCCAAACACAGGATTTTATGACATAACACAAATTATAAGTTCACTTTTAATAGGCACCGGATTTGTCTTACGCAAAATTAATTAAAAAATTAAGTATAATTTTAATAATATTAGGAAATTACAGCTTATGTGCATATACGTTGAAAGAGGTAAGAAATTTAAAAGATTACACCCCAAAGGCGAAAATAAACATAAAACAAAATAAAAGTAAAGAAACTGTAAAAGAAGCAAAAGAACAAACGCAAAATCAAACAAAAAAGATTGAAATAAAAAAGAATTATTTAGGAACCCTGAATATTCCTAAAATAAATTTAAAAAGATACCTATATCCAATTGATTCTTATCAAAATAACGTCAATAAAAATGTAGAAATATTAAAACAATCAAATATGCCCGACATTACTAACGGCAATCTAATTCTAGCCGCACATAATGGAAATACTTCACTGGGACATTTTAAAAACATAAATCAATTAGAAAAAAATGACATCATTGAAATAAATTACAATAATGTAAATTACATCTACGAAGTAGATAGCACATATGAAGTTTTAAAAACGGGAAAAGTATCCATAAAAAGAGATAAGAATCAAAATACAATAACCCTTATTACTTGTAAAGGAATAGATAAACAATTAGTAGTAATAGGTTATTTAAGGAACACCTAAAAGATGTTCCAAATAAAAGAATAAAAAGACAACATACCACCAGTAAAAATCATTACACTAATTAAACACATCACGGATACACTTTCATTGTCTAAAAAAGTTATACTATCTATAGATAAATTCATCAAGAAGTAATAAACTTCTTTTTTATTTCGTATAATTAATAGGTGATCAAATGAAATATAAAATCATTTCATTATTCATATTTATATTATCCCTTTGCTTTTTTAACATAACCTTTGCCCAAACAAAATTGCCACTTCTATCAAAAGTAATCTACCTAGATAGTGGTCATGGTGGACCAGATAGTGGTGCTTACTACAAAAACGTAAGAGAATCAGATTTAAACCTAGAAATAACAAAAAAAATAGAAAAAACATTAAAAGCCTCAGGAGCAACCGTATATCTAACACGATATGGCGATTATGACCTATCAGTAAACAACGCATGGAATAGAAAAAGAAGCGACCTATCAAGAAGAGCAAATATAATAAATAAATCAAACTGTGATCTATATCTATCAATCCATCTAAACGCTGAAGATTCACAAACCCTGCACGGTGCCGAAGCATATTATGACACTATCAATCCCGAAAACGAAAAAATAGCTAAAATTTTCCAAGAATACTTTAAAAAAAACTTAAATTCAAATAGAGAATATAAAGAAAATAGCACAAAATACCTCCAAAGAAGAGTAACTAGACCTGGCGTATTATTAGAAATAGGCTTCCTATCAAATCCATCAGAACGAGCCCTACTTCAAAATGAAGTATATCAAAACAAACTAGCAAACACAATAAAAGATGCCAGCATAAAATATTTAAACAGTTAAAATTTCACCAATTTATCATAAAAGCAAGTACCTTTTGTGCTATAATTATCATAGGTGAGAAGAAATGACAGGAAAAATATTCAAAACACTTGATGAACAAGTTGATATTTTAGAAAAAAAAGGACTAATAATTAAAGACAAAGGCTTAGCTAGGGAAATACTATTCAGAGAAAATTACTTCTTTATAAGTGGTTATCGTCATCTGTTTATGGTAAAATTCAATGACAAAAAATTCATAACGGGAACAACATTTGAAGAACTATATGCAACATTCGTCTTTGATCGAGCAATTAGAAACACTTTTTTCAAAAACATATTAATTGTAGAAAACAATATCAAATCAATTATAAGTTATCAACTAAGTAAAAAATACGGTTTCAAAGAAAAAGAATATTTAGACCCTAAAAATTTTTCACCAGATGCCCTAAAATCAAGACAAGTATATGATGTATTAGATAAAGTAAAAAGGCAAATAAGAGTAAATGGACGTAAACATACCGCAACCATGCACTACATAGATAACTATGGATACATCCCACTTTGGATATCCGTAAAAGTCCTATCATTTGGAATAATGGCCGAATTTTATAGCATTCTAAAAACAGAAGACAAAAACGAAATAGCTAAAGTTTATAACATCTCATCAGATAAACTTTCAGACTACCTAGTATTACTTTCAAACTTTAGAAACGTCTGTGCCCATGAAGACATATTATATGACCATAGAACTCAAAGAACAGTGCCAGACACTAAATATCATGAATACCTGCAAATACCAAAAGGGCCAGATGGATATATATATGGAAAAAACGATTTATTTAGCTTAATAATTATTATGAAAGAAATGCTAAAACCAAAACAATTTGATCTATTAATTGAAGAAATAAAAAGAGAAGTTAATATATTAGATGAAAAAGTAGATACCGTACCACTGGAAACCATACTAAACAAAATTGGCTTTCCAGGAAATTGGTATGAAATTAAAAATCTAGATTAGGAGGAATATAATGCGAGAAAAAATAATAAACATTGTAGTAATTATAATAGTACTTACAGCTGGAATATGTACTACACTATACTTCACACAAAACACATCAACAGAAACCTCAGTCAAAAAGAACGTAACAATAACATCAAAAGATTCAATCAATGAATCAGTCCAAAAAGTATATGACTCAGTAGTAGTAGTAAATAACTATCAAAACGGACGCCTATCAGGATATGGTTCAGGATTTGTATACAAAAAAGACAGTAAATATGGTTACATCATGACCAATAATCACGTAGTAGATGGAGCCAGCGAAATAAAAATAACATTAACATCAGGTGATGAAATAGAAGCTAAAGTATTAGGAACAGATTCATACATGGATATAGCCGTAGTTAGAATAAGTGCCGATAAAGTATTAGGCGTAGCCGAAATAGGAGATAGCTCAAAATCAAAAGTAGGAGATACCGTATTTACAGTAGGAACCCCTGTTAGTACAGAATATGCAGGAACTGTTACAAAAGGAATAATATCAGGTGAAAATAGAGAAATAACAGTAACAAACAACGGTTCACAATACATGATGGAAGCAATTCAAATAGATGCCTCAATCAACCCAGGAAATAGTGGTGGACCACTAGTAAACATAAACGGTGAAGTAATAGGAGTAAACTCAGTAAAACTAGTTGAAAGCTCAGTAGAAGGAATGGGATTTGCAATTCCAATTGAAGTAGCAATGAGCCAAGTAGAAAAACTAGAAAAAGGTGAAGCAATTGAAAGGCCATTAATTGGTGTATCTCTTTATGATTTAGATAGTGCTTCATATTATAACTCAAGCCTAAAAACAGATGGAATAAAATCAGGAGTTATAGTAAACGAAGTTCAAAGTGGTAGTGATGCTGAATCTGCAGGTCTACAAAAAAATGACATAATAACAAAAGTAGATGGAACAACTGTAAAAAGTTCCGCACATTTAAAATATCTACTTTATAAACATAACCTAGGAGACAGTATTAAACTAACAATCAGCCGAGATGGAAAAGAAAAAGAGTTAACCTTAAAATTAACTCACAAAGTAGGAGACTAGAAATAGTCTCTTTTATCTTATTTCATTACATACGCCATCTTCAGGAACATAAAAACAATGATTCTTATATCTACCACTATTATATTGACCCCACCAAGCCTCCTTACATCCTTCGCCTTCTTTAGGTGCATAAAACCATAAAGCATGAGTAGCCGGATAATAATATTCTCCCTTAATCACCCTATCAGCTAAACTCTTTTCTAAGCTAGTAGGATTACTAAAAAAAAGAGGAGAATCAACACCAGAAAAACCACCAGGACTTTGATATATAACCTTAGTAATACTGTCCACATTCTTAAAAGTTAAACAATTAGCCAAAACCCTATTAACAACAACATTTCCAACCA
This sequence comes from Oscillospiraceae bacterium, assembly GCA_963632935.1. Lineage (GTDB taxonomy): Bacteria > Bacillota_I > Bacilli_A > RF39 > UBA660 > Coprosoma. The sequence continues at coordinate 9,174 of CAVGWA010000004.1, forward strand.
TCAGCATTCCTAAATCACCCTCACCAATAGCCTCAGCCCTCATCAATCTCGCAAGTAGCTCCTTTTCCTTAGTATTATACTTTATAACAGACATTTAAATCACCATCATATTATATGAAAGTTATTGAATAAGTTTAAATAATGTGATATAATCAACTTGTCTTACCAACACAGGGGAATAGTTCAGTTGGTAGAACGTCGGTCTCCAAAACCGAATGTCGTGAGTTCAAGTCTTGCTTCCCCTGCCATAAGAAAATGCCGAGTTTTTTTCTATAAATAAAGGAAAAGCTCGTTTTTTAATCTTACAAAACATTCACAGTAAAAAAATTAAAGTATCAAACACTTTTGCTTTTTATATTAACTCTTTTCTAAAAAATTTCACAAAAAGATGCTATAATGAATTAAAGGAGGCAAAATAATGGAAAAAGAAACTTCATTAAATGAAATAGTAAACAATAATTATCAAGAAAAAACAATTGTACAAATGAACGTTCCAATAAAAAAAATAGGACTTGCAAGCGACCACAGAGGATTCAAACTAAAACAAAAACTTACAAAATATTTAAATAAAATAGGATATACTGTTATCGACTATGGATGTGATGATAAAAATTCACACGATTATCCAGAATATGGATTTAAATTAGGCAAAGCAGTAAGAGATGGACTAGTAGAAAAAGGAATTGCCATATGTGGTAGTGGAATTGGAATAAGCATAGCCTGCAACAAAATAGACAAAGTAAGATGTGCAAAAGTAAACAACATAAAAGAAACAAAATACACAAGACAAGATAACGATGCAAACATCATTGCTATAAATGGAAATATGCCATTATTCAGGGCCAAAGATATTACAGATGTGTTTTTAAAAACACCTTTTAGTAATCAAGAACGTCATAAAAAACGCATCGAAATGTTAGATAACTACAAAAACTAATGCAACTAAAAGGTCTTATATATATAGTAATGGTGATAATCACCATATGGTCTTTAGAAAGTCTAAATATTTCAGGCATATTTAAAAAAAACAGATATTATTCATCAAGAGTATTATATTTAATCATTAGTATGGCTTTATCGTATTTAGTAGTAAATTTTTTATATGATTTTTTCGTAAACACAAAATTCATTTAGAAAGGAACTAAAATATGAAAAAGTTTATTATAATAACCATAATGATTAGTATAATACCTTTTTTATTTGCTAAAACATTTACAAAAAAAGATAACATAAAATTTAAATATATAACAAATAATATAATAAGAGTATTAGACGAAAAAACAGGACAAATCACAGAAATACCATTTGAAGACTACATAAAAGGAGTCGTCGCAAGTGAAATGCCAACAACCTTTGAATTAGAAGCCCTAAAAGCCCAAGCAGTTGCTTCAAGAAGCTACGCAACATATCAAATGAATGGAAATAAAACAAAAGACTATGATGTTACCAACACAACAACAAACCAAGTATATAAAACAGAAAATCAGCTAAAACAAATATGGAAAGAAGAATATCCCGAAAAAATAAATAAAATAAAAAAAGCAGTAACCGAAACAGAAAACCAAATACTAACATATAATAACCAAGTAGTAAATGCCATGTTTTTCTCAACAAGTACTGGTGTAACCGAAAACAGTGAAGAAATATTTTCATCAAAAGTTCCGTATCTAAGAAGTGTATCAAGCAAATGGGATGAAGAATCTCCATCATATCAAGATACATATAAATTAACTTTAAATGATTTTTATAATAAACTATCATTACCATATAATCAAACAATAACAATAACAAATATAGAAAAAACAACAACTGGAAGAACAAAAAAACTAAACATAAACGGACAAACAATAAATGGTAGAAAATTAGCTCAAAAACTAAGCCTTCGTTCAAACTACTTTGATATAACTCAAAATGAAGAGAACATAACAATAACAACAAAAGGATTTGGCCATGGTGTTGGAATGAGCCAATACGGAGCAAACGGAATGGCCAAAGAAGGATATAAATATGATCAAATATTAAAATATTACTATCAAAACACAGAAATAAAAAAAACATAGTATAAAAAAAACAAAACAATCCAAAATTATAGTAGAGGTGAAAATATGAAAAAAAAATTATCAAAACCAATACTATATGGATTAACCTTTAGTATGAGTGCTTTACTATTAGGAGGAATATATTACACAAGCAATAACAAAACATTAAAACAAAATAATGAAAAAGAAGAACATGTATATGTATCAAAACTATTTAATACACCAGTAGAATCAGTAGTAAGTACAGAAAACGTAATAATTAAACCTTATACTGACACATCAGTAAAAGAAATATCAACATATTATGATTATAAAGCAAAAGAAAAAGAACAAGAAAACTCAATAATAAACTATGATACAACATACATTCAAAACAGTGGAATAACATATGGTGGAATTAACAATACCTTTGACGTTGTAAGCATACTAGAAGGAAAAGTAACAAGCGTAAAAGAAGACAAATTAATGGGAAAAATAATCACGATTGAACATGATACAAATGTAATATCAACCTATAAAAGTCTAAGTGAAACAACAGTAAAAGAAGGCGATATAGTAGGACAAGGAACGGTAATTGGAAAAGCCGGGGAGTCCAATTTAGATAAAAATTTAGGTAAACATGTTCTATTTGAAATATCCGTTAATAATAATTATATAAATCCTAATAACTGTTTTAACAAAACATTAACCCAAATAAAAAGTGCATAAACGTCACTACTCAGCCATTATATGAAAAAAATGACACAAATTTAATAAAATGAGTTATAATACTTATAGCGAGATACGGCTATCCTAAACAATAGTTAAATAGTATCTCGCTTTTTTTAATTGTTTGATGATAAACAACTATTAATTTAGGGCAGTGATGCAAATGAGAAAATATAATAATGACATATATTCAATGTATGAAGAATATCAAAAGAACATTATTCTGATGTGACATATAATAATGATTTAAAAGCACTAATTACAGCACTGGAAAATTATTATTCATTAAGTTATAATCTTAAGTTTGACAGTTGTGGAACATAAAAACTCTTACAAGCCCTTATAAATAAAGGGAAAAGTAAGAGTTTTTATGTTTCAAAAAAGTTGCGTACAACTTTATTTTTTTATTTGTATAAAAATTTTTTCAAAATTTTTATAATTTATTATTTCATAGTCTGTTCTAAAGCCAAAAACATCATGCAGATCATCGGTTAAATCTGTTCTGGTATAAGCCGGACAATATCCAGTCCCTTTTTCTTCAAACATTTTCATTTCTTTTAATTTTTCTATTATTTGCGTATTTGTATATTTATAATTTAATTTTTTTTCTAATATTCTATAAATTAATAGTGATATAAAACATGTTAGAAAGTGAGCTTTAATCCTATCTTCTCTCGATAAATGAACAGTTCCAGAATCGAAATCGGTTTTTAATATTCTAAACGATTCTTCTATTTCCCATCTGTTTTTAGAAATTTTTAATATATCTTTTATCTCACCAGTTAAATTAGTTGTAATTCCATAATAGCCATCAAATTTTTCTTCTTCTTTAACTTTATCTTGATCAATAGAATATGAATAATAATATTTTGCTTTATTATTTTCTTCATTAAGTGAATTAATATCATTAATTTTATTATTCTTAGTTTTTTTGCTTTCACTGACTTCTTCTTTTATAAGTCTTCTGAAATCATTAGGATTAACACTTAATTTTATTTTTTCACCTTTATTTGTCAATCCTATTTTTTTATTTGCTCTTTCTATTTGACCATTTCTAACATTTCTTAAATAATCTCTATATTTAATTTGAAATGTAACTATTAAATCTTGAACAACGTGAGCTGTTTCTGTTTTAATTATCTTATAAAAAATTGTTTCATAATGGTTTTTAGATAATTCTTCATTATTTAATATTTCACTTAATTTATAAGTTTTACTTAAATCACCAACAATTCTCCAGTTGCCATCTTCAAAAATTTCTTTTTGATATTCTTTTTTTAATTTTTTAATAGATTGTGTAATTACAAATGCTTTGCCATCTTTTATATTAAATTGTTTAATTTCATCTGTACACATAGCAGCATCAGTACATATAATGGTTTTCTTATTATTTAAGGCAAAATCTTTTTCCATTTTTTCTTGTAAAGGTATTAAATGTTTTGTTTCATTTTCATTTCCTGGATATATATTCATGGCAATAGGTAAACCATTGCCATCCATAAATAATCCCATTCCAACTAATGGCTTAGCTTTACCATCTTTTCCTTTGCCAGATTTTTGAAGTTCTGTTTCTTCATTTATATCAAAGTAATAATTAGTACAATCAAAATACATAATTCTAGTGTTTCTATCAATTACTGATTTACTGTTATTGTATATTTCTTTTTGTATAAAATCTAATTCAGCATTTAGATAAGTTAAACCACGATATATATTTTCCAAATTATACTTAGGTGTTTCAATAAAATTTTTACTTAATTCATAAGTTTTAAGTTTTGATGAAGGATATATTATTCTTGAAAATACTAAATTAGATAATACTTCATTTAAATCAAACTCAAACTTGTATTTTTTACTTATCTTTTTAACAGTTTTATCTATATTTAATGAATAATATATATTCTTTAAGAATAGGTATCCAACATTAAAATTATTAATAACATCTTTAGGTATTAATTTATTTGAATATTTTTTTATAATAACTTCTTTTTCAATCATTGGTGGATGATTTTTAATATATTCATTTAAACAATTATTAAGATAAGTATTAGCATCGATTTTTTGTTCAGAAGCTAATAAAGTTACTTTATTTTCATTACCGATAGTGAGAAGCGTTTTTGTAGTTCTTTTTCCGTTTCTATAATAATCTTCAATAATGGAATAATATTTAATATTTTTGGCGGTTGTTGTTCTTAATCTTACCATATAATCACATCCTGTAATACCATTATAACATTAGACGTAATTAGACGCAAGATAAAAAATGCAAAAAAAATAAGTATTTTCAATACTTGCCATGCTATTTTAGACCTACAACTGTCAAACTTAGGGATGATACACTTGATAATTTATATGAAACAGTTATTAGTGATATAAACTTATCAGATAAAAAGTGTAGAACCTTGAATCAGTGCAGGAAATAGAGTATATTTATAATGGGTGATAAATATGGTAATAACAATTAAAGAAGAAGGCTCAAGATTTGGAACGCGTGTTGGAGCAATTATCTATAATGAAGAAAAAACAAAAGTTCTTTTAGAAAATCAAGATAATGGAAGATATATGTTCCCTGGCGGTAGAATTGATGTTCACGAAGATAGTAATACTGCGATAGGTCGTGAATTAAAAGAAGAATTGGATTTGGAAACAGAACCAAAATTAAAGTATATAGTGGAAATGTTTTTAGATTCTCCAAAGACAAAATATCATGAAATCGGTTTATATTATTTATTAACTATTTCTGAAGATAAAGTTGCAAATAATTTTCATTCTTTAGATGGTGATGGTATATTTGAATGGGTTTCAATATCAGAGATAGAAAACTATAAAATTTTAGCAAAGCCAATAAAAAATAAGGTTGTTAATAATCAAATTGTTGATGATAAATTAGAGCATTTAATTTATAGGGAATATTAATTATATTAAAATTCGATAAACCAAAAGTATAAACGGACTATTGGGGTTCTTTGTCAAATAGTGTTGGTGAACAATAAATTTGATAAATGAATTGATATTATAGGGATGATGAAAGTCATCCCTTTATAATGCCTTTAATTAAGAAAATACGAGATATAAAATGATCATATTTTTTATAACCAAAAGCAATTCTTTTAATGCATTTTATTAAATTATTAGTCCCCTCAATAATGCCATTATTAATATCATATTTAAATGAATTTTCAATATATTTAATATTTTCTTTGTATAATTTTAATGCTTGTTTCATTTTTAAAGATAAATTTTTATTTTGGTTTAATGTTATTGATTTAAATTTTTCAAAATTTTTATCTTTTAAAGAATTAATTAAACCTTGATAACATTCGTAAGTAGTTTTCAAAGTCTGATTTGTATTAATCAAATATTGAACAATATCTTTTTGAGACATATCTTTACGAAAATGTTTAGAATATTGTTTTTCTTCAGATAAATCATTTTCATTTTTAACAATTAATTTCCAATAATCTTTTAATTTATTATAATTAGGATTATCTTTTTTACACAAGCTAACTCTAGTAGAATTTAATGCATTATAAGCTTGAATAACAATATGAAATCTATCAATAGATATATCAGCATTTTTAAATAATTTTTTAGCTAAGAAGATGTAACCAGAATAAAAGTCAATAGAAATATGTTTAACTTTATCGCGTTCTTGTTTGGAGTATCTTCTAAAATATTTTTCTAAATCTCTAGATTTTCTAGAATCATTTATATCAAATAAGTTACCATTGTCATTATTGGTAATAATAAAAGCCATTTTACCTTTAGTATCTTTAGTAGCTTTAAATTCATCCCAATTCATTGATTTAGGCAAAGTGGGATGCCTTAAAACAGTATTAGATGATATCTCATTTAATATACGGTCAATGACAGAAACAGAAACATCCATTCTTTTAGCAATATCTTTTTCAGATTGTTTTTCCATAAGTTCTAGTTTAATTTGTAAATTGGTGTTATTAGAGATATTTTTATTCTTATTAACTAGGTTAGTTTCGGCAATAAATGTGTTATTACAATGCTTACAAAAGAAACGTTGTTTATGAAGAATTAATCTAGTTAAACAATTTCCTTGTTTAGGAATTTTAACAATACAATTTTTTCTAAAGCCCCATTTGATAATATCATCTGTAGATTGATTGATAATTCCACAATTTGGACAACGTTCAGGCATATAGGTCAAAATACCTTCAATTATCTTGTAAAATTTCCCTTTTATCAATTTTTCTTTACAATTAGTAATAATATGAATATTTTCATCTTTAATATTTAGTAAATTTAGTATATAATTATTTGTAGACATAAGTTTATTCCTTTCAGTGTATTATTAACAATTACATTGTATCAAACTTATGTCTTTTTTTAATAAAAACAGTGTAGTGATTTACACTCACCAACACTATTTATAATACAACCTATTAAAGTAGATATTTCTACTTTTTTAATTTTAGATAAAATAATTAAATAAAAAAAATATCACCACATATTATATAATGTAAAAATCGAGGTGATTATAATTGAAATACGAAAAAATAAAACAAAACATTAAATTACAAAATGACTTAAGGCAAATTGGAATAGAAACAACAAATTTAAAACCATTAATGGGACCAACTGGTCCAAAAGGGGATATTGGACCAACAGGACCTCAAGGGATAATGGGTCCAACAGGTTCAAAAGGAGATAACGGAATAAAAGGTGACATTGGTCCGACTGGACCCAAAGGAGAAAATGGAATAAAAGGGGATATAGGTCCGACTGGACCCAAAGGAGAAACCGGTCCAAGAGGAATTGCAGGCCCAGTAGGCCCCGCTGGTTTAGAAGGAGACATCGGACCAACAGGACCAACAGGACCTGCTGGAACATTAGGACCTACATCGTATAGTGTAGTTGCCTTTGCTAGTTATCCAAATACTCAAAATACAGGAATAATCGATATGGGGTCAAGAAGAATAATACCAGGTGTTACTGATATAATATCAATGCCTAATAATAATGATATAGTAATTAATAAAACAGGCGTTTATGAAATAGTAATGTGTGGAAGAATATCAGGAGTAACACAAATAGTTGGAGCATCATTTGCCTTAATAAATAAAGGCACAGGTGCAATTATAAATGATTTAGAATTTAAATTAGAAAAGGGAGAGACTAGCGATATGGATTTTTCTGAAACTAATTTTGTTGATATAAATGCTGGAACAACATTACAAATAAAAACTACAACAACAGAAACAACTTCAAATATTAAATTTACAGAAATAAATTTATTAATTAAAAGATATAATATATAAAAAAATTGGACATTAATTCCAATTTTTATATACATCATTAACACCTTTGTTATTATATTCATCTAAAATAGCTTTTTTAATCTTTTTATCCATACTTGATAAATAACCAGTAAATGTTTTTTTACCAATTATAATATAAGGCACACCAGATGCTTCTTCATTTAATTTACTAGCCATTTTATTCATAAGATCATTATTTTCATCATCATTCCAAACCTCAAAACTATATATATTAAAATATGACTTATATTTATTATCTAAATTATTAAAAAATAAGTTAAGTTCTTCACAATGTGGACATCCATCACCCCAAAATACATAAATATTAATTTTTTTATTATCAAATTTAATGTCAGATTCTTTTTGGCTTTTAAATGTAGTATTAGTTGTCTTTTTATTAGAAGCAAAAAAACAAACAATACCAATTAAAATAATAATAATTAAAACACTTATCCCATAAATATATTTTTTCATACAACCAACTTCTTTCATAATACTTTTTAATTCTATCATTATATTTTATCACAGTCAATGGATAAATTTTGGAATGTTATGGTATAATAAATAGGCGAGGGGATTTATATGAAAGAAATAATTATAGATACAATAATAGATAATTTAAAGCTTTTACCATTTCTATTTTTAGCTTTTTTAATAATTGAATTTACTGAACACAAATTAACTCATAAAAATGAAAAAATTATTAGTAAAGCAGGTAGATTTGGGCCATTAATCGGTAGCCTTTTAGGTGCTATTCCACAATGTGGGTTTTCTGTTATGGCGACCAATTTATATGCCACTAGGATAATTACTTTAGGCACTTTAATATCAGTATATTTATCTACAAGTGATGAGATGCTTCCAATATTAATAGCTGAAAAAGCTAATATTAATATAATATTAACATTAGTATTAATTAAAATTATTATTGGCTTTGTATCAGGTTTCTTCATTGATTTATTTATAAAAGAAAAACATGAAAAACAATATGAAATATGCCCACGCGATCATTGTGATTGTGAACATGGCATAATAAAATCAGCTTTAAAACATACTTTAAAAATATTTATATTCATATTTGTATTTACTTTTATTTTAAATATTATCTTTCATTATGTAGGTGAAGATACCATAAAAAACATTCTTAATAAAAATACACTATTTACGCCATTTATCTCTGGTATAATTGGGCTTATTCCAAATTGTGGTTCAAGCATTTTACTTACTGAATTATATTTATCCAATATTTTGCCGTTTTCAGCTGCTTTAACAGGACTTTTAGCCAATAGTGGGGTTGCTCTATTAGTTTTGTTTAAAAGCGATAAAAAGCTACGTGAATGCATTAAAATAGTTGGTATAATATATTCGATAAGTGTAGTTAGTGGTTTCATATTAATGTGTTTTAGTTTATAAGGTATAGTGTTATACCTTTTTTCATATGGTTAAATAGGTGAGTAATATGTTTTATTTTCCTTTTATTTTAAGTTTTATAGCAGGCATTTCAACCTTACTAGGTTCACTTGTTATTTTTACAAAAGGAAATAAAGATAAAATAATAAAATATTCTTTAGCTTTTGCATCTGGGGTCATGTTTAGTGTATCAATATTTAATTTAATTTTTGAAAGTTTAATTCTAATTGATAGTAAATATAAATTTTTTTATTCTGCGTTTTTTATTACAATTGGATTAATTATTCCATGCATAATAGATAAATTATTTAAATGTAGTAATAAACTTTATAAAATTGGTATATTTTCCTTTTTAACAGTTATTGCTCATAATATTCCTGAAGGCATTATTACCTATTTAACATTAAATACTGATATAAAATTAGGTATAGCTATAACACTTGCTATTACAATACATAATATGCCAGAAGGTATAAGTATAGCTATTCCAATATATTATTCTTCTAAAAGTAAACTAAAAGCCATATTATTAACATTTATAGCAGGTATATCTGAATTTTTTGGTGCAATAATAGCTTGCTTGTTTTTTAAAAATATTTCTATTAATATTATTGGTTTTTTATTTTCTATAGTTGCTGGTATTATGTCATATATGTCTATTTTAGAATTATTACCAAATGCTTTAAATTATAAAGAAAAAAAGAAAACATTAATTTTCTTTATAATTGGATTTATTTTTATGTATTTAAATCATCTTTTAATAAAATAGGGGATTAATAAATAATTTTATCATCAATATTTTTAAATTTATCAAATAATTTAATAGTTTCTTCCCTATCTATTTGTTTAAAATTTACAATTTTATTATTATATAAATTATTAAATAAAGAATATATCATATCATCCTTAAACCCTATATTAGCAGCATCTTCTTTATTATTTCCATAATATATTGTCCTAATATTAGCCCAAATAATAGCTGATAAACACATAGGACATGGGAAACATGTAGTATATATTTGACAGCCTGATAGGTCATGTGTGTTTAATATATTACAAGCATCTCTAATAGCTGATATTTCTGCATGAGCAGTCGGATCATTATTAATTAAAACATTATTTTTACCAGTAGCAATAATTTGATTATCTTTAACAATCACAGCTCCAAATGGACCACCATCTTTAAATTTATTATTATAGTTTTTTTCTGCCTCTTTATTAGCAGCGTACATATATTTATTCATATTAAAACCTCACTTTAAAATAAAAGAATAAACCATAATAAATTTATTCTATCTATACAAGTTAACATAATATATATTATCGGATTATCCGTTATTAGATTTTCTTGACTGAATTTCATCAATTTTATACATTATTTCAGCAACATTTTCTTCATTAACTTCAGTATAACCAAGTTCTTTCATAGCTTGTACTTTTGCTGAATTTATTTCTAATGTTCTGCTCATTTTATCTTCTAATTTGTGTTCAATTTGAGCGACAAAACGTTTATGTGTTTCTGCAATTCTTGCCTTGCTAGAAGTTCCAGCATGGTATAAATTTAAAGCTGAAAAAAAGATACTTTCAAATACAAATTGTTCTGTTTCATCATAAACAAACTCATAAGGCTTTGTAAATCCTCCAACTTTAGATACATAGGCTAAAATATATTTTAATTCTTTCATGCTTTCCATTGACTGTAAAAAATGATATAAATATAAAATAGAATTATAACCATCTTCATCTTTTTCATCTTCTAAACGCTCTTTTAATTCATCAACAATATTATGCATAAGTTCTTTTTGCTTATTATTTAAACCGCTGAATATAGCATTATTATCTGACACATTACTTTTAGTAGTATTTTCAAATAAACTATTAATCCTAGTTTCAACATCCATAATATAATCTGTATCAACTTTAATAGTATTAAGTTCTTCAGCAGATTTAATTCCTAAAATATTAAGCAAAATAACTTTTTTGTCTTTTGGCCATTTATTAATATCATCAAGTTCTAAATAATTATAAATCATTTGTCTAGATACACCTAAACATTTAGCAAGTTTTACTTTAGAAATTCCTAATTCTCTTAAAATGTCATTTAATCTTTCCATAAATTTCGTAACCCTCCTACTATTAATATTTTAACCTACTACCCTATCAAAGTCAAGACAAATGTAAAATTATGTATAACACAATAATTATTATTTTTTCTTACTAAACTGAATATTGTCAGAAATATAATTGTTATAATAATTAGATTTTTCTTTTAATCCGTTGTTAAATTTTTCAAACCCTATTTTTTCTGTTAATGTTTTTTTATTAGAAAATAAATTGGTACCAAGACCTAATTGATCTCCATTAATTTTAAAACCAAGAGACGCTAAAATAGTTGGATAATAATCAAATGAAGTAAACTCACGATTACTTGTATTTTTACTTATAACCCTAGAATTAATAAATGTATTATAAATTTTTCTTTTATAATTACTATTATCATACATTTGTTCCAAGTTTTTCTGCATAGATAAATGATCACCAATAATAACGATCGTTGTATTTTTATAAAAATCTTGTTCTTTTATCCAATTAATAAATTCATAAAGCATACTATCAGTACATGAATAACTATTCAAATATTTTTCATCATATTTTTCCTTACAACTTTTATCAACATACCCATCAGTAAAGTGTGTATCAGCCGTTAATATAGTAAAATTAAAAGGCTTATTTTTTTTAGATATACGTGTTAATTGTTTTTTAGAAAAATTATATAATTTACTATCTTCATAACCCCACCATTCAAAATAGTTTTTATCAATCCACTTTTTATTAATTGCATAACCATAATCATATATATCATAATTTCCGTGCTGAGAAAAATATAAACTTCTACCACCAAACGTTGACATTGAACCAAGCATAAAATAATTGCTATATCCGTTATTTTTTAAAACTTCACCTAAACTATAAGCCCCAGGTAAATAACTTCCATTATAATCCCAATAAAGATTACCGTCAGCACTACCAATTTTTAATGGAATTCCAGATGATGAAGCAACAATACCAGCAATAGTCCAACTAGCACCATATGCCATTGTAGCACCACCAATTTTATTATTATTACTAAAATTAATGTTTTCTTTGGCGAGATTTTCTAAATTTGGAATAACACTTTCATTAAAATTACCACCGTTTTCATTTGATAATAATGATGTTTCTAAAGATTCAACATAAATTAAAATTAAATTATTTTTTTCTTTTGGCGCTTCAATATTAACATTTTTAGGCGAAACATAATATTTATCAAAGAAATGATTATCTTTAACAGCTAAATAGTCAATAAAACCAATATTAAAAAATATAGTAAAAATTAAAATTAAAAATAATAATGAATATAAAATTATCCTATTAAGACGCCTAGGACAAGTTAAATTAAATTGAATTTTTTTATTTTTAAATTTCAAATTACAAATAACATTATATTTTTTAATCTTATTTATAAAATATAAAAGATATATAAATAAATTTAAACACAAAAACCTAGGTAATACATAAATAAATCCATCTTTTATAACATCATATCCTGTACCCGTAGCTGTTTGCATACTATAAATAAGTTGTTCAAACGAAACATCAGAAAAATCTTTTTTAATATAAAATGATAATATAGTTAATAAAAATAATATTTCGAAAATAACAGCAAATATTATTTTATCGACGTTTTTTCTTTTTTTCATTTACTTTTTTATAAACAATATCAATTGAAAGATTTTTCTGAAAATACATAATTATTAAAACAATAAAAATATTGATGATAATTGACATAATCATAAATTTACTAAATAATATTGGTTTATCATCAATACTATTAAATAAACCAGATTCAACACCAAATAATATTTTAGAAAGTACTGCATTAAAGCAACTTGATAAACCTAATAAAATAAAATAATAATAAATTGTATTTTTTAAACTTAACCCCTTATTTAAATAATCCAATAATTTAGTAGCAATTAAACTAGGAATTAGAATTGCTATTAAACCATACAACATAAAATCACCTGCTTTTAAAAACTTCTTTTATAATTCCGCCACCTAAACATTCTTCTTTATTATAAAATACGCACGCTTGACCTTCTGTTACAGCTTTAATTCCTTGTGGATATTTAACTAAAACATTACCATTTTCTAATATTTCGGTATATACTTCATTATCTTTTTGTCTATACCTAAATTTTGCTGTACATTTTTTAGGAAGTTCGTCTAGTAAATTAACCGCTTCAATAATAGCACTATAACTTAATAAATATTTATTTTCATCACCCATAGCAACATATAAAATATTTTTTTCTAAATCTTTTTTACAAACAAATAATCTTTCCTTACTACCACCTATATTTAATCCCCTTCGTTGTCCAACTGTATAATACATTAAGCCTATATGTTTTCCTAAAACTTCATTTGTATCAATATTTACAATATTACCTGGATTATTAGGTAAATAATTTTCTAAAAATTTTTTAAAATTTCTTTCACCTATAAAACATATACCAGTTGAATCTTTTTTATCTGCTGTAATTAAATCATATTCATGGGCTATTTTTCTAACTTCTGTTTTATTTAACTCTCCTACTGGAAATAAAACCTTTTCAAATTGTTTTTTAGTAACTTGTGATAAAAAATAAGACTGATCTTTATTTTCATCATCACCGCGGTATAATTTTCCATCTTTTATTTTAGCATAATGTCCAGTTGCAATATAATCTGCTCCTAATTTAATAGCTTCTTTTAAGAACATATCAAATTTAATATACTTGTTGCACATAATATCTGGATTAGGCGTTCTTCCTTTTTTTAATTCATCTAAAAAATAAGTAAAAACATAATCCCAATATTCTTTAACAAAATCTACTCTTTTTAAAGGTATTCCTATTTTTTCACATACTTTTAATGCATCATTATAATCTTTCTCTTGAGGGCATATATCGTTTAAATCATTAGGATTACCTAAAAAATCATTATTAATTGTACTATCCCAGTTTCTCATAAAAAGCCCAATAACTTCATAGCCTTGATTTTTTAATAAAATAGCTGCAACACTGCTATCTACACCACCACTCATACCAACTACAACTTTTTTCATGCATACCACTCTTTTCTTTTTAATATTATAACAAAAAAATAGTTATAAAAGCTATCTTTATATAACATTATTTAAAATTTTAAGTAAATAAGGCATACAATATACTTCATATAATGTGCTTATAGACAAAATGATTAAAGAAAACATTAATATAAAATTATATCTTTGAAAAATATTTTTAAAATCAAATGAAGTTTTTTTCATAAAACTATTTATTAATTTATAAGATAAAACTAAAGCATAAGACGATATTAGAATGTATATCATCATGTTAATTACATGATGTGGAACTATATATATAAATGAAAGTATAATACCTTTAAATTTAAAATTAATAATAATAGAGGCTAAAGAAAATCCTAAAGAAAAAGATTTAACAAATAAAATTAATATTATAAAAATAAAACCAATAACTGATATTCCTAATAGCCAAATTAATAATCCAATACCTAACGTAAAAACTAATGTATTGGTTAAAGTTATACCATAATTTAATTTTGATGAATTTATACTATTTAAAAAATCATTTAAATAATTAGTTACTATTTGTTTATCACTACTATTTAAAAATGTAACAAATATACTTCCACTAGCTAATCCTACAGCCACAATAACAGCTAAAAACACAAATAAATTTTTATTAATGCGAATATTGTTTTTAATAATGTTCATATATTTTTTCATATTTTATCCCTCATCAAATTATACTCTTTTGAATAAAAAATATTCCAAAATATAAGAAAATATATTATAATTAAAAGCGAGGTGAAAAATATGAATCCTAAAGTACAAAAAATTGCCGTTTGGATTATGCTTATCGGTATTATTGCCTTTTTTATAGCCGGTCTATTTGTATACGTATAAAACGCTCAATTAAGAGCGTTTTTAATATTTTATACAGTCATTTATAATATAATCAATAATTTTTTCATTAGTTTCCTTAATATAATGAATACCATCATCAGATTTAAATTTTAATTCATCATAAGCATTACAATAATAAATATTTTCTTCTTTAGAATTATTTATTTTTTTTATAATTTCTTTATTAAATTCTTCTATTTTTTTATTTGTTCTTGTATTATACTTTTGTGTCTCATTTAATCTTTTTTCAAATATTGGATTAATAGATAAAACATATAAATTTATTTTTGAATTATATTGAGCCAATTTTTCATATTCATCAAAATACTCATCAGCTCTTTTTTTAATATCTATATCATCATTTAAATCATTCACACCCATATTTACAACAATATTATATTTATCATAATTACCATTCTTTAAAATTTTATATGCCCTAGGTAAAGCTTCATCATGAAACCAAGTATATTTCATTGCACTTTTAGCAATAAAATCAAAATTTCCCGGCTTAATTAAATTTTCATCGTCTTCCATCAATTCCATTCTAGAATCGCCAATAATTAATACCCTATTGTTATTTAAATAATTTGTTTCATTTTCAATACTTTTATAAAATATATTAGAAGCACTTCCATAGTATTTACACGCACAATTTTTAACAGATGAACTATAAATAAGCCATATAAACATAAAAACTAAAAAACCAACAAATACTAAGCTAAAAAACATAATTATAATTTTAATATAAATTTTATTTTTTATTTTTTCTAATATATTATCATTTTTAATTAAAAAACATAATCCTATTAAAAAAACAAGTACAAAAAAACAGCAAAGATCAAAAAAACTCGTATGTACAAATGTAAAAATTATGTCTTCATCACAAATTTTAAGCACAGTTAATCACCACAAACTATATTATCACATCTAAAATATATGTCAAATAAAATTACCATAAAATTCTACTTTTATATTAAAAAAATAAATTCATAATAATAATGTAGTCTGATTTTAAAAAAAGGAGATGATTATTTGTTTTATAAAAAAATTAAACAGGCTATCTTCTTATTTCTTTTAACATTTGTTATTATACCCATAAATGCATTTGCGTATTCAGATAGAATAATTGCAGGTGGACAAAACATTGGTATTTCACTTAATTCAAAAGGTGTATTAATTGTGGGAACATATGAAGTAAATAATACTTCTATAGCTTCAAACGCAGGCTTAAAAGCTGGTGATAGTATAATAAAAATAAATGATAACCAGATAAATTCTATTAATGAAATGGCGACTCAGATAAACAATAGTAAAGATAATGAAGTTAAAATAACTTATTTGCATAATAATAAGGAAAAACAAACAACACTAAAACTTTATAAAGATGAAAATGGAATTTATAAAACTGGGCTTTATGTTAAAGATAGTATCACAGGTATTGGAACACTTACCTTTATTGATCCAAATACAAAAAAATTTGGAGCACTAGGTCATGAAATTCAAGAACAAACAACTGGCAAAATATTTGAAATAAAAGATGGTAAAATATTTCCATCTAAAGTAACAGGTGTTATACCAAGTTCTGATGGAAATCCTGGTGAGAAAAAAGCTGAATATAATAAAAATGAAAAAACTGGTGAAATTGAAGAGAATACAACTCAAGGAATATTTGGCAATTACACTGACAAAATTAAAAATAGTAAAACTTATAAAGTAGCAAAACCCAGTGAAATAAAAACTGGTAGTGCGAAAATATTAACAGTCTTAAGTGGCGATGTTGTTAAAGAATATGAAATAAATATTACCCAAATCAATACCGAAAAACAAAAAAATAAAAATTTTATATTTGAGATTACTGATAAAGATTTATTAAGTCAAACGAATGGTATAATTCAAGGAATGAGTGGCTCCCCTATTATTCAAGGTGATAATATCATAGGTGCGGTTACCCATGTTATTGTTGAAAATCCCCATAAGGGATATGGTATATTTATAACAAATATGTTGGAAGAAACAGAAAAATAAGAGAATTATCTCTTATTTTTTAAAATATCTTTTTAAATATAGGTATTTTTCGTATTAAATAAAATAATATATCTAATATAATAAAAACTATAATAACATTTAAAAATGCCCCTATAAACGAATTAAATACATATATCTTGTTTATAATAGAAAAATCATGAATAATTCCTATCAAAGGAACATGAAATAAATAAATACCAAATACAGAACTACTAGATATGGTTATAAATTTTTCAAATTTCCATTTCTTTTTATTATCTAAATAATATTTAAATATTACAAATAAACACATTGATGAAATAGCAACAGGTAGATATGAAAATTCTAATAGAAAATCATTATAATCTCCTGTTGTCTTATAACAGCAAAATAAGTAACAAGCATTAATAATATTAGTAATTATAAAAGTAATTATACATATATAATTTTCTTTTCTATTAATCTTTTTTTTATTTATATAATGTCCAAAAACAAAATAACCTACAGCAATAGAAAACATGGTTGTTACAAGTCTATTATTAAATCCTAGGCTATAACTTATATTTCCTTTAAATAATATATAAATTATTGAACCACTAAATGATGGAATAAATTCCATAAAACTTGCCATAATTACAAAAAGTAAAATAAACATTTTATAATCTTTTTCTTTAAAACCCTTAATCATTTCTTGTAAAAATGGTAAAACAATATATAAACCTATAAGCATATAAATATACCATCCCCAATATGGTATATAATTATAATTCCCACCAGACCATATATAGAAAATAATTTTTAACGGATTTTTCTTGTAAAATATACAAAAGAAAATACAAGAAATTATATAAGCAATAAAAACTCTTACTATTCTTTTTGTAAATACTTCCTTATAACTAGTTTTTCTATTTAAAAGAAGTGCTCCTGATGCCATTATAAAAAGTGGCACAGCAACTTTACAAATAGAAAATAAAGTTAATTTCATAAATATACCTAAATTACTAGAAGGCATTACATACATATGTGTATGATTGTAAATTACAAATAATATAGCAAGAATTTTTAAAGCATCTAAATAAAGTATTCTATTTTTCATTTAAATCTTTTTCAGTTTCTGCAGTTATATAAATTGGTCTTGCTTTAACTTCTAGGTAAGCTTTTGATAAATACTGTCCAATAATACCAGTACATAAAAGTTGTACGCCACCTATGAAAAACATTATACATGCCATACTTGGCCATCCACTTGTAGGATCACCATATGTTAATGTTCTAACAATAATTAAAATTATTAACACAAAAGCTATAAAGCAAAATAATATACCCATAACAGAAGCTATTGAAAGTGGTACGGTAGAAAAAGCCACAATACTTTCTAAGGAATACAAAAACAATTTAAAAAATGACCATTTTGTAGTTCCTGCAGCTCTTTCAATATTTTCATATTCAAGCCATTTTGTCTTATATCCAACCCATGAAAATATACCTTTAGAAAAACGATTATATTCTTTTAAAGATAAAACAGAATCTACCATTTGTCTTGTCATTAATCTAAAATCGCGTGCTCCATCTACTATTTCAGTTTTTGAAATTTTATTGATTAATTTATAATACATTCTCGCAAAAAAGCTTCTAATTGGAGGTTCTCCTTTTCTTGTTACTCTCCTTGTTGCTACACTATCATATTCTTTTGTTTCTAATATATCATACATTTCTTTTAAAAGTGCTGGTGGGTCTTGTAAATCTGCATCCATTATAGCTGCATAATCACCAGTAGACGCTTCTAGTCCAGCATACATTGCTGCTTCTTTTCCAAAATTTCTTGAAAATGAAACATATCTAACTTGTTTATCTTTTTTAGCAAGTTCTCGCATTAATTCTAATGTTTTATCCTTACTTCCATCATTAACAAATATGATTTCAAAATTTGCCTCTTTATTAAATTCTTTTTCTACTTTTTTTACTTCTTCATAAAATATTTTTATCACTTCTTGTTCATTATAACACGGAACAATTAAAGATATTTTTTTCATTATCTCACCTCTACACTAATATTATCATATTTTATATATTTATTCTACACTTTTAATCACAATATCATCTGGAAGATTATAATAATCTTTAAATGCAGCATAAGCCCAATAATCTTTATCAAGTGGATTATTAGCATCCACATGAAATCTGTCAAATGGTGCCTTTATTATTTTTGTCTCAAGCACCTTACTTTTACCACTTTGTACATTTTTAATTGATATATCTCTTTGCCTTTTTACATATCCAACATAACTATAACCATATACTTCAAATGATATTGAAAATATAAATAATATTATTAATATATATTTTAACAAATTAATATTTTCTTTTTGATAAAATAAATTATACATTGTAAAACATGCAATAATTAAATTAAAATGAAAATTCAACCTACCTGCTTCAAATTCATTTGTAATTATTAACGAATAAGATAAAGCATAAACACAAATTAAAATTGGAATTAAATTATAATCTTTATTTTTATAAAATATATAGCTTTGATATAGAAATAAAACAATTCCTATAATTAAATAAACATAATTATTTTTTGTAAGTGTGCATAAATACAAAATTATTATAATTAAATAAGGTTTAAATAATTTATCCTTTTTTATAAAATAACCAATAGATAAAATTAAAAATACTGGAAATAAATTATATAAGTCTAGCGAAAATAAATTTTTAGAAATAATGCCAAGTGCAAGTAATGGATCAACACCACTACTCATCCTTCCTTGTGTAGAAGGAGCCAGATAAATAAACATAAATCCCATTATAGAAAATATTAATAAAATAATATATTTTAATGTAATGTTTTTTTCTTTTAAAATTACTTTTTTTAGTATATAATCTGTTATTACTAATATAATTGTAAATATAGCTAAAGCTTCACATATCATAGATAAAATAAAACATAAAAATAAAGTTAATTTATATTTAGAGGTTAATCCATATTTTAAATAATAAATAATAAAACAAATCATTATTAAAAATACCAAAACATAATTAACAGACCCTGCAACCCAATATACTAAATATTTATAATTATACATCATTAAAAATGAAATAATTGATCCTATAATTAAATAAATATTATTTATTTTTGTTTTAGATATTGTTTTAATAAAATATGCCATACATATAATACATAAAACAATTACAAGAGGATTTAATATAGACCATAAATTTTTATCATATATTAATAAAAATTGAACAATTGAGTGCAGAAAAATTCTAGCATTTATATGAGAATAATCAAATATTTGATTACTTATAACTTCTTTTATATTAGTAATTCTTCTTCCTGCTCTAAAAAAAAGTGAATAAGGTAGATCATCATTTAAAATCATAGTTTGAAAATGACAATATATTAAAATCAAAAGAAAACAAAATAATAAACAAAAAGCTTTTTTATTATTTTTTATTATTTCTTTTAATAATATAGTTTTTTCTTTTATTAATTCTTTCATATATATCTCCTAGCTATTTTTATATAAATTATATACTATCATTTGTGTAAATGAATTAAAATGTTTCATATAAAATGATGAAAAACCACTTTTTAAATATTTATTTTTTTTATAATTTGGAAAATTATTATTAACATTTTCTGTAGCTTTTTCACAAGCTATTTTATATTCTTTTTTATTCAAATGAGCAGCTGCTTTAATAAATGTTTTATATAAATATCTAACATAACAATATTCTAATTCACTATAATATTCATCATAAAAATTATTATCTTTATAAAACTTTACAATACCATTAAAATTATCGATATAATCATATATTTTTTTATTATATGTTTTACTAATAGTTCCTTTTCTTTGAACATAATTAATAAGTGGCATTTTAACTACCGCTATATTTTTAATATAAGGAAATAGTCTATATAAAAACTCTACATCTTCATACCATACATTTTTTTTAAATAAAACTTTGTCAAATAATTCTTTTTTATAAATTTTATTCCATGCAGTTGGGTAGATATCTATCATCTGTTTTTTAATTTCTTCTTTATCATTTAAATCTTTTAAAACTTTAGAAGATATTTCTTTAGTATAATTACCATAATCTAATCTAACATCACATACAGCAACATCAAAATCTTTTGATATAGCTTTTTCATATAAATTTTTAAACATATCTAAATCCACATAATCATCACTATCAACAAAACCAATATAATTACTATTACATTTTTTAATCCCATAATTTCTTGCATCTGATAATCCACCATTTTCTTTATCAAAACAAAATACTTTTTTAGGATAACTTTTAACATATTTTTCAATTATATTCTTACTATTATCATTACTTCCATCATTTACAACAATTATTTCAATATCACTTAATGTTTGATAAACTAAACTATCCAAACATCTTTCTAAATATTTTTCTGTATTATAAACAGGAACTACTATACTTACTTTTGGCATATCATCACCTACCCTTTAAGTTTGCTTATTGATTTTAATAATTTATAATGTTTATGATATGTTAAATAGCATATTAATTTAAATTTAAAACTTTTATTTTTATAATATTTATTGTTTTTAAAATTTTTATATTTTGAATTAATAATATCATTACATTTTTCTAAATGTTTTTTACCATCTTTAAATACACTAAATCTTAATCCCGCACTATAAAGTAAGTGCTCAACATTTAAATATTGTAATTCTTCATAATATTCATCATATTTATTATTTTTAATAAATCTATCTTCTAATGAATTTAAAACTGCAAATATATCTAATAATTTATTATTAAATCTATTTTGATTCATTATAGATCCGTTTCTTTGATAATAATAATATAAATAATTATCTATTGAAGAAATTTTATTTGTTTTTAAAACTAAAGAAGGAATAAACTCTAAATCTTCATATAAAATTCCCTTTTTAAATTTAAATTCATCATCAAATAATTCTCTTTTAAAAATTTTATTACAAGCCATAGGAAATGCTATCATAAACTTTTTATAATCATCTATTTTTTGATTAATACATGGCACAATTTTACCATCATCCCAAATTTTATTAAAATTAAATGATACAATATCATACCCTTTAACTACTTCATTATATAAAATTTCTAAGGTGTTTTTTTCTATATAATCATCACTATCAATAAATAAAACATATTCCCCTTTAGCTTTACTTAATCCATAATTTCTTGCATCTGATAGTCCTCCATTTTTTTTTATAAAACCATAAACTAAATTAGGATATTTTTTTTCATATTTTTCAATTATTTTTTGGCTATTATCAGGTGAACCATCATTAATACATAATATTTCATAATCTTCAAATGTTTGATTAACTAAGCTATCTAAACATTTTTCTAAATAATCTTCTACATTATATATTGGAACAATAATACTAATTTTCATCATTTTTCTCCATTTCTTTAAATAAATCAATCCACTTATTTATAATATTTTCAATTAAAAAATTATTTGAATATTCTTTACAATTATTAGAAAACTTCTTTAATGTATCTTCATCATTCATTAAATACATAAGTTTTTCTTTATATAACTTTTTATCATTTTGTTTAATAACATAACCAGTTTTATCTTTTAAAACTTCTTCATTAATAGATTCTCCATGATTAAATGTCACCGTTGGTATGCCGCATGTTGTAGACTCTATTATACTCATAGAAAATCCTTCAAATATTGAAGTATTTAAATTAATAGAACTATTCAACAAAACCTCTTTAGGATTATCAGTAACACCTTTATAATTAATTTGATTATTATTATCTATTATTTTTTTACTTTCTAAATCAAATTCACCTAATCCATAAATATCAAACGACCAATTTTTAAAACTTTCATCTTTAAAAATATCATTAACCATTTCAATCATTAAATTAATTCTTTTATTGTAATTTTCAATACGAGTAATTACGACAATTTTTTTATTTTGAATAACATTAGCTTTCTTTTCACAATCAAATCTTACTGGGTTATATATACAAAAATTTTTATTAAAACCACTTTTTAAAGCTTTATTTAAAGCTGCCTTACTTAACCAAATATAACCATATATTTTACCATTATATTTTTTTAAAACATTAAAATTATCTTTTGCTTCATTTAAAAAATCAAATGACGCATGATGTTCATATAATGTTTTTGACAAATATTCATTTGGAATTCCATATAAAGTTTGATAATGAGAAGCTATTATATAATCAGGTTTATTTAAAATAATATACTCTTTTAATTTTTTAAAATCATTTTTTAACTTTAAATGTGATTTAAAATATTTAAATATATTCTTAAAAAAAGAAATTAAATTTAATTTTTTAAGTGGCATTATAACATCTTTTTTTCTCATTAAATTCCATGAATCATTATTAATAATATCTAATTTAATATTCTTATCACACTTTAATTTTTTACCTAAACTATTTCTAATAGATAAAATACTAACATCATAACCTTTTTTCACTAAAGCCTCAGCTACCGATTTATTAACATACCAAACGCCACCTAAAGCATTTTCATTTTGTAAAAATAATACCTTTTTCATATTAACCACCTAATTATTTTCTATATAATTTTCTATATGTTTTATAAAATTTTTAGTATTACTAACATACTTTTTAGGCTTAAATTTTTTTACCTTTTTTAAAAGCTCATCTAACCTATCAAAATCATCTAAAGCAAGTAAATAACCTTTTTTAGAAAAATCGCTAATTATTTGTAATTGATGATCATTAGTGTGCTCACCAAATTCTTTTAACCTAGCTGCAGCAATTACTTTTTTTCCATTTTTAATTCCATTTAATATACTCGCAACTCCTCCATGAGTAATTAAAATATCACAATCCTTAACTAATTTATCAAACTTTTCATATTCAATTAATTCATATATTTTCATATCTTTACTTTCAAATTTAGTATAACCAGCTTGAACAATAACCTCATCTTTTATATTCCCATTATCTATTTGTTTTTGAACTGCTTCAAGTAATCTAGTAAAAGGTTTGTCTTGAGTTCCTAACGTAACTAAAATCATAAAATCTCTCCTTAAAAAATACCACCAAAATATTTAGCTTTTGGATAAAGTTTAAGCATACTTTCCCACTGCACAATAAATAAATCAGCAAATTTATAAACTAATTTACCTGTAATTGTTTTTGTCGTCATATTAGCAAATGTTTCAATAAATATAATTTTACATCCAAATATTTTACCTATGCAGCACATAGGACCAGCAACATGAGCTCCAGTTGAAACAATGTACTTAGGTCTAAATTTAATAAAAATAAATAAACACAAAAAACAATTTATTAATAATTTAAACGGATAAACTAATTTATGATCTTTAGAACCAAATACCAAAAAATCAATTTTATTTCCATATTGTTTTTTTAATTTTACATTATTATCTGTCTTTTCTGTAACAATGTAATAATCATATTTTTTAAATAGTGGTTTTAACTGCATAAGTTCAACAAAATGTCCACCTGTACTTGATATAAACATAACTTTTTTCTTCATTTACCTCACCTAACTACTCTAAGTATATCATGTATACTTTAAGATGTAAATTAAAGAAAAGAAAAGAAACAAAACTATTATAGTTTTATTTCTATACTTATGTAATTAATCATATATATTTTATTCTTGCTTAATACCTACTACTTTTTTGTTATAATATTGATTTATAGCACTGTTTTCACATGAATTTTCATCAGTTATTTCGCAAAGATCTATACCATATAATAATTCTGGTTTAGCCTCGTATGGTTTAACTATAACTTTATCTAAACTTTTATTTTCTAATAATCTAATTCTATCATAACTTTGATCACTAAATTTTTTAGCCGTTCCAGTTCTTATTTCATTAAATGCTTCCAAAGAAGTACTGAAAAAATAAAAGTTATTTCCTATAATGCCAATAAATATAATACAAACAATTGAAATGATTCCAACTTTTAATTTATCAAATTTCTTAATTTTTATAATTTTTTTATCTTTTAAATATTTTATTAATAATAATATATTAAATATTAATAATACTGCGAAAGTAAAATACAAAACATTAAGAACTCTTCCTGCTCCATAGCCCCCTAATACATAATAAGGCACGCACATCATTGCCGCAATAAGTAAATATGAAATGAATGGTATTAATAGCAAATGCTTTGAATAATTAAATTTTAAATCTTTTATATCATCCCAAATTAAACAGATTAATAGTACTATCATTAATATTAAAGAAATTGAAATCCATTCACTAAATAATTCAAATGATTTTAAAAATGTAGTATAAATTGTATTAAATACTCCCTGTTTACATTGTGCGAGTGCGGCTGCTCTAACTTTAGTTCCTGGAGAACTTATATTAATTAGAAAACCTAAAATTTCAAATAATAAAGGTATTGTTAATAATCTTTGTTTCTTTTTTATGAAAGATAATATACAAAAAACAGTTCCAATTATAATACCAGCAAAAGCTGTTACATGATTGCCCCCTGATAAAGAAAAGCTTGCGAAAGATAATAAAATTAACAATATTGGCTTTTTTTTATTAAAACAGAAATAAGCTAAATATCCAGAAAAAACAATTAATAATAAAGACCAAAAGAAAGCATAATTAACTGCCCCATTAAACCAATATAAGGCTTCTCTACCAGATGGTGCTGTTTCGATTAAAAAGAATTCTAAAATAAATGATATAAATAATTTGAATTTTAAACTTTTATCTTTCTTTAAAATATATTTATATATAGTATTAATAAATATATATATTCCTATAAATATAGAAATCAATAGAAAAAATGTTGTTGTAGAATAAAATTTTTCACCAAATATCGCTGGCTGTAATGATAGCAAAAAAGCAGATGAATAAAGGCCTTGCCAAGTATACATAAAATCATATGATGTCTTAAACGCCTCTTTAATCAAATTAAATGTTCCACAACCATTTTTAATACACTGATATGTATTAATTGAATAAGCATAATCATCAAAATTTGGATGATTATAAAAAGCTAATAAAATTATTGGAATCAAAAATATACATATTAGTATAAAACATACTAAATTAAAATTAATTTTTTTTCTCATAAAAATCCTCACTAACAATATTATATATTATTTTTTATAACAGGAATAATAATTTTTAAATAATTTACATTGAAACCCTTTAAATTTAACCTCAGAATATTCATCTAAGCCTATAACATAAGAATAATTATTATCAACATCCTTTGGAAAATTAAATTTAATAGTAGAAAAATTATCATTTTCTTTATATTCATAAGGTGATATTTTTAGTTCATTTGCAGTCCATAAATTACCTGCTTGTCCCATATTATCTGTAATATATATTTTTTTAGAATGACTATATGCATCTTTTATGGCTAATGTATAACCATTATCGAAAGAAGCTAAAGCATAATTAGAATAATCATTAAAATAGAAATAACTGAAGTATAAAAAAGCAGCTAAATATATTGAAATGATTATAAACCAATAATCTTTTATATATTCGCAAATCTTTCTTATACCTAATGCTAAAAAGATAACTAAAATTATATATATTGAATTTAAATGATTAATATATAAATAACCATTTATTACAAATAGCATTGGTATAAATGTTCCAATAAACAAAAGATAAATATACATATATTGATTAAATTTCTTCTTTTTAACTTCAATCAGTGCCTTTTTTGAAATTACTAATAATCCTAAAATTACCAATGGAATTGAAAATAAATATAAAGTTCCAAATTTAGGCTCAGCATTGTAATACACTGGATCATTTTGTAATAAATGAAATACATTTTTTATATTATTAATAACAACTGATAATGAAAGAGAAACTTCAGACGCCCTATCATTACCCAATTTTAATATAGAAAAATATGGAGTAATAATTTCAGGTAAAACTTTTATTTGAACTAATACACTTAATATTAATGGAATTGCAAGTAAAACTAATGGAATCACAAAACAAATAATTTGTTTTATATTTATTTTTTTAGTATATAGTAAATATAAAAGTACAAGCAATAAACAAACAGGAAGAATTATGTAAGATAGTGCATACGAATATAATGTTAAACCAAATAATAATCCAGATATTATATATTTAGAATTTTTTTCTTCTTTTATTGCTTTTAATAAACTATAACTTGACATTGAAAACATTCCTAACATCAAATTACAGTCTAGTGCAAACCTTGATGCTAATATAAAATACGGACATATTGTTATTAAAAATGCTACTAATAATCCAAATTTTTTATTTATAAGTTCTTTTCCTAATAAATAACCAAATATTAATGTAATAAATCCAAATACAACCGAAGGAATTCTTAAAATAAATAAATTATATCCAAATATTTTTATTAACAATGCAGCAAAATAAGTATACATTGCACTTTGACCATTTCCAAAATTTAAAAAATATATAGGATATGGATTTAAATATCTATCTACACCATATTTAGCAATGCTATATGCATTATAGCCAACTGAAGCCTCATCAATATGCACTCCAAAAGGAATACTACTTAACATATATAATCTAGTTAACAAAAATGTTATTACTATTCCAATAAAAATTAAATTGTGTTTATTTTCAATAAACTTTTTAAGATTATTACTAATTAAATTAATTTGTTTATTTATCTTTTTTTTATTGTTTTTATAATACTTGTATATTACCAACATAGATAATATGCTCATCATTATTAAAACTATTTTAGAATATTTTATATACATAATTCTCTCACCTAACTACACCAAGTATATCATATAAATAAAAGAAACAAAACCATTATAGTTTTATTTCTTTGTTTTAATTAAATATTGTCTGCCGAAATAAGTTAATATTAATATACACATAACACCTTTTGTTATAAATGCTATTTTATATGCATTTGTTCCAACATATTTAACAGTATACGTATCGTTTTTATTTACTTTAATTGAAATAAATCCATATTTATCTTCAGTATATTTTATTTTTTTACCATTACTATCTGTAATTTCATAACCTAAATAATAAAGTCTAGGTAATTCTAATGTTGCATTATCTTTTATATTAGTTACTTTAAATTTCATATTAGGAACATTATTAGATAATATTTTTACATTAGTTTCACCTTTCTTAACTAACACTTTATGATTCCTGTTTTTTAAATAATTAAGATTTTTATAAGCGTTGTCTGAATAATGTTCACGTGTTGTATCATAATAATTAAAATTGGAACTTAAATTTTGAATATTTACAACAAATTTATCTAAATTTTGTTTAACAAATAACATTAAAAATCCAACAATAATAATCATAGCAATTTTGATGTATTTCTTTTTAAATAATTCTAAATAAGAATCTAATCCCTCTGCTGCAAATAAACAAAAAGCAAAACCAATAAATGTTGAAAGTCTCCATACAAATTGAATGCTGAATAAAATTTCTGGTAAATGTGGCCAAAAATATGGGACAGTTTCAAAAATTAAAGATACTATTCCAAATATAAGAATTACTATCATATATTTTCTACGTTCACTTGGTATTTTTTTAGTAAAAAGTCTATGTAGTGCAGCTACAAAAAATACAATAATAATATAATTAAAATTTGCATATAAATTCCCACCCAAATTACCAGTGTTATATATATATGGAATTATATAACCTTGAATTGGCATGTACCACATATTTTCTACTGTCATTGTTCTTTCTTCTGTAAATGCAACATAACTACCAAATAGTTTGTGTTCAATCATAGGAATGGTAAAAGTTGATGTGAAAATTAATATTATAATTGTTGCAATCATAAATGCTATTAAATTTTTCCTTTTAAATACATCTTTTATAAAGAAAAGTAAAAATACTATTAAAAATATTGTAAACCATACAGCCATAACTAAATGTGAATACATAAGTCCAATGTAACCTAATGTAAAAAATAGATAAAACATTTTTTTATTATTTTCTTTTAATAAATACCAGATGCCTAAAAATATTAATGGTATAAAGATAAAGACAAAGGTTTCATTGATAGCACATCTGATTACAATATCAACATAAACATAATTATATGTCATGTAAAACAGGCTAGCTATTAAACCTTTTTTCTTATCACTAAATATCTTACACCCTAATACATACATAGATAGTCCTATAAAGAAAAATGTTATTAATTGAAGTAAAACTGATGTCACTAATAATCCTTTCCCAAATATAGCTACTATTTTATAAATTATAGCCCCTACTATATGAGGAAGCGCGGGATAAAAAAAGCCCATTCCAAATCCAAAATTATATGACATATCTGGAAAAATTTTAGCAAACATTGATCCTGGCAAATAATCTGCATATGTTTTTATACTAGCAATGTGAAATAAAAAATCATCACCCATATGAAATTTTCCTAATAATTCCGGACAAACTGATAAAACAGAAAACAAAAAAATAATCAAAATTGGAAAATATTTCCAATTAATTAAATCCTTGCATTTTTGTTTAACCTTATTAAATAATTTTTTCATACAAAGCTCCTTAATATATTAATAAATACATATTGTTTTTATCTACAATAATTTGTTTTTTCTCATTAAATTCTTTATAATCTTTACCTTTGAAATATTTATTATAATCATCTTTTTTCATTGGAATAAATTTGTATTCATCCCCGATATAAGCAGGAAATGCACATTGCACTGACCAATTGACTGCCGTTAATCTAATATTTACACCATTCGCATTTCCAAAATTATAATAATAATCACTATTTGTATCTTTAGCAAAATAAACATTTTTAATTTTTTCTTTATGCTTTGTATTATAGTAATCTATGTAAGATTTAACTTTATTTATATATGCCATATCTTCTTTATACCTTTTTAAATTTATCATAGAATTTTGTCTAAACAAATAAAATGTAAATAGTCCAAATAGACAAATAATTATAAATATAAAATATGTATAATATTTATTTTCATTATAATACATAAGTGCATATATTACAAGTACACTTGGTACTATAGCACACGTCATTGTCATTCTAGCTGCTGAATAATTTGAAGATGAATTCATAAATAAATTAGGAATATATGGAGATAATGTGCAAGATAAAATAAGAATTGTAAGTAAAATTAATTTTTTATATTCTTTTTCTTTTATAACTTGATAAAGAATAAATCCTAATAAAATAATACATATTAAATAATAATATTTATTATTAATAAATCCATAAAATGTTTTAAAAGTTTGTGGTATTAAATCTTTAAAAATTGTAACTAAATTTGAAATAATATTTATACTACCTATTTTACTTATTGTCTGTTTACTAATTAAACTTACTAATTTAATAATAATTAAAGTAAATACAAAAGCAAGACCATATATAATAAATGAAATTAATATTTTTTTAATTATTTCTTTTGTATCATTTTCTTTATCTAAAATAATCATTAAAATTAAAATTGGAAATAAAAAGCAAGCTATACCTTGATAACAAGATACAGAAATTATCATATATAAAAGAGATAATAAATAATTTTTTGTGCCACCTAAATTTATTTTATCAGCACACAATATTATAAAATAAAATCCTAAATAAATTATGAAGCTTCCATCAATAGTAATTAATTCAATTGAAAGAAAATTATAAAAGATTAAAAATATTGATGTTAACAGTGTTAATTTTTTAATTTTTGTATTTAATTTTAATTTATCATTAAAAATGTAATATAACCTGCACACCACAAGTGCTAAAGCTAAGGATGTTAAAAATGATGATACAAAGCTTAATGAATAAAATGGCAATTTTATTAATGAAAATATATAAGATATCAAAGCTGAAAATATTCTACCATTTTGTAAAAACCAAAATGCAGTTTGACTATAACCATTATAAATTGTGCAGTAACTTTCTAAAGAATGACTACTAACAAATGTAGGATATATGAATATGACTCCAACACTAAATACACATAAGAAAAATAATATTTTATTTTTCATTCAAATCACTCCTTTTATAAATAGTTATATTAAGAAAAGCTAATGTAAATACTAAATACATCATAGGACTTACCCATCCAAATACATGACCAGATAAATACGCAATAGAAAGGCCTAAAACAGTACTCATAAACCCTAAAATAACACTATATCTTAAGTTATTTTTAATATTTTTTAAAACATTAATAGCTAAATAAATTAATAATATAAAATAAGGTCCCATTGAAATAGTCATTCCAACAATTCCAAATAAATAATATTGATATACATAATCACGTTCTATGTCCATAAAATTAAGGGTATATCCTAGTCCAAAGTAAGTATCTAATTTATTGTTATTTCTTTCTTTAACTCTTGCAATAATATCAGCTTTCATTATTCTACTATTATTATTTAAAGATTTATCTCTACTAGCCATTTGAAGCCAAAATTCAGTATCACTTGAAAATGGATACATTTTTAAATAAGCTTCATTTATCAAATATTCATCTTTATATTTTTCAAATATTTTATTAATACTTTTTTTATCTTTTTTATCAACTTTACTTAACAAAGAATATGCGTCAGAATTTTTAACAGAAAAATCCGGTGTTCCTTCACTAATTCTACTAATCATAAATGGTGATATTGTCATAAATGCAGATAAAATTAAAGTAAATATTGGCATGTATTTTTCAAAATAAGGTTTTCTTTTTTCTTTTTTTAATAAAACTAAAGCAATATAAATTACTAAAGATGTAATACTTATAATCACACTTCCATAAGCAGCTGTCCTTGTTCCAAGTAAAATCATTGCTAAAAATTGAGATATAAATAATATTAAATTTTTTCTAGTTGGATTTTTATAAAATATATATATATTTATTGGCATAAGCATAAACATAGTAGCTGATAGTTCATTTGCTGAATCAAACCAACCACGAGATGTTAATTGTCTAAAATCACCTGAAAATAAGAAATAATCAAATATATTATGAGATATAAAATTCTTAGTAGAACTATATGAAATAAATGATAATTTTAAAATATTTAAAACTATAATAAAACCTGATATAATTCCAATTACTATTTTAGCTATTTTCAAATAATATTCTTTATTAAATAAATCTTTGTTATTACATAAAACATATAAAAGCATAAGTGGTAAAACATAAACTCTTAAAATATAAAAGGTTTCAGTAATTAAATTAAAATTAGCTTTAGGAAATATTGTTTTATCAAATGTTATGATATGTTTATAATGCAAAATTATATATATAAATACTAAAACTAAATATAATATTAAAAATAAGATATTTTTCTTTTTACTTTTCCATAATTTAATTATTGTAATTAATAAGGCAAAACCTATTAAAAAAATATTAACAAGTTCTATAAAACTAATTCCAAGTACCTCAAAATGTCTAAATGAGGTTGTTCTTAACATATCTAAAAAAGGAAGTTGAATTAATAATATTGATATGAATAATTTTATAATTTTATCTTTTGTAATTTGCACACTCTCACCTCTTTATTCGCTGAATGAAACTAATTGTTTTATATTTTTTAAAATAAAATAGTTTCATTAAAATTTTTTCTTTTAAACTTAATTTTTTTACATATTTATTATTATACCATAAAGGAAATTTTTCTTTAATAAAATCACTGATTTTATCAATTTGATCATATTTTTTAAATCTATAAAAATTTAAAGACCCTAAATATAAAAAATGAAAGCAAATTAAATATTCTAATTCTTGATTATAACCACATCCTATTAAATTATCATATAAATAATTTGTAGCTTTAAAAATATCTTCATATTTTTTTTTATATACTTCACTTCTCATAGTTGATACTTCACTTTGAACATAATGAACAAATGCATCATTACAATAATATAATTTTGGATTATATTTTATTAATGTAGGAATTGAAGCATAATCCTCATACATTATTCCTTCTGGAAAAGAAAAATTATTTTCAATTAAAAAACTTTTTTTATAAAATTTATTCCAAGGACAAGTATCAAATTTCCAATAATCTGCATTAATAATATTACCAGCTATTCCATCAAATAATTTTACATAATTATCTTGATCTTCTTTTGTATAATAATAATCTGAAAGAATAATATCATTATCAGATGTACATTCATTTAATTTTTCAAACATATTTAAATCTACATAATCATCACTATCTATAAATGATATATATTCGCCTTTTGCTTTTGATAAGCCTAAGTTACGAGCAGATGCTTGACCACCATTTTCTTTTTTTAAATAAATAATTCTTTTATCTTTTAAATATTGTTTTATTATATCTTCACTATTATCTGTAGAGCCATCATTGACTAAAATAATTTCAATATTTTTAAATGTTTGATTAACTAATCTATCTAAACATTTTTTTAAATATTTTTCTGAATTATATATTGGAACAATTACACTAAATTTCATAATTCCCTCCTATATTCATCAAGCATATCTAATAGTTTTTTATCTACATTTATATCAACTTTACGGCAAAAGAAATTATCACTTTCAACTATTTTATTAAAATCTTTTTTCATTAAAATATCAGGGTTTCCTTTATTAAAACCTTTTTTATGACTTGACCAATCTATATAATATTTATTATCATCTACTATAGTATCTTTAAATTTTGAATTATATAAAACTGTTTGAATAAAAACTTCGTCTATGCATGAAGTATATTTAATTTTTTTATTAAATTCATCATTATATTTTTTAACTATATATTTAACTGCATCTTGATTTAACATCCACCAAACGCTTCCCCAACATGGAACCATATTTTCAAATATATTTTTTCTTTTTATTAATTTAACAGAAATTTTATCTAAATATTTATTTTTAAATCTATATTTTAAATATCTATTTTTTGTGCTTTCATCTTCAATTTTACCAATTGTTATATAATTTTTTTCTTTATTTGAATTTAAAAACTGAACAACATCAGAAATTGGTTTTACTAAATAATCTTGCTCACTCATAAGAATAAAATGAGTATAGTCTTTATTATTTAATATATAATTCAAACTATATATAATTGCATCAACCATAGATGAATCGCCCCAACCAATATCAAATCTTTTATCAATCAACTTAATATCCTTAAAATTATTTTGATTAAAGTCTGCTTTTTTATCAGCATGCATAAATATATCAACATTATCATTTTTCAAAGTATCAATTAATCTTCTTACTTGATTAAAATTTTTATGAGCTAAGATAAGAACCGCTATCATTTAGACTCCCCCTTAATATAGTTATATAATTTATCTATTATTTTTTTATCAGTTTTAGTTGAAAATTTTCTAGCAAATAAATATTTACTATTTATAAGTTCATCAAAATCTTCACTTTTAAAAATATAAGGCTCGCCTCTATTCCAATCAATATATCTCACAATTGACATATAATCATCATCTTTTTTTAAATATAAATTATTATAAAACTTACTATTATAAACTAATGTTTGAACAAACAATTCATCAGAGCAATAACTATATTTAAAATGTCTTTTTATAAATTTTTCATTTGAAATGATATAACTAGCTAAATCATTTGTTATACTGAACCAATTGGCTCCTTTTCTTATATTTAAATCTTTACATCTATTTATTTTTAATTTTTTTTGAAATTTGATTAAATGAAAATGAAGAGAGTTATAAATTCTTGCTATTATTCCATTATTTCTAAATTTTGAGGTAAATAGATGATAATATCTTATTCTATCTATCGTTTCATCTTTAACTTTATCATAATAATCAAAATGAACAAATTCGCATCCTTTATTTTCATTAAAAAAAGCATGAATTTCATCTTGATTTTTTAATGGCATGTCTATCCCACTTATTAAATGATAATATGCATATTTATTACTATAAGCCATTTTTAAAAGTGATAATTCACATTTAATTTGCATGTATGTTCCCCATCTTACATCTAATCTTGGAGTAAAATATAAATTGCTTTTTTTGACAATTTTTTTAAAATAATCAAAATCAAAATCTTTCCATTTTTTATCAATATGAATATATATATCATTTCTTTCGTCATCGATTAATTTTAATTGTTTTTCTAATATGTAAGGTTCATTATGAGCAATGACTAAATATGCATGTTTCATGAAACTACGCTCTCTTTCTTATTTTATTAAATAGAAATGTAAATCTATTTTTCGCACTTTGAAATTCATCAGTATTTTTATATATTAAAATTATTAATAATGTTGGAATAATTAATGATAAACTAAAATTAATAATAACTTGCATTAATGAATTTACATGTATAAAATTAGTAATTAAATAAATAATTAATCCAGATATTACTAAAACTACGGTTTGTTTAAAAAACGATTTAAAATAAATACTTATTTCTTTATCCAAAACGTGTTTAAAAATAACAACTGGTTTTATAATTAAAGGAAGTAAATAACTAATTAGTGTTCCAAGTAAAATACCTGGCAAACCTAAAAATTTAACTAAAATTATACTTAACGATAAATTTAATGTAGCTTCTAATATTGGAACATATTTATCATATTTATATACTCCAGCTGCTGATTGTACAATTATAGGAACTTGATTTATTCCAACTAAATAATAATTAATCATGATTAATAAAACAACAGTAAAATCTAAAACATATTTACTACCAAATACTAATTTTATAAAAGGATTTAGTGTAAATAATAAACATATTGTAGAAACTCCGTATAAACAGTATGTTATAAAATCCATTTCTTTAAACACATCAAATCTTTTTTCCTTATCTCCCTCAGCAATTAAATTTCCAAATGAAGCTGTAACATTACTTACAAATGTATATATAAAATTACTTATAGTACTATGTATTAAAACATAATTAGAATAAATACCGACTGTAACAATTCCTATATATTTTGAAATTACAATATTATCAGTGGCTGTTAATACATAATTACCTATTTTATGAAGCATTAAGGCTTTTATATTAGTTTTTATTTCATTTAAATCTTCTTTTTCTAATTTTTTAGCTTTATTTATTTCTTTTAAATATGGATAGCATTTATTTATATAATTATTTACTAAAATATTTTCAAGAAAAACACAAGCAGTTTGAACTAATAAATATAATATATAATTTTTAAATAATAATAATATAATAATTTGACCTACAGTCATTATAAAATTAGAAAATATTAAATAAGGAGTTATTTTATAATTTTTTTGATCTGCAGTAATCAACGTTCTTTTATATGAAAATAAATAACCTATTACCATGTTTGCTAGAAAAATTAAATAAATTATATTTAAATTTTCAATGCCTGATGTATCTTTAATAAACCATGGTAAAAATGGCAATAATATTAAACCAGATACTAATACAACTAAGGCAATGACTCTATAGGCAATTTTATAAAATTTCATTAAGCTTTTGCATTCTTCTATATCATTACTTGCTAGCGGTTTATATAAACTATAATTTATGGCTGTACCTATCCCTAATTCAGCTAAAGCAAGAATTCCAAGTACATTTGATAAAAGCCCATTTACGCCTAAATAAACATCATTTAATACCTTAACAAATATAATTCTAGAAACAAATCTTAATAAATTTAAAATTAAACTATTAGCAAAGTTTCCTAAAGCATTTTTTATTGAATTTAACGTTCTCAAATAATCACCAACCAATTCTACATATAAGTATATCAGATTTTTAATTAAATTAATAGTAAAATAAAATTCTAAATAAGATACATAAATTTTTAAATTTTAAAAATTGTTCTAATTTTTACCTTTATAATTTCAAATTGATAACTAAAAAAATTGATAATTTTTATATCAATTTTTTATCTTTTAAATATTGTAAAAAACCTTTACAACCTTCGGTAATTTCATTATAAGTCATTTCAAAATTACGTGAATACCAAGGATCTATAATATCTTTTGGAATATTTGTAAAATCTAATAATTTATATATTTTATCTTTTCTACCAGTTATTCTTTTTATATTTTCTACATTTGAATTTTCCATGCCTATTATAAAATCATAATTATTATAATCTTCAGGCATCAATCTTACTGCTTTTCTTTTGTCATATTTGATATTTTTTTCATCCAATATTTCTTTAGCACATCTATACATATCATTTCCTATTTCTTCATAGCTTGTAGCTGATGAATTTATAATAAATTTATTTTCAAGGTTCTGTTTTTTAACCATATCTTTTAATATAAATTCCGCCATTGGAGATCTACAAATATTTCCTAGACATACAAACATTACTTTAATCATTGTTTTTACCTCCATAATATTAATATAAACTAAGTATAATTTTTTATTAAAAAATAAATTATTCTTTAGTCATAATTGTTATCCATTAAATTAATAATAAATAAACAATACCAATAATAACAACCAAAAATAAAATTATATCTAAAAAAAAGGTAATTAAAGTTTAATTATTAACATGCTGGGTCACCATTGGTGTTTCAATTTTAATTTTAGAAAATGTATAACCATTATTTTTACCATATTTAATAATGTTTCTTAAAGCATCTCTTGTATAAGGCTTAATATCATGCATTAAAACTACATTACTTCTTTTTTTACTTAAATATTTAATTACATTATTATATACACCAGAAGATGATGTAGTACTACCAGCATCGCCTGAAGATATATTCCAATCATAATATCTATATCCCTTATTTACAACATCCTTAGTTAATGTTGTCATAATACCATTAGAATATTTTCTAGATACTGTATTAGATGAACCTCCAGGAAATCTAATTATTTTAGATTCATATCCCGTTATTCTTTTTACTCTATCTTGAACTTGTTTTAAATCATTGTAATAACTATTTACT
This sequence comes from Oscillospiraceae bacterium, assembly GCA_963632935.1. Lineage (GTDB taxonomy): Bacteria > Bacillota_I > Bacilli_A > RF39 > UBA660 > Coprosoma. The sequence goes on from CAVGWA010000004.1 coordinate 47,537, forward strand.
GAATTATATACAGTTGCATAATTATGTGAAGCAGTATGAAGTGCAACTGTATGACCTTCATCATATTCTCTTTTAATTAATTCATCTGGCCCATTATTTGTTACAAAAAATGTTGCTAAAACATTTTCTTCTTTTAAAATATCTAATATTACATTCGTTATTCCTGCTTGTGGACCATCATCAAAAGTTAAAAATATTGTGCCTGCTCCCCATCCTGATGAAGCATAATTTGGTTTAGATATAACATTTACCGTTCTTTCTTCTTTTGTTTCATTGCCTGATTCATCTTTAACATAATATGTTATTTTATATGTACCATTTTTACTTGTATCAACACTACCAGATGTAACAACATTTTTAGTAATATCTTCATCACAATTATCACTTGCAGTAAATCCAGAATCAGTCCAAGTAGAATTTGTATATATTGTTTCTTCTTTATTTCCTTTTAAAGCAATTATAGGAGCAGTTTTATCTTCATTAGTTATTGTTCTAGTTATTTTAAAACTACTATTTGAAGAATCTTTAACTGAATAAATTATTTTATTTTCTTCCTTTTTAATTTTCACGTTTTTAGTAATATCACCATCATAATTATCAGTTGCTTTATAACCTTCTTCATTATATTTTTTATTTGGACATAAAATTGTATTTTTTTCACCATTTAAAATTATCTTAGGTTTTTCTTTATCAACTAAATTTATTTTTCTTACACTTTTAAATATAATGCCATTAATTTTTACTTGATAAATTATATTATAATTGCCTAATTTTTTATAATTTATTTTATTTATTTTTTTAACTTTTTTAGTATAATCTTTACCAAATCTTGTTACTTTATAGCCAGGTTCTTTATATTTTTTTCCATATTCTAAAGTATATGTACTACCATTTTTTAATTTGAATTTAGCTGGCCATAGAAAAAATATTAATAAAAATAATAAAATAATTATAGATAAAATATACTTCTTTTTCATTTTCTACCTCATTTGATATTCTCTTGACTGTCTTAAAGAATATTTACATCCACAATAGTCTTGACGATATAAGTTATATTTTCTAGCAAGTTCATTACTTCTTTTATATCCTTCTTTTTTCTTAAAATCGGAATACAGATACTTAATTTTATACTTTTCTTCCAATATTTTTCCTATTTTATTTAATTTTTGACTATCTTTATAAGGACTTACAGATAAAGTTGTTGTGAAATAATCAAAATTATTTTCTAAAGCAATTTGTGCGGTTTTTTCTAATCTTAAATAATAACATTTACTGCACCTTTTGCCTCCTTCTTTTTCATCTTCTAATCCTTTTGAAATATTTTCAAAATCTTTAGAATTATATCCAATTTCCATTATTCTAACGTCAAAATTCATTTTGTTTATTATTTTTTTTTGAACTTCCAATCTTTTTATATATTCTTCATATGGATATGTGTTTGGATTGTAATATAAAACTGTAATATTAAAAAATGGATATAGTCTTTCTAAAACAGAACTACTACAAACACCACAGCACGCATGAAGTAATAAATTAGACTTACCATTTAAATTAGATATTATGTTTTCCATAATTAAATTATAATTTGTTTTCATACAACCAATTCCTTTTAAAATATTATATCACTTTCTTTACACAATAAAAATCCCTGAATCGGGATTATTTATATAAATTAATAATAGTATTTACATCCACATGCATAAGTAATAATATTACACCACCAAGTGCTAGAAAAGGTCCAAATGGAATAACATGATCATTTTTCTTATATAAAATTAAAAGTGCGATTGGAAGGCCGAATAAAGAACCTACAAATATAGATAAAATGGCAATAGGATAAGATAAAACCATTCCAAATAAAAACATTAATTTTATATCGCCACCACCCATAGATTCTTTTTTAAAAATAAAATCACCAAATTTTTTTATTAAAAACATAGTAATAAAAGATAATAAGCCATCTAAAATAGCACTAATTCCAGCATTAAATCCATTTATACAAACTATTTCAATTAATAAAATAATTGCAAAAAAGATTAAAACCTCATCAGAAATTATTAAATAATGATAATCACTTACAACAATAATTATTATCATTGAAATAAAAGTTAATACAATAATAATTTTTAAATCTAATCCAAACGAAATATAAGAAAGTACAAAAAGCACACCAGTTAATCCTTCAAATATTGGATAAAATAAAGATATTTTTTCTTTACAATTTTTACATCTACCTTTTTGCAAAATATAAGATAAAATTGGAATTAATTCTAAAAATGATAATTTGTGATTACAATTTGGACAATGAGAAGATGGATATACAATAGATTCACCTTTAGGTAATCTATATCCTACAACATTGTAAAAGGAACCAAGAATAGCTCCTAAAATGAATAAACTTATACAAATGACTAGCGTCATATAATTCACCTACTTTAAGCTTGAATTTGACCATACATTGAGAACATAGGTACAACAATTGACAAAACAATGACACCAACCATGACAGTTAATAAAATTATTAAAGTTGGTTCAACAAAGGTTTTAATTCTTGTAACAGAATTTCTATGCAAATCTTGATAGTACACCGATACTTTTTGCATCATTTCAGGTAATTGACCAGTTTTTTCACCAGTAACAATCATTTCATAAGCTGGAATTGGAAAACACCATCTATCCTTAAAAGCTTCAGAAATTGGCCTACCTTTAGCAATATTATTAATAGCTTCATAAATCATTGATTTATATATTTCATTATTTGTTACTTTATCTAATATTTCCATACTATCGGTAATAAATACATTATGTGATAGTAAGGAAGCAAATGTCTTAGTAAACGTCGTTACTTCATTATAAATCATTACATCGCCAAATACAGGTAAGTGCATAAGTAACCATTGTATAGCCGTTTTGAACGTTTTAACATTTTTATATAAATAAATAAACAATATTAAAATTATAACTATAGATATAGCAATATAAACAATATATTTTTGTAAAAATTGACTTAACCCAAGTACAGCTAAAGTAATACCTGGTATTTTAGCATTATCCATTGAATTATATATTTCAACAAACTTAGGTACAACATAAAGCATAATAAACGTTCCAACACCTATAGCAATAACAAAAATAATTGTTGGATACATCATCGCAGTAATCATTGCTTTTCTTGTTTCCTCTATTTCAGAAAAATATTCTTCCATATCATCTAATGTTTCAGGAAGTTCACCAGTCATTTCAGCTGTTTTTACCATATTAATCAAAATACTCGGAAAAGCATTGCCTTGCTTTTCTAAAGCTTCACTAAAACTTCTACCAGTAGATAAATCATAATTTAAAGTTTTTAAAATACGTTTATACTTTTTATTTTTAAATTGCTTTATCATAATTTTTACTGCTTGAGATAATGGAATACCAACTTTCAAATAAGTAGAAACTTGAGCTAAAAAGAAAATCAAATCGCCGGTTTTAAACTTATCATTAGAACCTCCACGACTTCCATACATTGTATTTATCCACTTATTTGTTCTAATACTATAAACTATATTACCTTGACTTTTTAAAAACGAATGAACTTCAACCTTAGAAAAAGCAGCAAAATAAGCTTTTTCAATCTTACCCTCTGGAGTTCTTATGACATATTCATAAGTTTGCTTTTCACTACTTTTTTCAGCATCAGGTCCATCAAAATTAATAGACAATTCTTCAGCATTCTGATATTTATCTTTTTTACCACCAATTTGAAAATTTAACAATTTTTTTAAACCACTAGAAGAAGAAAAATATTTATCATTAGAAACATCATTTTTTTCATCATCCGTTTTTTTCTCCAATAATGAACTATCAGCAATATAATCTCCTAATCTTTTTTGAGACAATTTTTCATCTTTTTCGTTCAATTTTTTTCTTCGTTTTTCCTCTTGTTCAATTCTTTTAGATTGTTCTTTTTTATATTCAGCCAATAATATATCTGTCTTTTTAGAAGAACCTTGAGTCTTCTTTACTTCAGAAACAGTCTTTTTTTCTTTTTTTTCAAATAACCTAATAATCATCATCGGAAATGCAATTATACCTAAAAAAACATATTTTATAAAGCTTATTAATACATTAAAAATTGTTACAATGCCATGATAAATATAAATACATGGTGAAAAAAATATTTTCATTTGACACCTTCCTATTCTTTTAAACTAGAACAATTATAACATATTATTCCTTAAAATTAAACTTTTTTTCAAATAATTCATATAATATTTTAAAGGAGGCTTTAAACATGAATTATTATAATCCATATTACTATATGATGCCAACTAGTAATAGTGGCTTACTTGGAAATATTTTAAAAGGTATTAATTGGAATAATATCTTAAACGGTGCACAAAGAACTTTAAATTTAGTTAATCAAACTATTCCCCTTGTTAAACAAGCATCACCCATGGTTAAAAATGCTAAAACTATGTTTAAAGTAATGAACGAATTTAAAAAAATAGATACATCAAAAGTTGATAATAAAACAGTAGAAACACATAACAAAGCAATGGAAACAAGTACTAAAGAAAAAGAAACCATTAAAATTAATAATTCCAATGGTCCTACATTCTTTATATAAAAGAATTTCTCATAATTGTTTTAACAATTGTTTTTCTCTTATTTTCATTTTTTTTGTTTCAGCTAGCTTTTTAGAAAATGCTGTCGCTGCAACTGTACTTCCCAAAAAACCAATAACAAAAGTTTTAGAATTCGATGTAACAAAACCATGAACAAGTGCTACTACACCTGCACAAATAAAAACTTTTGCAATTTCTTTTTTTGCTTCACTATTTTCAATTTCTTCTTCTACCATAAATATTTTATTTCTAATCAATGCTTTTTCACTATACATTTTTCATACCTCCATATTTTGCATATATAATATTATAAGTTTTTCCATCACTAATTATAAGTTCTTTTTCAATGTTGTAATTTTTACTTTTTAAAAAATTTTTTAACATTAAAATATTAGTATGACTTGATAAAATTAAATCATTTTTAATATTTTTATCTAATATTTTTATTATATTTTTTGTTCCCATACCGCTAATAATAATTATTTCATCATTTAAATTAATATTTTTTAAGCCATCATTTTGAATAGCTGTAATATTAGCATTATATATTTCCGCATTTTTACGTGCCGTTTGTGTGCAGCAGTAAGATTTATCAATAGCTAAACATGTACAGTTTTTATATAAATTTAAATATATATCTAAATATGCATGATCACTACCAACATCGATAATATTACTACCAGGTTGCACTAAATCACTAATGGCTTTCAGTCTTTTTGATAATTTCATTTAGTCACCTAGATAATCTTTTAATTTTCTACTTCTAGATGGATGTCTTAATTTTCTTAAAGCTTTTGCTTCTATTTGTCTTATACGTTCACGCGTAACACCAAATAATTGACCTACTTCTTCTAAAGTTCTAGGGCGGCCATCTTCAAGGCCAAATCTTAAACGTATTACTTTTTCTTCTCTTTCTGTTAAAGTAAGTAACACTTCAGATATTTCATCTTTTAATAATTCATTAATTGCAAAATCTTCTGGGCTCATATTAGTTTCATCTGGAATAAAATCGCCTAAATGTGAATCATCTTCTTCGCCAATTGGAATTTCTAAACTAACAGGTTCTTGAGATATTTTATATATATCTCTAATTTTTTCTACAGTTGTTCCCATTTTTTTAGAAAGTTCTTCCTCTGTTGGTTCCCTATTTAATTCCAATGTTAATTGTCTTTCAACGCGAGCTAATTTATTAATGGTTTCAACCATGTGAACAGGAACACGAATTGTTCTTGCTTGATCTGCTATAGCTCTTGTTATTGCTTGCCTAATCCACCAAGTTGCATATGTTGAAAATTTATATCCTTTTGTTACATCAAATTTTTCAACAGCTTTCATTAAACCAATATTACCTTCTTGAATTAAATCTAAAAATAACATTCCACGGCCAACATATCTTTTAGCAATAGATACAACTAATCTTAAGTTAGCTTCAGCAAGTGTTGCTTTAGCTTGTTCATCACCTTCAGCTATTCTATCTGCAAGTTCTAATTCTTCTTCTGTTGTTAATAATTTAATTTGTCCTATTTCTTTTAAATACATTCTAACAGGATCATTGATAGTTAAATCTTTTGTTAAAAGCTCTGTAGAAGTCGACGTAGTATCATCATCTTCCTCATTTTCAGATACAACATTAATGTTATTTTCACTTAAAGCATTATATAATTCATCTAATGAATCAGCATCTAAATCTAAATTTTTTAATTTTTCTGCTAATTCTTCATAAGTAATACTTCCTTTTTTCTTTCCTAATTCTATTAATTCTTTCTTTCTTTCTTCAAAAGTTTTTATTTCTCCAAACATTTTCTACACTCCTTTTTTTAAATTAACTATTTTTTCAGCTACCTCAGCTTGTTTTATTGGATCAGTTAATTCATTCATTCTACCCGTTAATCTTTTTATTTCTTCCCTAATATTATAATCTTGTATAACATTAATATAATCTTCAATTTCTTCTAATTTATAAGTTTCTTTGTGATTAGTTTTATTAATTTTATTGATTGTTTCCATAATATCTGAATCACATTCAACATAATCAATAAAATCAGCTTCATTTATAAATCCAAAATTCTTATAAAAAGCACTTATTTCCCGAGCAATCATACGATATTCCTTAGTTGGAACATAAGTGACTTTTTTATTATACATCTTAATTACTTCTTCACTTTTAAGCATAAAATAAACAAGTGAACTTTCAGCCTGTTCATATTTATCTATATTAGTTAATGATTTAACTTCTTCTTTTATAATTTTAGGCTTATCTATTAAATGCCTTTTAATTAAATCTTCTTCAATATTCATTTCTAAAGCAACTTTTTTAATAGTTAAATCTTTCAGAATATCATCATCAATTTTGTCTAACTCTTCAATTACTTCTTTAATATATTTAGCTTGATCAACACTGCTTGTTAAATTTTTACCCGTTTTAAGATATGATATTTTAAAATCCATGACATTTATAGGATTATCTATTTTTCTTTGAAAAGCTTCTTTACCATATTTTTTTATATATTCATCAGGATCTAAATTTTCTTCTAGTCTAATTACTTTAGGCGTAACTCCTATTTTTAAAAGCTCATTCGCACAAGACATAGTTGCTTTTGCTCCTGCTTCATCGCCGTCAAAACAAAGTATGATATCTTTAGCCATTTTTTTAATTAAATGAGCTTGATATGTAGTAACAGCAGTTCCCATGGTTGCGACAACATTTTTTATATCAACCGTATATGCTCTTATTACATCCATAAAGCCTTCCATAATTATAACTTGGTTTTTTCTTCGAGCTATATCCTTAGCTTTATGATAATTATATAGAAGTTCACCTTTTTTAAATATTTCAGTTTCCCTTGTATTAAAATATTTCGCACTATCTTCTCTATTATAAATTCTACCACTATATGCGACGGGATTGCCTACTAAATCATAAAGTGGAAACATAATTCTATCATAAAATAAATCATAATAACTATTTTCTTTTTTACCAATAAGTCCACTATTTAAAATATCATTTTCAGCAAATTTTTTATCTAAAATATTTGATAAAGTATTTTTTTTTAAAGCAAGGCCAATTTGAAATTCCTTAATTACATCTTCATTAATATCACGGCCTAAAAGATATTCTTTTGCCTGTTTTCCTAAAGAAGTATTTAAATTATTAATATATATTTTTAAACTCAAATCATATATATCATTCAATGGACTTTTTATTTGCTTTTTAGATTTTTGATTAATATCTACTTTAATACCACCTATATCGGCAATTTTTTTAACAGCTTCAATAAATGAAACATTTTCATAATCCATAATGAATTTAAATACATTTCCAGTCGCACCACAAGAGAAACATTTATATATTTGTTTTGAAATGCTAACACTCATACTAGGATTTGTATCATCATGGAAAGGACAAACACCAAAATAATTTTTACCTTTCGGGGTTAAAGAAATGTATGAAGAAATTACATCAACTATATTAACACTATTTCTGATTTCATTTATTTTTTCTGGACTAAGTGAATTCATACAATAATACCCCTCCATATATTAATATACGTTTTTTTTTGCCGATTTCCTTTTTTTTTTGAAAAAAAATTACATTTTTTATCATTTTTTTACTGGTTTTGTCATTTTTGCTTTTTAAAAAAATAAATTCATTATTTTTTTATAATAATTTTTGTCACTTTTGATAGTTAAATAAGCTTGCCTTTCAGTACATAAATTATAAATTAAATCTCCAGGAATATAAAAATTATATTTATCATTTTTATTTAATCCTATTTTATTTTTAGTAATTACTTCTTCAATATATGGTTCTGATGCATCACCTATTTTAATAACAATATTATTTGTTTTAAATAATCTAACAATTTTAAACAAATAAAGTTTGGAGGCTTTCCTTTTTGTTTCAATCATTTCAATTGGTATAGTTGCATATTGTGTCTTCATATAGTTACCTCCGCCATTGCCAACTTATTATATCTTGGATTTAATTTTTGTCAATTAATTTTTAAATATTTTTTAAAGTTATATGATTAACTTGTGATAATGTCTTAAGTGTTATCTTTCGAAAATGTCCTACGAAATGATATAATAGTCCACCGAGGTGGAAATATGAGAAAGGTTGAATTAAGAATGAAAGAAAAAGAAAAATATAACGTTATTAAAGAATTAGTTGATCATAATGGAAACAAAAGCCGAGCTGCTTTAAAACTCGGTATATCTAAAAGACAAATCAATCGTCTTATTAACAAATATAAGGAGAAAGGTAAAGCTGGCTTTGTTCACGGAAATAGAACTCGTAAGCCATCTAATGCTTTAGATAACACAATCTCCGAAGATATTATAACACTTTATAAGACAAAATACTATGATTTTAATTTTAATCATTTTAAGGATTTTTTGAAAAAGGATGAAATGATTGATGTTTCTTACAATTTTATTTATAAAACTTTAACTAAAGTAGGTATTTTATCCCCTAAAGCTAGAAGGAAGACTAAACGCAAATACGCCAAAGAAAAACTACTTAAGGAAAAGAAGATTAATATGGCTATGTCTGATGAACAGATTGAATCTATTATAAGTCACGAAGTAGCTTTAGAGGACTCTCATCCTAGAGGTGAAAAGCCTAAATACTTTGGTGAAATTATTGAACAAGATGGTTCTATACATATGTGGTTTGGAGAAATTAAAACTTGTTTACATTTAGCCATTGATAAGGCTACTTCTATTATCGTTGGTGCTTATTTCGATAAACAAGAAACATTAAATGGTTATTATCATGTATTTTATCAAATATTAACTAATTATGGTATTCCATATAAGTTCCTTACAGATAACAGAACAGTATTTAATTATATGTCTTTAAATCCTAATAAAAGGACTAGCGACAAAGATGTTTTAACTCAATATGGGTATGCTTGTAAACAGCTTGGCGTAGATTTAGAAACAACCTCTGTATCACAAGCTAAAGGTCTTATAGAAAGAACTAACGGTACTTTTCAAGGTTGTTTAGTTCAGGAACTTAGACTACATAATATTACTACCATTGAAGATGCGAATGATTATTTAATTAATGTTTTTGTACCATATTTTAATGAAAAGTTCGCTTTAGATTATAAAAAGTTTCAATCAGTATTTGAAACTTCTCCTAGTGAAGAAAAAATCAATTATACTCTTGCAGTTTTAACTCCTAGAAAGATTGATAATGGTAATTCTATTAAATACAATAATACTTATTACCAACCTTATTTAGATGATGAATTAAAGTGTTTTAAGCCTAAAACTGAATGTTTAGTTATCAAAGCTTTTAATGGAAATTTATTAGTAACCATTGATGAAAAAGTATATAATCTTAAAAAGCTTTTGAGAAATGAAAAGTATTCTAAACAATTTGATATTATTCCAGAAAAAACTGAAAAGAAAAAAACATTTAACCCTAAAATGAATTTGAATTGGAATGTTGGTGAATTTAAATATCAAATTAAAAGAGCTCATAAAGAGCAACAATTCGCTTAAGAAAGGAGTATTTATATGTCTGACAGTATTAATGAAATTAAACTCAATAATGATGATACTTATTTAATCGTTAAACAAATTATTAAACTTTTATATCTCGTCATTGAAGATAACAAACGTATACAATCTGAATTAATTTTATTGATTGAAAATTATCCTGATTTTTCCGTTAATGTTTAATTTTTTTCGGGACATTTTCCAAAGTTATTGACATTAATTTTTAAATATTTTTTAAAGTTAATTTATATGTATATTTAAAAAGCCTAGTAAAACTAGGCAATCTATATAAAACGCTAACGCATTAGCGGACAGGTGAAGCTTCTTTAATTTTGTGGGGGTGCATCAATAATAGTATATCCGTTTAAATAAAATTATATGCATTTTTTTGAAAAACGTTTTTCAATAATAATATATTCTTATTTATTTTATTAGTATATTAAATAAAACTATATTTAGTAAATTTAGTTACAATTAATATAAATACATTTATTTTCTAAGGTTTACAAGTATAAACATTATAATCATTTTTACTTAAATTAATTTTTATACTGCCATCTAAATCTGTTCTATAAATTTTACTATTTTTTAAAATATCTAAAACTTCTTTCCTAGGGTGATGATACATATTATTTTTACCAACACTAATTAAACTATATTTAGAATTAATTTTATTGATAAATTCTTTACTACTACTTGTATTTGATCCATGATGACCAACTTTAAGAAAATCAATATTTCCTAAATCATATTTTTTTAATATATCATATTCTTTTTCTTTACTAGCATCACCCATAAATAAAAATTTTTTATTATTATAATTCAAGTAAATAACTGAACTATTAGTATTTTCATCATTATAAATAGTTGTATTTAAGAATTTTAATGTATAATTATCAATATTTAATTCATTAATGCATGAAAAATACTTAATATTTTTCTTATCTAATACTTTAATTAATTTATTTTCTAAGTCATTAAACTTGCCACAATTAAATATTACATTTTCTATTTTTAATGCATCAGCTAAATTAATTGCCTCACCTATATGGTCATAATCACCATGAGTTATAATTAAATAATTTATTTTATCTATTCCTTCGGATTTTAAATATAAAGATGTAATATTTTTTGTAATGTTATAACTACTAAAAATCAAACCGCCTGTATCTATTAAAATATTTTTATTATTATGTTTTAATAATATACTATCTCCTTGTTTAACATCAATTACAGTAACAAAAGAAGATGGAATAATATTATTTATATTGTGATGTAAAAACAAAAGAGAAAAAAAGATAATTATAGCTAATTTGTTTTTTTGATAAAGATATAATGTTATTGTAATAATAATATAATACAAAATTATAAATATAATATTTATATGACATAATGTAATATTTAAAAAAGTGATTTTTGAAAAAAACAATGACGCATTTTCTAAAAGGGTTATACTTTTTAAAAGTAATATATCAAAAGGTTTTATAAAAAAAGTTAAAATAGCAATTAAATAAATTATCATCATTAAAGGTGCGAAATATAAATTTATTAATGGTGATAAAATATTTAATGAAAAAAAATTATTAATTAATATTACTGATGAAGATAAAAACGCAATTGCTGACATATTTAATGTTTTTGAAAAATATGATTTTTGTGAATTTATTATTTTTTTAAATAAAATTAAATAAAACGAAACAGTAAATGATAAAATAAATCCTAAGTTATAAATATAATAAGGGTTTATTAAAATTAATATGTCAAAGGTTAATAGTAATATATATATTGTTTTAATTTTTATATTTAAAATTTTATTTAAAGAAAGTAAATTAAAAAATGTTACAGCTCTTAATATTGATGGTGAAGAGCTTGAGATAAATAAATAAAATTGTAAAAATATACTCGCACTAATTAAAGAAACATTTTTAGATAAAAATTTACTTAAAATAAATTTTATAATTGATGCAAATAATGTTATTTGAAAACCTGATATTGCGAGTAAATGACTTATCCCATTTATTCGATAACTTTCAGTAATATCATTTTCTATATCCTTGCTATCCCCTAGAATTAACGCTTGCAAATATGCTTTTGATTTATATTTGCTTATATGTTTATAAATTTTATTTTTAATTTTATAAATAAAAGATACTCTACTATTTAAAGTTTGTATTTCATCAGCTTTTAAAATGTAATGAATTTTTTCAGATAAAAGATATTTTCTGTAATTAAATAAATAAAAGTTTGTATTATTATTTGGTTTATTAAGCACACCAGTTGCTTTAATTTTTATTCCTAATTTACAAGGAAAATAATCATAATAATTTATCAAAATATTTTCTTTTGCTTTTATTTTAATAACTGTTTTATCTTTTGAATATTTACAGCTATAAACTATTCCATTAACCGATTTTTCTTCACCAGTATATAAACTTTTATCTTTATAAATTAAAATAAGTATTAAACTTAAAAATGTAATAATTAAAATTAATATTTTATACAGTGATATTATTTTTGATTTTTTCAAATGCACTATCACCTATTCCAGATACATTTTTTATATCTTCTATTTTTTCAAATTTGCCATTACTTTCTCGGTATTCAATAATAGCTTGAGCTTTTGTTTCACCAATTCCATTTAAAGTTTGAAGTGTTTGCTGATCCGCTGTATTTATATTAACTAATTGGCTTTTAGTATTATCAGAATTTTCTAAATTACTTTTTTCATCTTTTTTATCAATACATGCATTATTATAATTAGGACAGGATGTTTGATTAGTATTCATTTTTCTAATTTCTTCTTTTGAATATACAATTATAACCATTTCATCTTCTAATTTTTTACTTAAATTTATATTGCTTGTATCACTTTTGTTTGTTAATCCTCCTGCTTGATTAATAACATCCATAACTGTATTTTGAACTGTTGTTTCATAGACACCTGGATTATTTACTTGACCCTTAACATCCACTAATATTTTTTTTATTTCTTCTTTAGATTGTTTCTTTTCCTGAGTTTTTTTCTCTTTATTATCCCCTTTAATACTAATATCTTCTTTTACGTCTTCTTTTGTTTCATAATTAGTTTCAATAATAATAAACGCAGAAAATAAAATAAAAACGAATATTATGATTTTTCCTTTATGTCTCATTAAAAAATCCATATTTCTCCTTTCTACCTCTCATTTATTAACATACAACATTTTTAGTTAATTTCCTGCTTAAAATAGAAAAAAATCCTTATTTAGGAATTTTTATCGTTTTATTTTTAGATTCTATACAAACCCTTTGAACAATTGATAATGATGAAATTAAAGAAAGAACAAAACTACCACCATAACTTAAAAATGGTAATGGAACACCTGTTAATGGAATTAGTCCAAACATTCCACCTAAGTTTACAAATATATGAATAAATATATAACTTGCAATACCAACACACATATATCTACCTCTTAATGTAGAAGAATTTGATCCGATTACGCAAATGCGATATAAAATAATAGCATAAAGTATAAAAATAAATATTGTTTTTAAACCATTTTCTTCTGCAATTATGGCGAATACTGAATCAGTATGTGGTTCTGGAATATAAGAATATTTTTGTTTACTTTTTCCAAGACCAAGTCCAAAAAAGCCGCCATCATTTATTGCAATATAACTGTTACATACTTGATACCCTCCACTTTCATAATTACCACATGGATCTAAAAATGAAGTAAAACGGCTAATACGTGCACTGTTTAAAATATGTCCCTGAATTAAATATATAAATAAAAGTACAAAAATGCACAAGAAAAACATTAATAAAAATGTTTTTATTTTATCTTTTTTTAAAATTGGGCTTGTAAGAAACATCATACCCATTATGAATAATGTTATAAGTAATGTTCCAAAATCCTTTTGCAGAATAATAGTTGCAGGAATTATAGTTGATATTAGTAATATACTGCCAATTGTATCGTAATGTTTAATGTCAACTGTTCTTAATTTTCTATAGTTTTTTTCAAATAAAAGTGCTAGCATAGCTATTAAAATTGGTTTAGAAAATTCACTTGGTTGAAGTTTAATTACTTTTAAGTCAATCCAGTTTTTAGAACCACTTAATTCATCAAAAGTTAATGCCCACAAATTTAAAAATATAACAATTATAAACATTGCAGGAATTATTATTTTGTAATATTTTGTATCTGTTTTAATAATTATAGAGCCTATTATAGAACCTATTATAATGAAAATAAGTTGTCTAAAAAAATAATAATATATTGATACATCATAATTAACAACTGCGGCTCTTGATGAGGCTGTAACTATGTTTAAAAGGCCACCAATAAATAATATTGTTGTTGTAATTAATAGTACTTTATCAAGGTTTTTTATAGCACCAATCAATGATTGTTTTTTCTGCATAGCCCCACCTCCTACTTTATATAATAATAGCATATTATTTTTTATTTTTCTATAATTATAATTTAAAAAAATATAATTAGGTATTTTTAATATACGTTTTTTTACTGATGAATAAACTATTATTAGATAGGAGGCATAAATATGTATTATTATGGCGGATATCAAGGCTACGGCTGTGGCACACCTTATGGCACTAATTATGGAGGATATGGAACTGGCTATGGTGCAGCTATTATATTAGTATTATTTATTCTACTTGTAATAATTATTGGTGCGAGAGCATTTGGTAGCAATTAAAGGATATTATTATCCTTTTTTCTTTACATTTAATATTTATAAGGTTATAATATGAATGCTTTTAAAAGATAATTTTTTTATCTTGTTTTATATTAATTATGGTAAAATAGTATATGGAGGTAGTGTTATGTTTAAACCTTTAAATATTTTAGATGAAAAACATAAAGTTTTAAGACAAAAAAGTTTAGAAGTTAAATTACCTTTGTCTAAAGATGATAAAAAAATAATAGAACAAATCATTAAACATTTAACTTATAGTCAAATAGAAAAATATGCGGAAAAATATGATTTAAGACCTGGCATGGGTCTTGCTTTTCCGCAGCTTGGAATACTTAAAAGAATTATTGTTTTGGTATATGAATATGAAGAAGGAAAATTTGAAAATTATGTTTTAATTAATCCAAAAATTATTAGTCACTCTGAAGAGATGGTTGCTTTAGAAACTGGTGAAGGATGTTTAAGTGTTAATCGTGAAGTAGAAGGTCATGTTCCAAGATATGCTAGAATAACTATTACTGGTTATGATCCCGATGGAAATAAAATAAGTATCCGAGCTCGAGAAGATTTATCGGTTGCCTTTCAACATGAAGTTGATCATTTGAATGGAATTTTATTTTTTGATAGAATAGACAAAAATAAACCATTTTTTAGTGAAAATGAAATCAGATTAATTTAGGGAGGACAGAATATGAAAAAAATAATTATTAAATATGTTGTTTTAATTATTATAACTTTTGGTATTTCTATTTGTATCTATAATCATATAGAAATTAATAAACCAGTTGATACTGAAAGTGATTTATTATCTTTACAAAGTCAAAAAGAAAAACAATATTTAAACAATACTAACTATACAGTTGATAGTCCAAATGTTATATTAAATCCCTATGGTAACTCACCTTTATCTGCTTTAATAGTTTTTCAAACTAAAGATTTAACAACTACTACAATAACTGTAAAAGGCAAAGATGGTGCGGATGATTTAACTCATACATTTACGCCTGCTAAAGTTCACATATTACCTATTTATGGTTTATATGCAGGATATGAAAATAAAGTAATTATTAGTGTAAGCGGAGTAAGTAAAGAAATAACAATTAAAACTGACGAATTACCAAATGATTTTGCTAAAGTAACTGATTTAAATAACAATGAATTTAAAACTGACGAATTTTATTTTACAACTCCAGAAGATACTGGTTATACATCAGCCTATGATTCAAATGGTGAAGTTAGATGGTATTTAGTCGGAGATTATAAATGGGACATTCAAAGGCTTAACAATGGACATATTTTATTAAGTAGTGATAAAACTTTAAAAAAATCATATAGTGTTGGTTTAATTGAAATGGATTTACTTGGAAAAATATATTATGAATATGCAATTCCTGGTGGTTATCACCATGATGTGTTTGAACTTAATAATGGTAATTTACTTTTGGCTTCTAATAAACAAGGTAGTGATACTTATGAAGACTATGCTGTAGAAATAGATAGGGCTACAGGAAAAATTACTAAAGAAATTGATTTATCTCAAATACTTCCTGGTAAAAAGAAAAATAATTGGTTTAAAATGAATTCAATTAATTATGATATTAATACAAATTCAATTACAGTGTCAGGATATAATAATAATATGATTGTTAATTTAGATTATTCTAATTTAGATATTAACTGGATAATAACTGATGAAGATAAAATTGATAAAGAATATAAACAATATTTGCTTAAAAAAGATGGTGATGTAGATTATCCTAATAAACCAGAATCAATTAATTTGCTTAATGATAATTCAATGATGCTAGTAATTAGCAAAAATGGTAAAAAACATTTAATAACATATAAAATAGATTATTCTAATCGTAGTTTTAAGCAAACAAAGGATTATTCTTTAAATAGTGATGATAGTACTTATTTAGAAGTTTTAAATGATAATAATTATATTGTTACTCAAGATCATACAATTTATGAAATTCAAGATGATGAAGAAGTTATCAGCATGAATGTTAATTCATCACTATATAATACTAAAAAAATGGCACTGTATGCTAATGACATATATACTGGTGTACAAGGTGTAAGACTTGGTAGTTTGGGCGAATCAAAAACTACAGATAATCATATTTTGTTGGGTTCTAAGGTTGATAATACTATATTAAAAAAATATAATATTTCCCTTTATAAGGATGTATTTGGGCTTAAAGTTAAAGGAACATTTAAGGCAAATGATGATGTACAAATAATTTTGGATAATGTTTTAGATAAAAAAACATATAATTTAACTGTTAAAGATAATTCCAATAAAAAAATAAAAGTTTCAAGATATATCAGCGAAGATGGCATTACTGGAAAATATTATTTATATATGCGCATTAATGATAAAATTTATAAATTGCAAAAATACGTCATATTTTATTAAAGAGCTGTAAATTAATACAGCTCTTTAATATTACTCATTACTCATATTTTTCTAAATATTCATCGTATGTCATTTGCTTATCAATATATGTTCCATCCTCATTAATTAATATTAATCTATTTGCAAGTGTTGAGATGAGTTCTGTGTCAAATGTGGCAAATACAATTGGACCATCAAATTTATTTAAACCATTATTTAACGAAGTGATCGATTCAATATCTAAATGGTTTGTTGGCTCATCTAATAACAAAACGTTACCCTTATTTAACATCATTTTGGCAAACATACACCTTACTTTTTCACCACCAGATAATACATTTACTTTTTTCAAAGCTTCTTCTGATGAAAATAACATTCTTCCTAAAAAGCCTCTAACAAAGCTATCATCCTTATTTTCAGAAAATTTTCTTAACCATTCTACTAAGTCCGTATCTTCTTTAAAATATTTATCATGATTCTTTGGAAAATAAGAAGTTAATACAGTAGAACCAAATTTAACTTCACCACTATCAGGCATTTTTTCACCTGCTAAAATTTGAAGTAATGTTGTTTTAGCAATTTCATTTTCTCCAATCAAAGCTATTCTATCGTCTTTTTTAATATTAAGATTTAAATTTCTTATTACCGTTTTATTATCAATAGTAACATTAACGTTACTTAATGTAATAATTTCTTTTCCTAATCTTTTTTCATAATCAAAATTAATATAAGGATATTTTCTAGTAGAAGGTTTTAATTCATCCAAAGTTATCTTTTCAAGTAATTTTTTTCTTGATGTTGCTTGTTTTGATTTAGAAGCATTGGCTGAAAATCTTGCAATAAATGATTGCAATTCCTTTATTTTTTCTTCTTTTTTCTTATTAGATTGTTTTATTTGCTTTTGCATAAGTTCATTAGATTTATACCAAAAATCATAGTTACCTATTGTGATTTGAATTCTTTCTCTATCAATATCAACCATATGAGTACAAACTTTATTTAAAAAATGTCTATCATGAGATACTAAAATAATAGTTCCATTAAAATCTAATAAAAAATCTTCAAGCCATATTTTACTTTTAATATCTAGTCCATTGGTTGGTTCATCTAATAGTAATATATCTGGCTTTCCAAATAAAGCTTGAGCTAATAATACTTTTACTTTATCTTTATCTTTTAAAATTTCCATTTTTTTATCATATAAGTCCATATTAAGACCAAGACCAGATAATAATATAGCAGCATCGCTCTCTGCTTCCCATCCATTTAAAGAAGCAAATTCATCTTCTAATTTGGCTACTTTAATACCGTCTTCATTCGTGAAATTTTCTTTCATATATAAAATTTCTTTTTCTTTCATAATTTTATATAATCTATCATTACCCATTATGACAGTATCAATTACAGTATAATCATTATATATATTATGATTTTGTTTTAAATAAGAAATACGTTCATCTTTACCTTTAATAACTTCACCTTTTGTACTATCAATTTGACCCATTAATATTTTTAAAAAAGTAGATTTTCCTGCACCATTTGCACCTATTACACCATAACAATTACCAGATGAAAATTCTAAATTAACATCATCAAATAATACTCTTTTACCATAACGGACGCACAAATTATTTACTTTTAACATATTTATCACCTTTTTAATTATACATGAAAGTATTTTTATTTTAAAGCCTTAACATATTTTTTACAATTATTTTCATCGAAATATACTAAATTATTATTTTCTAAATATTTTTCAAAATCATTATATGGGTAAATTTCTAAAAGTTTTTCTTTATCAATGTTAAATTTTTTTAAAAATCTGGTGTTGTCTAAAAATAGTAAACAATAATTATTTTCATTAATTAAAATATAGCTGCTTGCTAAAAAACAACTTCTAGCATAAGTAAGTTCAATACTTTGCATTAATCTCTTTGTTTGATTTACAACAACATTATGGAGATTTAAAGTTTCATAATAATGAAATTTTTTTTCTAAGTTTTCTTTATTTAAACTAAATATTTCAGGAAAATTAACAATCATTTTATGAACTTCTTCTTCACTATATCCATAATCTAACAAATAATTATACTTATCATTTAAATTTGAAATTGAATATCCATAAATATTAGGTAAAGAAATTATCATTTTGTTAATCTCATTTTGCTTAAAACCAATTGAAATAAAATATTCTCTTTTTTCTTCTAAAGATTGCGTGCTATGAGCATATATACTAGGTAAATATTTACTTATTTTATTTATCTGACCATCAGTAAATCCTAAAAACTTTAAATATTTTCTTCTTGCAATTATCTTTTCTTTTTTAAAATTTAAAATATTAGGAAAATTTAAAAGCATTTTGTGCAAATCTTTTTTATCAAAATAATTTAATAAAAAATTATACCTATTTTCAATAACATCTAAATTATAACAATATATAATTGTTGACTTCATACTCATTTTATTTATTTCACTATTATTAAAACCTAAATTTAAAAAATAATTTCTTTTTTTATCTAGTATTTCAGGATGATAATTGCATAATACTAAACTACGCATAATCAACTTTTTAATTTGTAAATTATTATATCCTTTTAAATGAAAATATTGTTTTAAATTTTCTAAATTTGTAATAGTAGTTTGGTCTAAAACTCTATTTTGCTTTATAAAATTAACAATTTTTTCTATTTGCATTATATTATAATTTTCTTTCTTTAAATATTCTTCTAACATAATATCTCCCCTTTTAGGTTTGTTATTATACAACAAATTTAATCGTTTTTCAAATAAAAAAAGGCAACGATAGTGTAAAATGGTTTCGGATATACAAAAACGAAAACCCCTGCTATAATATACTTTGCAAAAAAAAGAAAGGTGTTTTCGTTATGAATAGTATATCACAAATTTATATAAATGAATTAAAAAAAAGAATTGAAACTAAAATTTTATCATTATCATCAAATATGGTAGATACAATTATTAAAAGTTTATCATCAACGTATACTCAAGAACAATATTTTTCTTGTATTTTCAGTATACAAGAAAATACAAGAGAAATGATTAAAACAATTATTATAAATACTTTTGAAGAGTTGGATTTACAATTTAGAAATTCGTCTGAAAGATTAAAAAAATATGTCATAAATAAATCAAATATTCCTAGAACTATAATTACTATTTTTGGTGAAATTACATTTAATAGAACTTATTATAAATCAAGATTAGATGGCAAAAAACATTTCTATATTGATAGTATTTTTAAGCTTCCTAAATATGATCATTATGACCCAACAATTAAGGCTATTGCAATAGATAAAGCAAGCAAAACATCACCTGCTGAATCTGGACGTTCAACAGGTGAATATATAAATCCAATTTCAAACTTATTTAATAATAAAAGAATATTAAATCATATTCCAAGACAATCTATCTATAATTGGATTCATGAATGGAATATTCCTAATTATAAATATGAACAAAGCCTTAATACACCAAGTAAACTTTATATCATGTTTGATGAAAAATTTATAGGATGTCAAAATCTTGAAACTGATATTATGATTAAAAGTATGGTAGTTTTTGAAAATATTAAAGATGTTTGTAAAGGACGTAGAGAATTAGTAAATAGAACTATTTACAATGTTTATTCTTCTTCTCCATGGGATGAATTTGTTTCTGTATTGTCACAAAAATATGACCTATCTAAAGTTAAAACTATTTATCTACTTGCCGATGGTGGTAACTGGATTAAAAAAGGCCTAGACGAACTAAAAACAGAACCTGAAACAGCGATTAAATTTTTACTTTGTGAATATCATTTTAAACAAGCTATTAACCGTATAACT
>CAVGWA010000005.1:0-66012 GCA_963632935.1 Oscillospiraceae bacterium
AATATCAATTCATTTATCAAATTTATTGTTCACCAACACTATTTGACAAAGAACCTTTTAAACTATTCCTTTTTTAATACTGGTTTACTAAATTGTTTTCCACTATAACTAACCTGATAACTGCCACCTAAAGTAACATTACCATCTTTAACTGTTCTTGTTTGAAATGTAAATAAATTACTTCCAAAAGTAAAGGTATTTGGATTTATATTATCTCCAGTCAAAACCAAAGACAAAATAGAATCTTTTATTTTAGCCTCATCTAAAGCAGTTTTTAAATCATATAACTTTAATCCACTATCATCATAAACTAAAAGATTAGAATTTGAAGAATTGTCAGCAATAAATAATTTATTATCAAATATTCCCATCTTTATACTACTAACATTTTCTACCTCAGAAATAGCTTTTTTATCATTAACAAATAAACCTGTCTTCTTACCATTTTTGTCAGAATAAATAACAGTTACTACAATATTATCATTAATCTTAACATCATATCTTGTATATCCGCCCTTACATCCAGCATTACTCAAAGCATTATACTCATCCATTGTAACACCAAACTTGCACTTATCATTAACCTTTGGATACACCTCTACATCAAGTAGATCCTGATTATTAGAAACAGATACATTACTAGAATTTCCCTTTGATGAATTATTAATCACAACATAAGTTAAAGCAACAATTAAAATTATAACCATAACCATTAAAATATAAATTAAAATTATCTTACCCTTTTCACTCTTCATCCTTATCACCTATTACTAATATAACACATTTCATTTTAAATTTCAATTTTCTAACTTAACTATTTCACTTGCAATCAATTGATATTCATTAAATCTTTTCTCTACCTTACACTTTATCTTTAAAAAATCAGCAATAAACAAATTATGCTTATAAACCTTAGGGAAAACAACAACTTCTATTTGTGAAAGTTCATCACTAACAGTCAAAAAAGCCATTTTTTCCTTATTTTTAGTATCTATCTCTCTTAACTTGTCAACACTAACAATAACAGTAACATTCCTATCAAAATAATTAGCAATATTCTTTAAATCAATAATATCCTTATAAACTTTCTTATATTCACCGATTGGGTTTACAGTTAAATAAAAACCAAACACATCAAGTTCCTTTTGCATCAGCTCTTTTTTAGAAAATTCTTTAAATAAATTCAACTGAGGTTTTAAACTATCATCAACATACCTACCAATTTCACTATAATTAATTATAATATCTAAATTATTAATTAATGTTTTCTTATTAGCAAATTCATCAAAAACACCCGCATATATTAAACTTTCAAATGAACTTCTACTAATATCACACCTACAAACAAAATCAAAAATATCATTAAATTTTCCTTTTTTTCTTTCGTCCAAAATCATATTTACATCAAATTTACTAACACCTTTTATAAAAGTCAAAGGAAAAATTATTCTATCATTTATCACCTTATAATCATTATCACTCAAATTTATATTAGGTTTTAAAACTTTAACTCCATTTAAACTACATTCATAAATATATTCTCTCATCTTCACTTCACTACCAGATGCGAAAGAAAGTAAATGTTTCATAAAAATAGCAGGAAAATGTGCCTTCAAATAAGCCATACGATATGAAATCATCCCATAAGCAATAGAATGAGAACGATTAAAACCATAATCAGCAAACTTAAAAATCATGTCATAAACCCTGCTAGCAGTATTTAAATCATAACCTTTTTTTAAACTACCAGCAATAAACTTATTTTTTTCATTTAAAAGAATACGTTCACTTTTTTTACTCATAGCTCTTCTTAATAAATCAGCCTCGGCCAAAGAATATCCAGCCATAACATTAGCAATTCTCATAATTTGTTCCTGATATACAATAATACCATATGTAGATTCCAATATAACCTTTAAATCATCATGAAAATAATCAATCTTCTCTTCTCCATTTCTTCTTCTAATGTAAGAATCAATATTTTTCATAGGTCCTGGTCTAAATAAAGCTAAAGCAACCGCAACATCCTCAAAACTATCAGGTTTTAATCTTTTTAAAAAATTCTTCATTCCCTCAGATTCAAATTGGAAAATTCCAGCAGTTCTTCCATCTTTAAAAACATTTAAAGTTAACTCATCATCAAGTACAATATCATCAAACTTCAAATTAATATCCTTTAAAATATCAGCTATAATAGTTAAATTTTTAAGACCCAAAAAATCCATCTTTAAAAAACCTATTTTTTCTAAATGATCTTTATCATATTCACTAACAAAAAAATCATTTACCTTATCAAGGGGAATATATTCATCTAAATTATATCTTGACATAATAACCCCTGCCGCATGAAGCGAAGTATGTCGTTTTAAACCTTCAATTTTAGAAGCAATTTTATATAAACCTTGAAACTCTTTATTAGCCTTCAAAAAATTTTTAACCTTAACGTTTTGATAATTTTGTTTTAAACTTAACCTAGAATCCAAAAGTTTACTTAACTCATCAGTCTTTTTTGCATCAACGCCAACTATCTTACTTACATCTCTTACAGCTTGCTTAGAAGCTAAAGTATTAAAAGTAACTATCAAAGCGACTTTTTTTTGACCATACTTTTCAATACAATATTTTATAACCTCTTCCCTTTTTGTGTCCTCAAAATCAACATCTATATCAGGCATAGTAATACGTTCAGGATTTAAAAATCTTTCAAAAAGTAAATTATATTTAATTGGATCAATAGTAGTAATATTTAAACAATAAGCAACTAAACAGCCAGCCGCACTACCCCTACCAGGACCAACCAATATATCATGTTCTCTCGCATATTTAATATAATCCGCAACAATTAAAAAATAATCACAAAATCCCATCTTATTAATAACATCTAACTCTTTTTTTAACCTAATCGCATACCTTTTAGAAACTTGATCACCAAAAATTCTCTTCATACCTAATATACATTGTCTTTTTAACTCCTGATAAGCATCTAAATTAGAATCATATACTGGAAGTAAATCATCTTCCTTTTTAATTTTTAAATTACAAATACTAACTAAATATTCATTATTTTTATCAAATCCTTTTAAAGGAAACAAACTTTTACCTTTAAAATCATCCTCTATTTCATTAATCTTTATTCCATCACAAATTGCCTTTAAGTATTTTAAATTATTAATATCATCTTCATTTATACAAAGAATCTCACCCATATAAATAATATTTTTATTTTTAATTTTTAATCTTTCTTCTTCATTTTTATAACCGATAAAAATATACTCATAAATATTTTTAAGTTCTCTATAAATTTTTCCGCTTTCAAATGGAACTAAACACACAAGTCCAGATGAATATAAATTCAAATCATCAATTTTAATACTATCTTTTATAGTAACAAGTTTCATTAAATTTTTATATCCATCATAATTCATCGCATAAAATATCACGTTATAAGGAATAGAAAGTTCTAAACCAACAATAGGCTTAATGCCATTTAAAATGCATTTATTATAAAATTCAAATGCACCATACATATTATAATCAGTAATAGTTAAAGCTTTGATATTATTTTTTAAAGCAACATCTATTAAATCATCAATTTTAATCATACTTTTTAAAAAAGAATTATCTGTTTTTATATTAATTGGTGCATTCATAACCATACCTCCTAACTCCATTTTACTATAATTTAAATTTTTATAAAAGATATTATTTACAACATAAATATGAATTTGCTATAATAAATACTAAAATTATTATGAAAGTTGGTTTAATATGAAAAGCAATAATATTTTAGATGCCTTTGGACTAGATGACATTCTCGAAAACTTATGCATCTGTAATATATTTAAAAGAAACGAAAAGATAATTAATGAACATTTAATAGTATATTTTGAAAATATAGGACTAGATTTTGGCTTTGTTTGTAAAGATGTCAATTTATTTATCTCACTAAAAAAAGCTCCAGGAGAAGCTTTAAATATAAATGATAAAACAGATGATATTTGTGCTGTTTCATGCACATCATTAGATTTATTTTCAAACAATGTTGAAGAAATTATAAAAGAACGTTCTAAAGAAGACGGAAACTTTTATATTTTTAATGAGGAAGAAAATAACTTTGAAGAAATTAATGACGAAAAAATACTAAAACTATGTAAACACAATGATGAAGAGGAAAATTTTTCAAATTTAAATATTTCAGAAATGTTTAATTCAATAAAACAAACAATAATTTCCCAAGATAAACAAATAATGCAAATATTAGCATCAATTTACAAAAACCAAGCAATTATTAACTCTGATTTAGATGATTTCACAATAGCTAAATTAAAAGAAAATATAATTGTATATGGTCCCACCGGTACAGGTAAGACAGAAATATTAAAACAAATAGCTAAAATGTGTGGCATCCCAATTGTAATTGAAGACGCAACCTCGTTTACAGAAGTAGGATACGTTGGAAGAAATGTGCCAGAAATGCTGAATGATCTATATAACCAAACAAATGATGACATAGATATAGCACAAAAAGGAATATTAGTTATAGATGAATTTGATAAACTAGCAAGCAGTAGTTCAAATGGAAATGAAGATGGCCCATCTAGACAAGGCGTTCAAAGGTCACTATTAAAAATATTAGATGGTGGTACAGTTTCATTCGCAGAAGATACCCTTGGTGGAGATACGATAAACTTTGACACATCAAAATTAACAGTTGTTGCCCTAGGTGCATTCGAAGGCATTACAAAAGATGAAGAATATGAAAATATAACAATTAAAGACTTTACCGAAAGAGGAATAATGAGAGAAGTAGTTGGAAGATTTTCAAAACTAGTAGCAATGAATTCGTTAAACAAAAAAGATTTTAAAAAAATACTAATAGAATCCAACTTAAGTCCATTAAATACATATAAAAGATTCTTTGAAAGCATTGGGGTAACATTTACCTACGATGAAGAATTAATAGATTATATCACAGACGAAGCACTAGCTTTAAATCTAGGTGCGAGAAGCTTAAAAACAGTATTGGACAATATCATTAATGATAAACTTTATGAAATATTTGCTGAAGAAAAAAAAGAACTTCATCTAACAAAACCAGAAAAAAATAAATCATACATATTAAAAAATAAAAAAAGAAACAGCAAAACTTATATTGGTTTCGCACAAAATTATTAATTTATACCAATATTATTTGACTTATTTAACATAATATGGTAAAGTTATAACCGTGAGAAAAACTTAAGGAGGGATATTATGGCTAAAAAAATAACTGAAGCAAAACCTTTATTTGGTAATCGTCGTTCACATGCATTAAATGCAACAAAACACGCATTTAAACCAAATTTACAAACAGTAACAATTGATGGTAAAAAATACAGAATTACTGCTCGTGAATTAAAAACAATTAAAAATAAATTATCTGCATAAGTTCATTATGAACTTTTTTTATTATCAAAAAAGAAAGCCCTGAGAGATAAGCTTTCTTATTTTATTGTAAATGATATACCAGTTCGTTCATTTTTTGCACTTACTTCATAACCAAGTAAAGACAGTGTTTGTTTAACAATAGATAAACCTAAACCAAACTGGCCTTTAATACCTTTTTTATAAGGAGTAAACATGTTGTTTAAAATATTTTCATCAATATTAGGACCGTCATTATAAAATGTAATGCGATGATTTTTAACCGTTATTTTTATTATTTTATCAGCATAACGAATAAAATTACTTAAGATATTATCAATAATCGCTTCCCACATATCGGTCGAACCTTTAAAATCAGTTCTTTTATCTAAAATATCGATTTGCCATTTAATATCTGGCCTTGTTATTTTAAACTTAGATACAGAATCTTCTAATATTTCAGTAACATTTATAATATCACTTTTATAATTATCCATATCTTTAAAATACGTTAATTTATTTAAATATAGTAAGGAGTGTACTTTAATTTCTAATTTTTTAATTTCTTGTTTAATAATTTTCAATCCGTGTTTTTCATCCTGCATGCCATCTTCAATCGCTTCAATATATGACTTTATAACGGTGAGAGGTGTCTTAAAATCATGAGAAATATTTTGATACATTTTGTTTTTATACTCTTCTCCTTTAGAAAGAGTAAGCTTCATTTCATCAATGGCATTTGACAAGACTTTTAATTCATCATCTACTTTATAGCTATATTTATCTACATAATTTTCATTATCTAAATTATCAACCTTTTCCTTTAAATGATGAATTTTTTGGGCGAGCAGCTGACTCCACCATGCAACTATAGCAATCATTAGTAGCAAGGTAACAAACAAGACCGGGAATAAAGCCTCTAATATATCAGTCCGCATTTGACGAATATAAGCATCACTAGTTATAGCAACACGATAACTACCTTCGTCTTTTTTTGTATAATAGTAATATGTTTTATTTTTATAAACAAATTTACCATATTCCCCTTTTATGTTTTTCATAATTTGATTAGTTGGAAGATTAGTAACTTTATCCATATTTTTTGACACTGTTATAACATCATTTTCAACATAAATATACGCTATTTTACTATCAATATCCTTCGAAAAAGTATCAGTCTGGACAACGTCTAATGGATTTTTTAAATATAAATATATATTTTTCTCATAAATTGGTAATAAAACTCTAGGAAAAACAATTGCAAAACTTATATAAATCAAAGCAAACATAACTAAAACAATAGTTAAAATTTGCCTATATAAATTATGTTTTAATTTCATGATAAGCGGTATCCATATCCATAAACTGTATTTAATCTTAACTCAGGCATTTTTTTTCTAAGTCTTCTAACTAAATCATCTACCACTCTATCACTTCCAAAGTAATCATCACCCCAAACATTTTTCAATATATGACTCCTAGAAAAAGATTTATTTTTATTATTTATAAACATTATTAATAAATTAAATTCTAAAGTAGTGAGAGAAATTTCTTTAGTTTTACTTTTAACCAATCGCTTGTCTAAATCAATTTCATAACAGCCATACTCAACAATCTTTCCATGAGATGTATAAGTTCTTTTTATTATATTATTAACTCTTAATACCAATTCTTTGGGAGAATATGGTTTAGTAATATAATCATCACTTCCTAATTCTAAACCAATTATTTTATCCAAATCTTGATCTCTAGCAGAAGTAAATATTACAGGAACATCTTTACTTTCTCTTAATTTTTTTATAATGTCATAACCGCTTATTTCATCGCCTAACATTATATCCAATATCCATAAATCAACTTTATCAGTTGTGTGATTTAAAGCATCAGTTCCAGAATAATATGAAACCACTTCATATCCTTCCCTTTCAAGATAAGATTTTATAAGATCATTCAAATTTTTTTCATCTTCAACTAAACAAATTTTATACATTAATTATCGCCTCATTTAATAGTATAACACTATTTTACTGTTTTCTCATCTATCACTTCCTTTCAAGAGCTTTTCCTTCGCTCTGTAACCATAATACAAAAACATTATGGACAAAGTTTGATAAAAATATGTGAAAATATGTGAAAAAAGAGTTCTACTCTTTAAATTCGAACTCATAATTAAACATTTTAATTAAATCACCATCTTTAGCACCTAACGCTCTTAATTCATCATCAATCCCCATTTTCCTTAACTTATTAGAAAATCTAAATATAGCCTCATCAGTATCTAACCTACTCATTATTAATAACTTTTCAACCTCTTTACCACTAATAACCCAATAATCATTTTCTTTAACAATTTTATAAGGTTTTTCTTCTTTAAACTTATAAACAACATGACTTTCAAACTTTTCACTGCTATATAAATCTTTCTTAGGAATACTATCTAAGGTATCAGCAATAACACATAAAATTTTAGAAATACCATCACCATTAATAGCTGACATTTCATATATATCCTTATCAACTTTTTCTTTAAATAGTTCTAAATTTTTTTTAGAATCAGGCATATCCATTTTATTAGCAATAATTATTTGTGGTTTTTCTAATAACTTCTTATCAAAGTTTTCAAGTTCCTTATTAATTGTAATATAATCAATATAAGGATCATTAGTATAACCACTCATATCAATTATATGAGCAATCACCCTAGTCCTTTCGATATGTTTTAAAAACCTATCACCAAGCCCATGACCTAAAGAAGCTCCTTCAATTAATCCTGGTAAATCAGCAACAACAAAACTACGATTATCAATAGTTTTAACGACTCCTAAATTAGGTTTTAAAGTAGTAAAAGGATAGTCAGCAATTTTAGGTCGAGATGCAGATATTTTAGAAATAAAAGTTGACTTCCCAACAGATGGCATACCAACCAAACCAACATCAGCCATCAATTTAAGTTCAATCTTAACCTTTATTCTTTCACCAGGCTCACCATTTTCAGCATAATGTGGAGCAGGATTAGATTGAGTAGCAAATGCCATATTTCCTCTACCACCACGGCCACCTTTAGCAATCACAAACTCTTCACCTGGTTTTGTTAAATCAGCAATAACCAAATTAGTATCATAGTCAGTAACAACAGTTCCTTGAGGAACAGGAATTACAATATTAGACGCATTCTTACCGTGCATTCCCTTACCTAAACCATTTTCACCATGATAACCCTTAATAATTTTTTTATACTTAAAATCAACTAAAGTATTAAGACCCAAATCAACCTTAAAAATAATATCAGAACCTTTTCCTCCATTACCACCAAAAGGGCCTCCCATAGCAACATATTTTTCTCTTCTAAAAGCTAAGCAGCCATCTCCACCACTGCCAGCAATCAATTCAACTAAAGCTTCATCTATAAACATAACAATCGCTCCTTACTAAATACATTATACATTAAAGCATAGATAATAACAAGAAAAACACATCGACGATGTGTTTAACTCCAATGTATAGTTGCATCTTCAGCCCCCCATGGAAAGCCAGACAAAGACCCAGTATCAATAGTTTTAACATAAAATATTATTCCACTATTTCCAACAAATGCATCAGATGAAATTTCCAAAATATTAGACTTTATAGTAATATTAACTAAAGATTTATCTTTAAAAGCCGAAGATCCAATAGAATCAACAACTAACCCATTAATAGTTTCTGGAATAAATACTGTTTTATCACAATCACCACTATATCCAGTAATTGTCGCATTTCCATTAGAATTTTTCTGATAATAAAAACAAGATTCTTCCGTAGTCAACTTTTGAACATCATCCAAAGCACCCTCCTTTATTTTATCATTACTAAGCTTATGATTAGATAAAATAGAAACAGTTCCCATAACCAAAACTAAAAAAAGTGATAAAATACCATAAAGTAATGCGGAAGTTACAAAACCATTTTCTTTCATATAATCCCCTTACCTTTTACTAAAATTATACCCCATTTATTTATCCAAGGCAAGTACTAACCAACCAGCAAAATAAATCATATAATAATAAAGGTGATATAAATGAAAAACATCTTCTTTGGTAAAGGAAAATGGACATTACTATGCATAATATGTATGATAATACTACTTTATCAAATACTAATTACAATATTTATTGTAACAAGATTTAATGTATTTTTAATATTCATATTTCTAATAATTTTATTTATTTGTATCTTTAGACTCCTTTGGTAAAATAAACTTATCTGTCTTTAAAATCATATTAACCATATTATTGATATGTTTACAATTATTATATTCACTATCCCTAAAATCAATTAATAAAGGCTGACTTATTAAAATAAAAAACAACTCTTTTTCTGAACTTAACAAAGGATAATATTTTTCATATCTCTCAAGTAAAACATCAAAATCAAAATCTAATCCATGATTCATATATAACTTATAAAGATCAAAAACAGGCGAAGCTATTTTAGCCTTATCCCAACTAATTAAATAAGGTTTATCAGAAACAAAAAAATGAGATAAATTTAAATTATTATGAATAAAAACCCTACGTTCTTTTCTTTTTTCTTTTATATGTTTATGCCACTTTAAAAGTCTTTTTTTATTATCATCAATTGCCTTATAAATAACCGATACATTCCTTGCAAATAACTGCTGATAAGGACTC
Source organism: Oscillospiraceae bacterium (assembly GCA_963632935.1). Classification (GTDB taxonomy): domain Bacteria; phylum Bacillota_I; class Bacilli_A; order RF39; family UBA660; genus Coprosoma. Next base: position 10,074 of record CAVGWA010000005.1, read on the forward strand.
ATATAAACCTTAGATTCAATAAGAGTAATTATATCAGTATAATATGTATATAAATAATCTAAATTATTATTCAAATCATCAAATATTTGTTCATAATAATCTAAATCAATTTCCTTATAATGAGTCGTTTTAGAATGAAGAAGAGCTACTACATGAACTAAATCTAAAATCTTTTGTTCATCTGGAATAGAAAAATCATCAACATATTCCATCAATTGATATTCATCATTAAAATTAGTTAAATACTTAGGCATATAATCAAAATTACGTGATTTTAAATAATCAAATATCTCTTTATTTAATCTTCCTTCTTTATAAACATATCTTCCATCATCGGTAGTTACAATTAAACTCCTACCTTTTTTTTCATATCCGCTAGGTTTTAAATTATATTTCTTTAATACCTCATTAACTTTCATGTGCTGGTATAATAACTTTATCAAAAACAGTCAAATTATCAAGATCATTATACTCCGCAAGTTTTTCCCTAGTTACACCATATCTCTCAGCAATCGACAAGGCAGTATCATTTTCTAAAACAACATGAACCTTATAAGTAACATATCTTTCACCATCATCAAGATTAGAAAAAACAGACTTTGATAAATTATCTTCTAAAATAACTTCCTCATTTTCTTCTTTAACCTCTTCACTTCTTTCATTTTCAATAAGTCCATCAATGGCGACCTCAATATCAATAGAAAGAATTTTATCATCCTTAACCTCATAATAAAAATCATTAATATCAATAACAATATTATCAGTATTATACTTTCCATCAATACTTATATCAAATGGTAACTTATATTCAAAATTATCAACAGTCAAACTAGCAGATGTCATCTTATAACTACCACTCACCACAAATTCCAAAGAAACCAAATTATTTTCTTTTAATTTTAAACTATGATCTAAAGATATACTATTTACCTGTGCAATATTAGAATCAAATAAAATATCTTTAGAAAAAGGTACTATTTTTTTCATACCAACCCCTCCTAAAAAAATATATGCCATTAATAAAAAATTATACTAAACTATCATACAAACTACTTGCATAATCAAAATTAACCTTATTCCAAATATTTTTAAGATAACTATCCTTATCATTTTTATATTTCAAATAATATGCATGTTCCCATAAATCAACAGTAAAAAGAGGTATTAAATCATAAGAAAAAGGAGTCTCTTGATTAGGAAGATTAATAATAGATAAACTACCAACCTTATCCATAACTAAAAAAGTATACCCACTACCAACTAACAACCTAGCCTTCGAAATAAAAATATCTTTAAAACTGTCAAAACTGCCAAACACTTCGCTAATCTTATCAGCAAGCTTACCACATGGATAAGACTTAACATCAAAAAGCCCTTGAAAATATAAATTGTGATTTAAAACGCCGCCCACATTATATAAAATTGTCCCTCTTTTTTCCAACGGAAACTCATCAATTCTTTTAGGAATATCCTCTAAAAGAATATCTTTAAATACCAATTTATTTAAATTATCCAAATATTTTTTATGATGTTTATTATAATGAATATTAACCGTTTCAGAATCAATATATGGTTCTAAAGCATCATAATCATATGGAAGTTTAATAATATCAAACACAAAATCACCATCCAATCTATCATATTAAAAATCAAAAAAAAGATACCTAAAGTATCATATAAAAATTTTATCAATTTCACTTTTTGGAAGTAACATTTTTATTCCCTTAACTATTTTTATCTCATATTCCTTCGATCTATCATTAAGCTCCTCACCATCAATACAAAATCTTTTTTTAGGTCTTTCCTTTAGCTTGATTTTTAAATAATTAGTTTTAAAAAAATAAAATCCAGGAACCTTTGTAATATCACTAGTTTTAACATAATATAAACTCTTAATAATATCTTTTTTAGAAGAAATATTAGAAACCAAAACCTCAAACTTATCATCATTCATTTTAACATCTTGTAAAATTTCTAAACCACCCATCCTAGAAGCATTACAAATTAAAATAAATGAATAAAGACCTGTATATTCTTCACCATTGGCTGTTAAAGTCATTTCAAATAAAGAAGTTTTTCTATTAAATGATTTAATCGCATTTAACATATAAGCTAAATAACCAAAATTTTTCTTTAAACTTCTTGGAGTATCATATGCAACATTGGTAAACTTACCAAGTCCTGCAACATAAACAAATGGAACATCATTAATCGTACAAATATCTATATCCTTAATGGTACCATCCAAAACCAATTTTAAATTTTGAACCGGATTTTTAACCATACCAAACATCGCACCTAAATCATTAGTAGTACCAAATGGAATATGTGTAAGCAATAATTTTTTATTTCTTTTTAAATTACCATTTACAACCTCATTAAATGTACCATCGCCACCAAAAGAAATAACTAAATCAACATCATCATCAAGATCAAATATAATTTTTTTAGCATGTCCTTGATAAGATGTAAATAAAACTTGAACATCATAACTATATTTATTTAAAATCTCTTTAAATTTTGAAATATAAACATCTTTTTTTTTCTTACCACTATGTGGATTACAAATAACAACACATTTTTTCATTATATCACCTAATTCATCATATAATATATATGTGAAATTTATATATTATTAATTTTTTTATCAATTTGTTCAAAAAGAATCGAAAAATTTTCATCATCCTTATAAAATGTTGACAAAGCCCTTTTTGCCTTAATTAAATCAGATTTATTACAAGAAGAAATCCAATCATCAAATTTACCTTTTGTATAATTTAAATACATATTCAAAAAGGAAGCATCTTCACTTTCATGTACATATGTAGTTAAAGTTAAAGTTAATCTTTGAATAATTAAATTATCTTCAAAAAAACTTAAAATTTCTAAAATTTCATAAATTTTTTCATATTCCAAATCATTAATATAATTATCTAAAGTATTATTCTTAAAAGCTTCCTTCATTTCATCTAAAATTACTTTATTAGAATTTAATAAACCTTTTCTTTTTTTAAATACCTCATCATCACATTCTTTTAAAATAAAATCATCAAACACTCTATCTACCACCCTTTAGTTTTTCATAATAGATATTTATCTTTTCTTCCATCAAAATATATTTATCATCCTTATTATCATTTCCAAAATTAAATGTAAATAATGCTTTTTTTAACATCCTAAGTTCCTGCATGCTTAAGCTCTCAAGCCAATTCATAAAATTATTTTCATCAATATTTTTAATCATATCAATAAATATATCACCTTCATATTCATGAATCTTAGAAACAACTTTACCAATAACTTCATAATAATCATATTTCATAAAAGCCATAATATCCCAAACTTCACATAGTTCATCATAGCTACATTTAGAAATATAACTATCAATCGCATTCTCATTATAAGCCTTTATTAAATCTTTCAAAATTTTATAACAATGAACTCTTTTTTTATTTTCATGGTAAACTTTTTTAACATCATCTATATAATAAATACCATTATCATCCTTTACGCCTACCATATTAATTTTAAAATTTTCCATAATATAATCCCTCAAAGATATAATAATATTTACAAGGAAAAAAGTCAAATCTGACATAGCACTTAAAAAATAATATCTTTATTATGATTTTTTTAGCAGTTGTCATACAAATTAAAAAGAAAGTCAAAGATAGTACTACTCACTAAATAAAAATATTTAATTGTGAATATTTAAGTCTGTATTCAACAAGTGATAAATATCCAAGTTTCTTTTGAATTGCAAATTTTAATCTTACTGTTCCACAACCAGATATTCCATATTTGTTATTTAAATAAAATATAGTCGCCCTTGATTTAAATTCTTTTACTATTTTGACTTTATCATTCAAAGTCCATTTCTTATGTTTTTCCACGAAAAAAACACCTTCAAAACTCTTTCTAAATATATTTTAACACATTTACATGTTTCTTTTTATTTAATGTGAGCTTTAAAGGTATTATAATCAATTGACTTCCTTTTTAAAAATTACTTCTTTTTCTAAGGAATGCTGGTATAACAGTGTCTTCATCATCTAAACCAGAAATAGGTGTTATATCTTCTTCCTTTTTTTCTTTGGCTTGATCAAATCCAGTTGCAATAACTGTTACAATTAATTCATCTGTAAAATTTTCATTAATAACGGCACCAAATATTGTATTAATGTCAGTATTAGCTGATTTTCTTACTGCTTCTACTGCTTCTTCAACTTCAAATAAAGTTAAGTTTGGACCACCTGTAACATTGATAATTGCATCAGTTGCTCCATCAATACTAGTTTCTAAAAGTGGACTTAAAACCGCTTGATTAGCAGCTTCTACTGCTCTATCTTCGCCAACACCTGCACCAATACCAATTAGGGCATTTCCACGTTTTTCCATTACTGTTTTTACATCAGCAAAATCCAAGTTAATTAATCCAGGACATGCAATTAAATCTGAAATAGATTGAACACCACGGCGAAGTACATTATCAACTTCTTTGAATGAATCAAGAAGTGGTGTTGATTTATCAATAATTTCTCTTAATCTATCATTAGGAACAACAATTAATGTATCTACATGTTTTTTTAATTCCTCAATACCGTCTAAGGCTTGTGTCATTCTCTTTTTACCTTCGAAAGAAAACGGTTTTGTAACAATGCCAATTGTTAAGGCACCTGAATTTTGAGCAATATCTGCGATAACAGGAGCAGCACCGGTTCCAGTTCCACCACCCATACCACAAGTGATAAATACCATATCAGCTCCTTTTAATGCTTCTTCTAGTTCTGTTTTAGATTCTAAAGCTGCTTCTTTACCAATTTGTGGATTTGCTCCAGCACCAAGGCCATGAGTAAGTTCAGTTCCTATTTGTATTTTATTTTCAGCCATTGAATTGTTAAGCACTTGTGAGTCTGTATTTGCAACTATAAATTCAACGCCTTCTACTGATTCTATCATTCTATTGACGGCATTACATCCTCCGCCACCGACACCAATTACTTTTATTTTTGCTAATTGATCCATTTCAATTCCCATCATTATAATTCCTCCTATTCGCCAAAAAAGTATCCAAATACTTTTCCAAGCATTGTGTTATCTGAAATATTTTGTTTAGGCGATGAAATTTCATCCATATCATTTTCACTAAACATGGAATAGTTCATTCCTTTTAATTTTAATGTATTTAGAAAATAAATTATATTTCCAATTACGGTACTATATTTATTATCCCTTACACCGATTAATTTAACAGTCCCTTTATTAGCTACTGGCAAAACATCGTTTAAACAGCTTTCAAAATCCAACATATTACTGACACCACCAGTTACTATTATATACTGAATTGGCTTATTTGTTAAGTCATTTAACGTATTTTTTGCTAAAGTTAATGTCTCTTCAATCCTACTCATAACAACTTCTGAAGCGGCTGATTGGTTAATTTTTATTTTTACATTATCAATATTTAACGTTTCATATACTTCATTATTATTGGCATTTTTTTTATGAGCTAAGGCAAATTTTTCTTTTATTTTTTTTGCTTCATTAATGTCAATTTTATACATGTATGCTAGATCACGTTCAATATCTTTTCCACCTGTACCAATTATTTTTGTGCTTACAGGAATTGATTTATTATATAAAGATACTGTTGTGACTTCTGCACCTATATTAATAATTGCACTTATTGAATTATCTAAGAATTCATTTTTAAAACAATTGATATCACCAATGCTTCCCACTGAAATATCAACAATTTCTATACCTAGACTTTCTATGATACTAGCTACTGAATATACATTTTTCTTTGGTGTTGTTACCATCATTGCTCTTCCCATTAAAACGGTTCCAGGGAAACCTTTTGGATCTTTCATAACTGTTTTACCATTTATTTTAAAGTCAATTGGAACAACGGTTACGAATTCTTCGTTTGGTAATATATTTTTCTTTATTCCATCCTTATAGGAATTTATCATATCACTAGCTGTAATTAGGTCGCCCACTACTTTGCACTCACCTTTGATAATTTTATATTCAGCCATATGATTAGGAATACTAACGATGATTTTTTTTATTTTTACTCCAAGCATATCTTCAACATCTTTTAAAGCAAGCATAATAGATTTTTTTGTTAAATCAGGTTCAACAATTAAACCCTTTTTTATTCCCCGTGAAGGTATAGTAGATGCTGCAAGTAAGTTTAAATGATTTTGATAAAGTTCACAAACTACAAGTTTAATTGAATCACTACCAAGTTCCATACTTGCGTAAACCTGTTCCATAACATCATCCTCCTACGGTCTATCATTAATTATACTATAATTTTACCTTATTGCAAAGAAAATGTAAATTAAAATTGCTCTTTAAACTTATTTTTTATTCTTTTACTTCAAAATATTCACCTGAGTCTAAATATAAAATTCCTTTTTTATTGTTAAATTCTTTAATTATTGTCAAATAATTATCAAGACTTGAAAATTTATTTAGTGTTAAGTAAACCTGATTACCATCGTTCATGGTAAGAAAAAATCTTCCACTGTCAACTTCATTAGGGTCATATTTTATTTCTGAAATTCTTTTTACGATTGGATAATCAATTTTTGAAATTGCTTTTAAAAATTTTGTATACGTTTTATCAGGTATATAGTTTATAACGGTTGGTACTGAAAAGTTATCATCGGTTTCTGTTTTATCTTTCAATATTGTTTTTTGTTTTGGCAAGTAATAAAATAAAGGCAAGTTTTCTTCAACTTCAATGACTATGTTGTTAAAGTTTCTTTTTTTTACTTTAGCAGTTTTTATATATATATCTTTTTCTAAGGCTTTTTCTACATTTATGGATAAAGTTTTTATACAGCTTGGATAATCTGAAAGTCCAGATTTTTTAATTATTTCCCAGTCAGTATATAAAACATTATTTTTTACAACTATATTGTTAATTTTTACATCAGTTAAAAAAGCAAACATAAGTAGTGCTAATGATGTTATTAAAAAAACAATTAGTATATTTTTTATTTTTAGTTTTCTTTTTTTCTTTGATTTTTTTGCCACAAAACCACCTTTTTATTCTATTATTTTTTTTATTGCATTATATATAATTTCAGCACTATCTTTTATTAACATTTTGTCTAGGTTTTTTTTAATTTTTATACATTTATCTTGATTATTTATTAGTTCATCTATGGTATTTACTAGTTTGTTTTCTTTTAAATCTTTTTCTTCAATCATTAATGCGGCATCATTATTTATTAAATCTATGGCATTTAAATATTGATGGTTATTAGCCACAAAAGGTGATGGAATTAGTATTGATGGAACTTTAAGGGAAATTATTTCGCTTAAGGTAGAGGCTCCTGCTCTTGAAACCATTACATCGGTTTTTTTCATAATACTAGTAAGTCCTTCATAAAATGGTAATATTTTAACATTTGATGGATATTTATTTTTATTTACTTCATCGTATGAACTTTTTCCTGTGATAAATAATACTTCATAATTTTTTCCTTCAAAGTTTTTAAGCTCATTTTCTAGGTATTTACTAACTCTTGAAGCTCCAAGTGAACCCATTACAATTAAAACTAATTTTTTGTTTGGATTTAAATTTAATTTCCTTTTGTCTACTTCTTTAACTGTTTGTGCGAGTTCACTGCAAGGATTTCCTGTAACTATAGTTTTATTTTGTGGTAGTTTTTTTTGTGAGGAAGCAAATGATACGCCTATCATATCACAATATTTACTTAAAAATTTGTTTGATTTTCCTGGAAGCGAATTTTGTTCATGTAAAAATGTTTTATAACCTAATTTTTTTGCACTAATGATTACTGGTACTGTTACGTAACCACCTACTCCTATAACAATATCAGGGTTAAATTCTTTAATCATTTTTTTACAATCTTTATATGCTTTAATTAAGCATTTAAAAGTTTTTATGTTTTTAAGTGGTTTTTTACTAAAACCGTATATTTCAACTGTTTTAAATGGAATTTTTTTTGCTGGTACGATATCTTTTTCCATACGATTATGTGTGCCTATGTATAAAAATTCACTATTGGGTTCTTTTTGTTTTATTTTTTCAATTATTGCTAATGCAGGATATATGTGTCCACCTGTTCCACCAGCACTTATTACTACTCTCATCTCATCACATCCTTGTAATTATTATATATCATAATTATATTTAATCGCAAGTAAATAAATACGTATTTAAAAAATATCACTTTTTATATTAACAATTAAACTTTCTTTTTTTAAAGAATGATGGCTTAAAATCATGCATAAAGTTACGATGATAAAACAAATTAATAAACTTATTAATAAAATTTTATAATCAAAAATTGGCATTTTTACATTAAATATTTTTCCAAGATTTTCATATAAAAATTTGAAAACAAGTAAAATAAATGGTAAGGCATATATAAATGATTTTATCGTTATTATTAAACTCTCTAGGCACAAGATTTCACTTATTTTTTTATTTGCAAGTCCAAAGCTTTTTAAGGAGGCAAGTTCTTTTTTCCTAAATTTAATGCTTGCAGATACAATATTTAATATCGTTGTTATACAGATAAATATTATAATCATTATGATTAAAAATACAAATATTTTAATTAATAAAATAAAGTTTTTGATAAATTGTTTGCTTTTTTTCACATTGCTATAACTTAATGAAATATCATGCTTTTTTGCATATTCATTTATAATATTGTCTAGTTTTTGTTTATTCGTTTCAAGAAATGCGGTGGTGATATGATTTGGACAAAATGTGAGAAAGTTTTCTTCATCTAAATTTAATATTACGTTATCACTTTTTAAGTTAGTTTTAAAACCATATGGTATTTTATTTGTTAGTTTTATGTTTAGAGTTTTTTCATTTATTGTAATTTGCTTTAGGTTTTTAAAAGGAATATAATCTTCTTTTTTCATTATTTCATTTTCTGTTATTACTTGTGATACCTTATTTACAATTTCATTATTACCCAAGTTTGTAATTGTTGCATTTTGATAGTTTTTATTATAATTTTGCTTGTTTATTTTTATTGTAGCAGCACATGAAGAATATATTATAATTTTTTTTGGATTAAATTTTTTGCTAATATTTTTTATTTGTTTTTCTTCTTCTGAAATTAGTGCTAAATCATACTGAGGAATCATTATATAATCATCAATTATTTTTATTGTATATTTTGCAAATGAAATGGTTGTATTAAAAAGAAAAAATAAAACAAAAATACATATAATTAAACTTTTATACTTTTTTCTTTCTCGTTTATAATTAATTAAAGAATAACTTAAGATGTAGTTTTTTTTTAAATTATAACCTTCTATATTTTCATTTGTATGATAAATTATGGTTTTTTTTATATTTTTAAGTGGCATTATTGAGGATATGATTATAATTAAAAACATAAAAAATGTCGGGATTATAATAAAACTAATATATATTGAAAATTTTAATTTTTCTTTAAAAAATTCACATAATAGTACGTTAATTACTTTTATTAATATACAATTTAAAATTATACACATTAAAAATCCTATAATTATTCCTGCTAGTCCAACTATAATTCCTTGTAGAAAATATATTTTATATAAATCTATATTACTCGCACCACTTATTTTAAGTAGAAATATATCTTTTTGTTGTTTTAAAATTGATATGTTGAAGGAGTTATATATGATAAAAAAAACTGATATTGATAATATTAATACTAATGTAATTATTATTTTTTTTAATGTATTAAGAAGGTTTTCATCATTGTTTACTCCATATAGGGAAAGTAATTTACTATTATAGGTTATTTTCTCACATTTGTTTTTTTTACATATATTTTCTGTATTTTCATATACTTTTTTTATATCTTTAAATTGGATATAATATTCATTTTCTTTTTTTATATTTAGGATTGTTTTATTTTTGGTTATGTTTCCTACTATTTTAACATGATAGGTACCAATATTTTTCTTTACATCTTCAATCATAAAATTTCTAAATGATGAAAATAATATACTGATGCTAAATAGTAAAATACTAGCTAATATGGTTCCAACAAGCATAGCAATTGTTTGTTTTTTATTATGTTTTAGATATTTAAAACTTATCATTAACTATATCCTTTATAATTTTTCCATCTGACATTGTAATTATTCTATTAGTATTTTGTGCGAGTGAAATGTCGTGGGTTACCATAATAATTGTTTGTTTATATTTTTTATTGTAATATTTTAATAATCTCATTATTTTTTTTGTATTTTTACTATCTAGGTTTCCTGTCGGTTCATCTGCTAATAATAATTTAGGACGATTTATTAACGCTCTACCAATACTTACACGTTGCTGCTGACCACCTGATAGGTCGTTTGGTAATATGTTTTCCTTTGTTGATAGATCTAATGTTTTAATTAATTCATTTAGTTTTTTTTCACTAATTTTACGATTATCAAATAATGCTGGTAGTAAAATATTTTCTTTAACATTTAATACTGGTATTAAGTTGTAAAATTGATAAATAATTCCAATATTTTTTCTTCTAAAAATTGTTAAATCGTTATCTTTCATTTTGTTAATGTCTGTATTATTTATTAGTATTGTACCACTATCAGGTTTATCAAGGCCACCAATTAAATGAATAAGCGTACTTTTTCCAGAACCACTTTTTCCTATAATTGATACAAATTGTCCTTTTTTTATATTAATGTTGATGTTTTTTAATGCGTAAAATTCATTATTTCCATTTTTATATTTTTTATTTAAATCTTTAATGTTTAATATATCCATATTTGTTCCTTTCTAAATTTATCTTTCATTTAATAACATACGATTTTTTTGTCTTATTTCCTGCAAGAACGATAAAAAAAAATTAAGAATATGAAAAAAATATAAAAAGGTAAAATATTTAAATTTTTAAACATATTAAAAAAGACTAGAATAAAGACTAGCCTTTAATTATTTACTACATATGGATTAGAAATAGTTCCTTCACCTGATAAAGTAATATCAGATGATAAGAAGAAGACTGGAGATATAGAACTTACACTAGAAGGTAAACTCCAACCTGTTGACCAACTAATAGAATACAAATGGCCTGCATAATCAGTATAAGTTGGTGTAATTGTATAACTAGATAAATATGCTAACCAGTTTGTAGCCATACATTCATAACCTTCCTCATAAACAGAACTTTTACGTAAAGTACCACATAATTCTGTATTACTATTAGCCTTTACATAATCGCTTGCATTTATTAATCCTATTTTGCCCTTCCACTGATAAGTGCTTTCTTGACTCAATGTATCAGATAAACTAGTATCTGCATAACTCATTGCACTTGTAATACCTACATTAAACAAATGCGTTACTATTTTGCTTTGTATATTTGTGGGTAATGTATTTAACCATGTTTTATTTAAATATGTATTTATATATGCTTCTTTTTCCGGAAGATTATACAAATTTCCTCCTACAGTCCTTGGCATAGACGTTACATTATTTCCTGATGAATCTAACATTGTTGTCCTACTTCCCCATACATTACAGCCTGAATATTGAGCTTCTACTGAAGGAGAAGAAGGATTCCCATTCGAACCATAATAACAATAATCCGTAAATGAACTTGTATATCTTGTTCCAGTAACAGAATTTGCATCCGTTACTCCTGATATACTTGTTGAATATCCTGGGTCAAATGGCATACTTCCAATGTTATCATTTTTAATTACTTTAAGTGTTCCATCTGATTCTATAGATATTATTCTATACATATCAGAACCTAATTTAATATAATTACCTGGAGTTACTCCTTTATACACATATCTATTTGATTCGGTACTATCAACATATAACCCATCTCCCGATGTTACTACACCCTTAATCAAATCAGATGTTTCAGTAAAAATACCACATTCAGCTTCAGATACCTTAGTAAAAGTTAAAGTTTTATCAGTATCTTTTTTTATGGCACATATTCCAACTGATTTATTATAAACAGCCATTGAAATTTTACCATCTTTATCAATTTTTATTGTTCCACTATCTGGATTTGTTCCAGAATATTTAAGTAAACTTTCAGTAGAAGTTTCTTCCTTTTTTGTTTGGGCGTTTGTATATGTATTTGTTTGATTTTGATTTTTAAATGTAATTTGTAATGGTAATTTTACTGTTTCTTCTAGTGATTGAGAACTATAATAGTTTTGAGAAGCTTTTAATAATAATGTTGTGCTATCTTCAAAACTCTTTGTTTTAGCAGTACTAATAACATTAAGAACAATTGGTGTTGTTATGGTTGCTATTATTCCAATGATTATAATGACAGCTAATAATTCAACTAATGTAAAACCTTTTTTCATTAAGCACATTTTTCCTTATTATTTTTATTAATGTATTCATAAAAATATTTTTTATAATTGCTTGTTACCTTAACAACATCCTTTAACATTTCACAATTTTTTTTGCTATTTATTGTATTGCTACTTATATAACCATTATCAACTAAAACTTGTCCTGTTATCTCACCACTACTACCATATTCTTTTATAACAGTATCTGATTTTAATGCTTTAGGAAATTCATCAACATGATTATTTACATAATTTCTAGCAGCTGATATCATTAATTGTTTTGATGCTTCATCTGTTTCATTTTGCGAATTATTAAGCATGCTTAATACAGCAGGAAATGCTAATAAAGCTATAATAGCAAGTATAACAATCGTTCCTAATAGTTCAATTAAAGTAAATCCTTTATTTTTCATATAAACACCTACTGTGATAATTATAGCATTTATGTTTTAAGATGTCAATTTACTTGATGAAAATCTAATCTTAATTTATCAGCAATAGTTACCATAAATTCTGAATTAGTAGGTTTTGCTTTATCAATATCTACACTATATCCAAATATTTCTTCCATAAAATCTAAATTTCCTCTATTCCAGCTTACTTCTATTGCATGTCTTATTGCTCTTTCGACTCTTGATACTGTTGTATCAAATTTATCAGCTAATAATGGATATAATTCTTTAGTAATTCCTCCTATTATACCTGGATTTTCAAAAATAACATTTACAGCTTCCCTTATATATTGATATCCTTTTATATGTGAAGGTATTCCTAATTCATGTAGCATTTTAGTAATAGAAATTTGTAGATTACTTGTATAAAAATCAATGTTTTGATCACTATTTTCTTTTTCCATAATATCATATATTCTTTTTTCCAAAATAGATAAATCAAATGGTTTTAAAATATAATAACTTACTCCAAATTCTGATACTTCACGAATTACTTCAGCTGCATTATAACTTGTAGCTACTATAACTTTATTTTTTAAATTTCTTTTTTTCATTTCATTTAAAACATAAATTCCATCTTTGTTTGGCATAATTAAATCTAATATTATTAAGTCTATTTTATTTTGATATTTTTCTATTTGCTTTACTCCATCTTCCCCATCATTTGCTTGATAAGCTATATTTATATTTTCATTTTCTTTAAAATATTCTTTTACCATTTCTATTAAATTTAAATTATCGTCTATCATTAAAATATTTATTTTTTTCATATGTTATCTCCCCTTTTTATTTAAAAATTTATTTATAAGCTTACTACACTAAAATTATACAAAAGTTTTTATTTTTATTCTAGGGTTAAAAATATCTAGTTTTGTCGAATAAAAAAAGGAGTTATTTTTGAACAACTTCCTCAATTTTTAATAAACTACTAATTTTAACACCAGAAATTCCTAATAAAAAACCAGAAATATTCTTTATTTCATTTAATTTTTCTATATTACTTTCATCTATGCTACCACCATATAAAATTTTAAAATTTGGATATTTATTTTTTATATAATCTATTATTTTTTCTATTTCTTCAGCAGTAGGAGTTATGCCTGTTCCAATAGCCCACACGGGTTCATAAGCAATTATTACATTTCCTTTTATATTTTTTAAAACATTTAATTGTTTATCTAAATGGTTTTTTATATTTTCATTTTTTTCTTCACCAACGCACAATACGGGAATCAAATTATTTTCTAAAGCTATTTTTATTTTTTCTTCTATTTCATCACTTATATTTTTTCTAACTTCACTATGACCGATTAAAGCATAATGACATCCCATTTCTTGTGCGGAAAGTGCGGATATTTCTCCAGTGTATGCCCCTGATGAATGTGAAGAGATATTTTGAATACCACAGGTAAAACCATTTTCTATAAATGTCCCAATATGAATAGATGAAGGGAAAAAAATTATATTTTTTTCTTTTAATGCTTTTATATAATTTTGAATATCTTCTTTTTTGTTCAAATACATCTTTAAATTAACAAATATCATTTTTTCCATTTAATCACCTTTTTGAAAAAATTTTCTATTTTTTCTTTATAACTTAATTTTCTATTTTTTAAAGCTAAATTGTAAACATCTAATACTCTTTCTGCGAAGTATTTTGCAGAATGCATCTCAGCACTATTTCTAGCCCCTTTTTTTAAAGATAAAAATAATTTTTTATCATTCATAATTTTTATTATTTTATTAATGCTATCTTCTTCATTTTCAAATAAATAACCATTTAAATCATCAATTACAGTACCTGCGAAGCTTTCATCATTTATACATAATGAAGGAAGTGATGATGCCATAGCTTCAATTATTGTTAAACCTTGTGTTTCACTTTGAGAGGCGGATATAAATATATCAGCTAGATTATAATATGAAGGTACATCATCCCAAGGAACTTTCCCTGTAAAAATAATATTGTTCATACATTTACTAGATAATTTTTCATATCTTTCTTTATCAGGACCATCTCCAACAATTAATAATTTAAAGTTTGGTTTTTGTTTTATAATTTTTTCAGTTATATTTATTAAAAATGGAATATTTTTTTCTTCAGCTATTCTACCTACAAATATGGCTACAAAATCTTTATTTTTTATATTGTATTTTTTTTGTAATATGTTTGTTTTTTTTATATCAACATTTTCTTCATAAAAACGTTCCAATTCTATTCCAGTTGGAATTATATGAATATTTCTTGAAACATTATATTTTTTCTTAAACAAATCATAAGCTTTTTTAGTTGGAACAATAAGTTCTGTTATAGTTCTATCACAATAGAATTTGGTTAAATATTCAAGTAGTTTTTTACTTGATCTATCAAAATGACCTTTAGTTATATAATATACATAATCTTCATACATTGTATGATATGTATGAACTATTGGTATATTATATTGCTTTGCGAATAATCTAGCAAATGTACCAATAGCGAATTCTGTTTGAGAATGTATAACATCTAAATTCCAACTTCTTATTTTATTTATTGCTTTAATTGGATAAATACTAGTTAATCTTGAATCATATATACCCGTTGGTATTCCTGGGATTTTTAAAACTTTTTCTTTTTCATCATATTCATAATGAAAATTTTCTAAATTAGCAGTTACAACATAAACTTCATGTCCTTTTTTTTCTAAGGCCTGTTTTAACATAAGTTCACTTGTTACAAGACCACTAATATATGGTGTATATGTTTCAGTAAAAATTCCAATTCTCATTATTTTGCCTCCTTATTAAAGGAAAGTGTTAAACCACCTATTAATATTCCAAAGTAGTACGTTACTATTCTCCAAGCAATCATAACACTTGATAAAACTGGTTCGGTTATAAAGTTTTTAAAAAATGAAAGAAAACTATATTCTAATCCACCAGTACCTCCAGGAATTGGTGTCATTGAACCTATCAGCATAACATATGCGGATGTAATTACTACTTTTATTGGATTTAAATATATTCCAAGACCCATTAATAATGCGAATGGAATTAAATATTGACCTATTAAAGCTATAAAGTTTAATAAAATTATTTTAAATACATTTACTTTATCTTTAAAAAGTACTATCGCACTTTCATGAAAATTACTAATAAATTCTTCTGAACTTTTTAATTTTTCTTCTTTATTTTTAATTATTTTCAATTTATATAAAATATTAATGGAACCATCAATTAATTTTTTATTCCATTTTCGACTAAATGCGACTAAAAATAGAAAAATAACTACTAATGTATTTATTGTAAAACCTAATACTACTAATTTTTTTAAAAGTGCACTAGCTGGAAATAAACGGAGCTGATAATTTGTAATAATAGCAATTAATCCAAGTAAAACAAGAGCAATTTGATATGCTATAAAATCTTGAATTATAACATTACTAGCCTGACCTAAAGATAGACCATCTTTTTTTAATTTATATATCTGCCATGGCTGACCACCAGATGAAAATGGAGTTATTGCATGAAAAAATTGTGTAGTTACCATAAGTAAAATACCTTGCTTAATTGTATATTTATCATATACTTTTTTTGTGCAGTAATATAAAACTAATCCTTTAAAAAACCAATATAATAAAATTAAAGAAAAAGCTATTAATAACCATTTAATATCAAATGAAAATAAATATTTAACCTTTTCTTGAAAATTATCTTTTAAAGCTAAATAAAGTACCAATACGGTAAGAACTAATATTATTATAAAATTTCTTTTATTATTTTTCATCAATTATATCCAAAGCTTTTAAAGCTTTCCCTTCTAAATATTCTAAACTAGCTCCCCCTCCAGTTGAAATATGACTTATTTTATCTTCTAAGTTAAATTTATTAACACTTCTTACTGAATCTCCACCACCTACTACAGTGTAAGCTTTAGTTTCTGATATGATTTGTAATATTTTTTTAGTACCGTTTTCAAAAGGTTTTAATTCAAAATATCCTAATGGACCGTTTAAAAATATTGTTTTTGAATCGTCTATATACTGTTTAAAAACTTCTACTGTTTTTGGACCAATGTCTAATCCAATTTCATCTTCTTTTATTTCATTTATAAATCTTTCATTAGTATTTGCTTTATCAGATATTTCATTAGCTGTTATGATATCAATTGGTAAAATAATTTTATCTTCATATTTATCAAGTAAATCTTTACAATATGATATTTTATCTTTTTCTAAAAGAGATTGTCCAATATTAAACCCTGCAGCTTTTAAAAATGTAAAAGACATTCCACCAGCAATTAAAATATAATCGGCTTTATTTATTAGATTACTAATAACTCCAATTTTATCACTTACTTTAGAACCGCCTAAAATAATTATATATGGTTTTTTAGGTTTATCTATTAGTTTACTTAATTTTTTTATTTCATTTTCAACTAAAAAGCCAATTCCACTAGGAATATTCTTTGAAATTCCATAGTTTGATGCATGAGTTCTATGAATAGTTCCGAAAGCATCATTTATAAATATATCACCTAAACTTGCCCAATATTTACTTAATTTTTCATCACAATTACTTTCTTTTTTATTAGGTAAATCTTCAAACCTTGTGTTTTCTATTAAAATGACATCTTTATTTTTCATTTTATTTATAGCTTTTTCTATTTGTTCTCCACGAGTGATATCTATAAATGTAACTTTTTTTCTTAATAGTTTACTAAGTCTTTCTGAAACTGGTTTTAGGGTATATTTTTCTTTATCATCTTCTGTTTTAATTCTTCCTAAATGTGAAAGTAAAATTACTTTAGCTCCCATTTTTCTTGCATATCTAATTGTTTTTAAACTAGCTTTTAATCTTTTTTCATCTTTTATAATTCCATTTTCTATTGGAACATTGAAGTCACATCTAATTATAACTTTTTTATCTAATAAGTCATAATCTTTTATTGTTTTTTTCATATGCCTAACCTCCGTATGTATATTCTAATGTACCATTATTGTTTTTTACTTTTACATAGCTAGCTTCTTCAATAACTTTTGATTTTGTTTTAGGGTTTTGTAAAGTTCCTTGAACATAACCTGCAGCAACTAAATCTTCCGATTGTATTGTTTCTTCTGAACCATTTGTTGTTTTTAAAATATAATATTCATCTGAATGCACTTCCACATATACTTCAGCCGCTTTTTCAATGGTATGTTTATATTCTGCATAATTATTTTCCTGAAATTTTTTATTTGTATCTATAATTGATGGAACAGATACTAAGATTATAATTCCAAGTATAGTTAAAATTGCGAGTAATTCAACTAATGTAAAACCTTTATTCATATTATCACCCTATATTCATTCTATAACATTTTTATAATAATAACAAGTTGTTTACAGATAAAAACGTATCAGCTTGATACGTCATTTGAAGTAGAATCACCTATTTTATCTTCTTCACTTATTTTATCTTCTTCACTTATTTTATCTTCTTTGGTTGTTTTATTATTTTCTTCATTGTTACTTTCTTCTTCATTATTTTTTGACACAGTTATTATTAATGTATCTGTTAATTTTATTTTTTTACCTTTTTTTACGTTTTGATTTATTACTGTGTCATTATCCTCGTCAGATAAAGAGTATACTATTTTATATTTTATATTATTTTTATTTAAAATATTTATTGCTTCATTTAAATTAAGGTTAATTAAATTAGGAACTAAAATACTTGAATCTAAAATACCAACAGTTAATTTAATAGTAGTATTTTCCATTACCTTTGTACCACTTTTTTTACTTTGATTAATTACAATTTTAGCATTGCTCTGATCAGTAACTATTTTTTCAATCTTAGCACATTGTAATTTTTTATTTTTAAGTATCCCACAAGCCTTTTCATAACTATAGCCAGTAACAGATGGAACAATAATATTTTGATTTGTATAAATATAATAACCTAAAAATCCAGCAAGACCTAAAGCCGATAAACTTAATAAAACTAAAAATAACATCATAAATTTTTGGAATAAATTCATTTTACCTTTTTCTTTATTTCTATCAACATATTTTACTTTAGTTTTTTTCTTAGTTTTCACCTTAGTTTTTCCTTTTTTATACTTAATTTTTTCAAAGTTTTCAGGTTTTTCATCTAATGGAAAACCACATTTTTTACAAAAGAAAGAATCTTCATCATTTTTTTTATTGCATTTTGGACAGTACATTTTCATCACCTACATATATTATACATTTTTTTAAAATAAAAACCTAGTTTACACTAGATTTAAATAAATATTTAGCTGTTCTTACCATCTGCATTGAGTAACTCATTTCATTATCATACCAAGCAATAACTTTTACTAAATCACCATTTTCAGTTTCTAATACATCTGTAAGAAGTCCATCAACAACACCACCATGTGTATCACCAATAATATCGCTTGATACAATTGGATCTTCTGTGTAACCTAAGGTTTCATTTGAATTTTGTTTAAATGCATCATTGATTTGATCTTTAGTAACTTTACTATTTAGCTGTAGTGTTAAATCTATAACAGAACCTGTCGTTACTGGAACTCTTATAGCGTTTCCATCTAATTTACCATTTAAAGATGGAATTACTTTACCAATGGCACTTGCTGCACCGGTTGATGTCGGTATTATATTAGCAGCCGCTGCTCTTCCTCTTCTTGCTTGAATACCTTTTTTGTGGGCAACATCTAATACTGTCTGATCATTTGTATAAGCGTGCACTGTTGTCATGTAACCATTTTTTATTCCAAAGTCATTGTTTAAAACATTTAAAACAGGAGCTAAACAATTAGTTGTACAAGATGCGGCACTAATTATTTGTTCAGTTCCATCTAAAATATTTTCATTAACTCCATACACTATTGTTTTTAAATCACCCTTGGCAGGAGCTGAAATAATTACTTTTTTAGCACCAGCGTTTATATGAGATATTGCTTTTTCTTTATCAGTAAATTTACCAGTACATTCAAATACTGCATCTATATCTAACTGTTTCCATGGTAAGTTATTAGGGTCTATTTCAGAATATATTTTTATCTTTCTTCCTTTTACAATAACACTATCTTCATCATAAGAAATTTCATTTGGTAAATATTTTCTATGTGATGTATCATATTTAAGTAAATACGCTAGTTGTTTAGGATCTGTTAGATCATTTATGGCAACTATTTCAATATTCTCATCTTCTTCCATTATTCTAAATACTAATCTTCCTATACGTCCAAATCCGTTTATTGCTACTTTTATCATTTTATTCCTCCTCAAAAACACTTCCACCAATAAATTCTCTTAATATAGAATCTTTAGGTACAACTTCACTTGTTATTGGTAAAAAGTTTCTTAATAAATTTATTAATCTAACTGCTTCAGGATACTGATCACTACTACTAATTATTCCATAAAGTAATGGTTCAGCATATATTCTAAGAACACTTAATTCATAACCTAATGATGAGTTTATCATAGCATCAGCATCATCTTGATATGGATAAATATTTAAACTGGCTTCTTTATCAACGTTTGGCCACATTGCTAATGTCGCTTCAGCATTTGTTCCTCTAAATAAATTATCTCTTACAATTCTTCTTAATTTTCTAACATCGGTTGTATGAACTCTATTGTGGTTATCTAATTTTAAATGTATTAAAGGACTCATAAATATTTTAAATTTATTTTCTCTTGGTATTATTTGTGTTAACGCTTCATTTAATGTATGAATTCCTTCAATAATTAAAACTTCTCCTTTTTCTAACTTTAAAAAATCACCTTTAAATATTTTTTTACCTGATACAAAATCATAATATGGTAGTTCGGTTTTTTTACTATCCAAAAGATCTTTCAAATTTTCTTCAAATAATTTTGTGTCGATTGAGTCCATACTAGAAAAATCTAAGTTACCGTTTTCATCTCTTTTTGCTTTATCACGATCAACAAAATAATTATCCAAAGATATTTTATGCGATTTTATACCTTTTACACGTAGATATAGTCCTAATTTTTTTGCGGTTGTTGTTTTACCACTTGAAGAAGGACCTGCGAGTAAAATTAATTTTATTTTATCCTTGTTTTGAAAAATATCTTCAGCTATTTGTGATAATTGATCTTCATAGTGTGTTTCAAATAGTCTTACTACATCTGGATGTTTTCCTTTTGTACATATTTCATTTAATTGCGAAACAGTACTTATATTAATAATTCTCCCCCATTTTTGAAAATTTTTATATGTTTCAAATGTTAGTTTATGATGTATGTATTCATCTACTTTATTTGGATTTTTTACTGAAGGATATGTTAGTATAAAACTATTTTCTTTTAAATATATTATTCCAAAATGTTCAAGTATTGATGTATCATAAACTAATGGTCCATAAAAATAATCATATACTCCATCTAAAGAATATAATGTTATTGTTTTATTTGTCATATATTTTAAGCTATCTACTTTATCTAATTGATTATGCGTTTTAAAATAATTTATTGCGGAAAAACGGTTTACGTTAATTTCAATGTATGGTATTTTTTTATTTACCATTTCATGCATTTTATTTTCAATCAAAGCAAGTATTTGTTTATTAATATCTTCACCTGTTATTTCACAATATATTCCATTTTCTAATGAATAGTTTATTAATATATCAGCATTTTGTCCTAGTATTTTATTTGTAGCAACAGTTACTAAAAATTCTAAACTTCTCGAATAAATTCTATTACCTATATTTGATGAAATGTCATAAAATTCTATATTTCCATCAGATATTACTTCTTTATTCAAATCAACTAAAAATTGATTTAATTTAGCTCCGACTATTGGATACTTAAAATCATTTTTTACTTGTTTAGCTATTTCATAAAGTGTTTTTTTTCCTTTTATTTCAATGTTTTTATCTTTATATTTTAAGTTTATACTATTCATTTAACTCACCCTTACTTTCATATTTTAGCTTAGCACATTTATCTAAATTTGTCATGTTTTTTATTGAATAATATTTTCTCTTTACACCTATTATATTAATAGGTGATGATATGAGTTTAATTCCAAGTGTTGTTGAAAAAAGTAGTGATGGTGAAAGAGTTTATGATATTTATTCAAGATTATTAAAAGACAGAATTATTATTTTATCTGGTGAAATTGATGATAATTTAGCTAATAGTATAGTTGCTCAAATGCTTTATTTAGATTCTGTTAATAATGATACTATTAATTTATATATTAATTCTCCTGGTGGTTCTATTACTGCAGGATTTGCCATTTATGATACAATGAAGTACATTGAAAGTAAGGTTTCAACTATTTGTATTGGTATGGCAGCAAGTATGGGAGCATTTTTACTTTCTTCTGGTGAAAAAGGTATGAGATATATATTACCTAACAGTGAAGTTATGATTCATCAGCCCTTAGGAGGTGTGAAAGGACAAGCTACAGAAATTAAAATTGCAGCTGAAAGAATATTAAAATTAAAAGAAAAATTAAATAATATTTTAAGTAAAAATACTGGACAAGATATAAAAAAAATTCAGAGTGATACTGAAAGAGATTATTTTTTATGTGCATCTGAAGCACTAAAATATGGACTTATAGATAAAATTCTATAAGTCTATTTAAATTTCACAAATTTCATGCCTAATTTTTTATAAACACTTGTGGCACGTGGAAGATGAAATACTCTAGCAAATATTAAATTATAAAACTCATCAAATAAAATAATAAAGCATAAGATAAAACTAATAGATAAAAATACTTTTTTATTCATATGATTAGCTAAATAAAAACAAAATGGCATAACAACATAAATCAAAAACAAGCTAGAAAGTCCAAAAAAAGTTACACTTCTTAAGCAAACAAAACCATCAATATTACCAAAATTAAGTATTTCAGCATTATAGTTCCAACATCTCATTCCATGACCGATAATGTACATTCCAAGTCCTGAAAAATATTCTAAAATGCCACAAGAAATTGCACTAACTAAAAAAACATAAAAAGGTTTATTTCTTAACTTATAAGTTAAAATAAATACCATAATAGCACCCGTCGCATAAATATTTATCCAAGGTAAAAAATTACCACCTCTCCAATAAAAAGTTTTCATTCCTCCATTGAAAAAATAAAAAATGAATTCATAAAGCCAACCAAAACAACCAGATATAACTATTACTAAAGCAAATATTCCAAGTAATGTTATTCTGTCATAATCCATAATGTTGTCTAAATATTCTTTATATTTTTTTTTCATAAAACTAACTTCCTTCATTATAATATTTTATATTTTTTTAATTTACGGATAAACAAGCGTGATCAATTGTACCGGTAATAAGCCTACTTACTTTATTAACAATTAATTCAGGATTTTCCTGCATACCACTTTCTATCCAATTTAAAACTATTGAGGTAAATGAATATTTATAGAAATCTGCTATAAATTTTTTATCTTCTTGTTTTAAATTTTTTCCTTTAGATTTTTCAATTATTTCGCTATATATTATTGGATAAACTAGGCTATATAAATTATTTCTTAATACTTCTGAAGAGACAGAGTGGTAGATGTTTTTTACAAAGATTTTTTCATCTTCCATTATTTTAAAAATAAGTAGAAATTTATCTTCCCATTTTTCACATTCATCTTCTATACTATCAAATTCATCTATACAGATCCATTCTGTTAAATCTCTAATGTCTTTGAAATGATAATAAAATGTTTGTCTATTTATGTCACATTTACGAGCTATATCATTAATTGTAATTTTATTAAATGGTTTTTCTTTTAATAAATCTTTAAAAGTATATGCGATTGCTTTTTTTGTTGTTAAACTGCTCATTATATCACCTTTAACATTATACATTAAAAAAAATATGAAAACAAATCATATTTTATTTAAATAAGCCACTTTCTTTAAATAATATTTCAAGGTCAGTTCCTTTAATTTTCTTTTCAAATATTTTTATAACTTGTTTTTCAGCAAATGATAGTGGCAGATTATTAATTGATTTTTTATCAACGGCATAATAACAAGCTTTTAAAAGTTCTCTTACATCATATTTACTGCCCCATACTTCAGGAACGGCTCTATCTATTTTTAGTAAGCTATAAACTGCTTCCATGCCTGTACGTATTGAATATTCTGTTGTAAATATTGTGTCCCTTGGAGTTTCTGCAAATTGTCCTATGAATGCGAAATTAATTGATTCATTTGGTACTACAAGTGGCCTATCTTTTTCTTCACGTGGTTGAAAAAATGCATTTATGTATGGCATATAACATGTTGTTGTATTACATCTATCTGCATATTTTTCAATTTCGTTTGTATTAATACCAATATGGTATAACCATTCTTCACATACTTCTTTTCCTGTGCATGTTTTTATTTTTTTATTTACAAAATTACCATTTTTATTAGTGTTTAATGCATATACCCAAACTAAAATGCTGTTTTTATTTTGTGATTTGAATTGAGGCTGTCTATTAATTGTCCAAGATAAATACCAATTTTCTATACTATCTTTTACGGTTACAATTCCCCCTGTTGTAACTTTTCCTTCTTTTGGATCACGTTTACAAATATTTATGATGTGTTTAATTATATCATCTTCTGTTACCTCTATAGTCGCACTCATCCAATTAGTTAAGTTTTCATTACCGCAGAACTTGTCTGGATTACCAAATTCACCATTATTAGCTTGCTTTGCTATATTTTTCCATAAATCCCATGATTCACCGTGTCCATTTTTTATGTCTGATAAATCAGGTGCATTGTTTTGATCTCCATAGCAAGATGTATCTGTGCAGCACCCATTTGTAATAAATACTAGATCATCTTCTGTTAAATTTATTTCTTTTTCTTGATTATTATTTTCATATATAATTTTTTTTGCTAATTTTTTATTTTGTTTAGATTCAAATATAACGTTTTTAACATCTACTGCATATTCAATTTTTACACCGTTTTTTTCTAAATATTTTGTGAGTGGTAAAATCATTGATTCATATTGATTATATTTCGTAAATCTTAGTGCTGAAAAATCAGGCAGTCCATCTATATGATGAACGTATCTACATAGATATCTTTTCATTTCTAGTGCAGATGACCATTTTTGAAATGCAAACATAGTTTGCCAATATAGCCAGAAATTTGTTTCCCAAAACGAATCTGGTAAAACATCTGATATTTTTTTGTTTTCTAAATCTTTCTCTGGCGTAATAAATAATTTAGAAAGTGCTAGTGCAGATTTTTTATCTAAATTAAATAATTTATCAGTATGAGCATCTTCACCACAATTTATAGTTGCTCTACACAATGAATAATTTGGGTCGTGTTTATTAAGCCAATAATATTCATCTAATACAGATATATTTGGTGTTTCTATTGATGGGATACTTCTAAACATATCCCACATGCATTCAAAATGGTTATCCATCTCACGACCACCACGCATATAAAATCCTTTAGTAATATCTTTTCTTCCATCACATGAACCACCAGCTAAATCTAGTTTTTCTAGTAAATGAATATTTTCACCTTTCATTTGTCCATCTCTAACTAAATAAAATGCGGCTGAAAGTCCAGCTAAACCTGTACCAATTATATAAGCAGTTTTTTTATCTACTCCTTCTGGTTTTTCTGGTTTGGCAAAAGCCTCGTATGTTCCTGATCCATAATACATATATTATCCCTCCTTGTATGATCACTTAAGATTGTATTATTTTTAAAAATCTTGTTCAATAATCATTTTATCTAGTGTGTAAAAATAACAAGACACTAAATTAAATTTGGAGTAATATCTATACATAAACAGTAAAATGTATATTAAATTTAATTATAACAAATTAATCCAACTATTTATTTCATCTTCTGATGTAACAAGTTTATCACTATAGCTTTTAAAAACTATATTCATTTCATTTTTAATATTTGAATTTGGACATAAATTTTCTATTTCTTTAAATGTTCCACCAAGCCATCCAGCGTTAGTTGCATATGGAATTACTGTTTTTCCAGTTAAATTATTTTCTTTTAAAAACGTTCTAACTACTGGACAGATTGTGTACCACCAAACCGGTGTTCCAATTATAATTTCATCATAATCATTTAAATCAATATTTATATTTTGAATTTCTGCTGTTTTTTTACTACTTTCATTATTTTGTTCTTCATCTACTACTGTTTGGTAATTATTGGAATATGGCTTGACTGGTTTCAATTCTAATATATCACAGTGCAATTTTCCTTTTATTTTTTCTGCTATTTTTCTTGTGTTTCCTGTATATGAAAAATGTATTATTAATTTTTTACTATTTTGCATCTTTATCTTCTTTACTTTCTAATTTATTATATTCCTCATCAGTAACTTTTTCACACCATTCATTTGATGTATTTTCTCCTGGCACTTCAACAGCCAAATGACTAAACCAACAATTTTTAGCTCCATGCCAATGTTTAATATTTGAAGGTATTTTTACAACATCTCCTGGTTTCAGACTTTGTGCCTCTTTGCCTTCTTCTTGGTACCAGCCTTCTCCATCAACACAAATTAGAATTTGGCCTCCACCTTTAGTTGCACGATGAATATGCCAATTATTTCTACAATTTGGTTCAAATGTTACATTTGTTATGGAAAAATTATCAGTTTGAGCTAGTAGTTTTAAATATGAATTTCCTACAAAATATTGTGCGAATTTTATGTTAGGATTTCCCATTCCAAACACTCCTCCATGTTTTTCTTTTATATCATCTTTATAAATTTCTTTGGCTAAATTGTCTCTGCCAGCTGTTTGTTTTATCATTTTATATTTCCTTTCAAATTTTTAATTTTCTGTAAAATCTTTTCTTTTACCATCTATAATTTCATTATATAGTTTTACTTTATAATCTAATCTTTCAAGTGTTTGATTAATATTATTTTGTTTTTCTATTAATTTATTTTTCTGCATTTCTAAAAGTTGTTTTCTTTTTTCTACGGTTTTTTTTCCTTTTTCAAGTAAAGCCATGTATTCTATTAAAATTTCAATTTCTACGCCTGCTGTTCTCATGCACTTTACAAATTCTATTTTTTTGCATGTTTGTTCATTATAATTTCTTATACTGTTTGAATTTCTTGGAACATTTGAAATTAATCCAATTTTTTCATAATATCTTAGTGTATCTGGAGATATATTATATTTTTTACTTACTTCGGATATTGTCATTGTTAGTCCTTTCTTTAAATCATTTTTCTTAAATCATCCACTATGTTTTCTTTAGTTATACCATTTTCTTTTAATAATTTTTCAACATCATATCTATCGTAAAAAGCTTTTTTTATTCCATAATTTTTTATTTTTATATTACTTTTTCCATAAAATCTAGCTATTTTTTCGCCAAATCCTCCATCTAATATTCCATCTTCAAGTGTGATTACAATATCATGGCTTTCTTTTAATTTTTCAAGTAACTCTATATCTAATCCTGTTATATATCTTGGGTTTATTAGTGTCGCATTTATATTTAATTTATCAGATATTTCTTTTAGTATTTCTTCTGCTAATTGATAGAAATCACCTAGTGCGAGTAGTGCTATTTTTTCTCCTTGCTT
Source organism: Oscillospiraceae bacterium (assembly GCA_963632935.1). Lineage (GTDB taxonomy): Bacteria > Bacillota_I > Bacilli_A > RF39 > UBA660 > Coprosoma. The sequence goes on from CAVGWA010000005.1 coordinate 37,422, forward strand.
TTCTACTTTGTATTTATTTAAATTACTATAGTCTTTTTCCACTTTTCTTTCATCTTTTATTACACCATTACAAGGAACACGAACAGCAACTGGGTATTTATTTTGCTCGATACTCCAGTTTAGCATCGCAAAATATTCTTTTTTAGAAGTTGGTGCTAGATAAACCATATTAGGTATATTTGAAATTAGTGGTATATCAAATATTCCCAGATGAGTAACATCATTCATGCCATATACAGATGCTGTATTTATTATTATTGTTGCGGGGTTGTTATTTATACATAAGTCTTGTGATAGTTGGTCATATGTTCTTTGAATAAAACTAGAATGAGTAGCGAAAATAGGTTTACCACCATTTGCAGCAATTCCAGATGCCATTGCAATACCATGTTCTTCGGCAATTCCTACATCTATAAATTGTTTTCCAGCAAGGGCTCTTTTTTCTTTTGTAAATCCAATATTTGATGGGACAGCTGCAACTATTGTAACAACTTTTTCATCTTTTTTCATTTTTTCTAATAAAAAATCTGCAGTTAATGAAGCATAATTTTCTTTATTTAAATCAATTTTGATTTTTCCTGTTTCGATATCAAATGGCATAGTCCAATGCCATTTTTCTTTATTTCCTTCAGCTAGTTTGTAACCTTTTCCTTTTTTTGTATTTATATGAACTACTATTGGATGGTCTATATCTTTTACAATTTTAAATATTTCTATAAGTTTTTCGATGTTGTTTCCTTCTTGTACATATATGTAATCTAATCCCATTGCTTTGAATAAATTACATTCACTTTTTCCATTTGTTTCTCTTAGTTCTTTTAAATTTTTATATAATCCCCCATGATTTTCTGCAATTGACATATCATTATCATTAACTATTATTATAAAATTAGTCTTTTGTTCACCTGCAAAATCTAATCCTTCTAGTGCTTCTCCGCCACTTAAAGAACCGTCACCTATAACTGCAATTACATTATAATGTTCATTTTTTAAATCTCTTGCTTGAGCTAAACCTGAGGCTAAACTAATTGAAGTTGAAGTATGACCAATTCTAAAAAAGTCATGTTCACTTTCATTTTGGTCAGTATAACCTGTAACATCATCATACTTTTCTTCATATATAAAAGCATCTTTTCTTCCTGTTAATATTTTGTGAGTATAGCTTTGGTGTGAGACATCAAATACTATTTTATCTATTGGCGAGTTAAATACATAATGCATAGCAATAGTTGCCTCTACCATACCAAAATTTGGTCCAAAATGTCCTCCATGAATACTTAATTTTTTTAATAATACTTCCCTTATTTCTGAGCTTAATTTTTCTAAATTATCTTTCGATAAGTCTTTTAAATCTTCTGGCCCATTAATTTTATTTAATATTTCTAACATTTTTATCCTCCTTTTTTAGGAAAATAAATTTCCCTCTTATTTTATATTACTTGGAGTTTACTCTAAGTCAAGAGTTTTTTTGAAATTTAAAAAAAATAGTGAACATTCACTACTTGACAAAGAACCTTAATCCTCCGTGCGTTACTAACAAAATATTCTCATCTTTGTATTTTTTCTTCAATTCATCTAAAAGTTCTTTAATTCTTTGATAAACATCTTTCATAGATTCAAGTTCTGGTATTACAATCTGAATTATAATCCCAAAACACATTCCAATCCAAATTATCAAATGGAATATTTTCATATATCCCCATATTTCTTTCTTTTAACCTATCTTCTATTAATACAGGAATACTCCTATCTAAGTCTAATTTTCTTAATTTTTTTCTAACGTTAATAGCTTGATTCATTCCTTTTTTATTTAATGGTTAACTTAAATTAGCAATAATTCTATTTTTCCCTTGTTCCGTTTTTTCATTATATACACACTAATATGGTATAGGTAAACATATTCTCCTCAAACAACCTCCATAAAATTTTATCACATTTTTTTTAAAAATAAGTGTTTTTTTATCAAAAATATACTTTTTTTTGATAGTCACTGAACAGTTGATTTTCGTCTAAATATAAGGCATTATTTAAATTTTAAAACACACACGCACTCTACGTGATGTGTTTGTGGGAACATATCAAATGGTATAACTTTTATAACATCATATTTATCAAGCAATTTAATATCACGTGCTAAAGTTACTGGATCGCATGAAACATATATAATTTTTTTAGAATTAATTTTTAATATATCACCAATTGCTTGTTTAGTAAGTCCTGCTCTTGGTGGATCAACAACAATACAATCTGGTTTAAACGATAATTTATCTATTTCTTTAGAAACATCCCCACATATAAAATTAACATTATTAATATTATTTATTTTTTTATTTAAATTTGCACACTCAACTGCATCTTTATTTATTTCTATACCTAATACACTTTTAACCTTTTGAGCTAAGAATAAACTAATTGTACCTGTACCACAATATAAATCTAATACGTTGTTGCCATCAATATTATTTAAAACTTCTTTATAAAGTTTTTCGGTTATTTCATTATTAACTTGAAAAAAAGCTTCGCTACCAACTAAAAATTTTAAATTATTAATATGATTATAAACATACTTTTTCCCATATACACAAATATTATTCATGTATATACTATCAGCATGTTTTTTCAAATTATCTATATTCATTTTTCCAGTAATTACTATCATAATCTCATCATATGATTTTATAACAATTTCAGTAACATTATTTAAATTTTCTTTATTAAGTAAAGTAATTATTTCATTTATTTTTTCACTTGCTAGTTCATGTCTTTCAATAGCTACAAAGTCATGTGTTTTATTTTTATAATAACCACATTTTCCCTGCACCTTTAAAGTTACTTTATTTCTATAGTTCCAATTTTTATTACCAGAAATAATATGGTTTACAATATTGTCCATATTTAAAAATTTTAAAAATATATTACGTAATTTTTCTTCTTTATATTCTAATTGTTTACTATATTTTAAGTGTTTTAAGTCACATCCACAATCTTCGTTTTTACATTTTCCTTCTACTTTATCAGGTGATTTTTTTATAATTTCTATTATTTTTCCTTCCATGTAATTCTTTTTTTCTAATGTTTTTATTACATATGCTTCTTCGCCTGGAAGCAAGTTTTTAACAAACATAATTTTATTATTAATTTTAACTATTCCTCTTCCAAAATTATCTAATTTTTCGCATTCAACTAAAATCTTTTCCATATGAAACATTATAACATAATTTTAATATTAAATAGCCATAATATAAAAAGAAAGAAAGGTATAATATGGAAAAAATATGTAAAAATGCGAAATTAGCCATTGAAAAGGTTAAGTTTATTTATGGTAATTCACCTGATATAAATACTCGTTTGATAAAGGTTAAAAATAAAAATGTTGGTGTGGTTTTTCTAGAAAGTTCTTCTGAGACTAAAACGATATCTGATTTTATAATTAAAGGTACTTTATATGCTAAAAATGATAAGTCTTTTTTTGAAAGTTTATTTAGTGTTTTAAAAAACAGTTTATTTAATTGTCAGTTATTTACGATTAAAGATTTTAAACAGTTTCCTTTTTATCTTTCAAGTGGTTTTACTATTATTTGTGTGGATGGCGTAGATAAAGCTATTGTAATGGAAACGAGGGCTTCTTTGGATAGAGGTGTTAGTGAGGCAACTAGTGAGCCTGTTTTAAGAGGACCAAAAGATGGATTTACTGAAAGTCATTCTAAAAATCTAGGATTAATTAGAAAAAGAATTAAAGATGAAAATTTATGGTTTAAGGATTTAAAGATAGGTAGAAGAACGATGTCTAGAGTTACTATTGCTTATATTAATGGAATTGCGGATGAAAAAAAGTTAAATATAATTATGGATAGATTAAGTAAAATTGATATTGATGGGGTTTTGGATAGTGGTAATTTAAGAGATTATCTTCTTGATAAAAAATCTATTTTTCCACAAATTCAAAGTAGTGAAAGACCTGATGTCGCATCTGAGGCACTTTTGGATGGTAAAATAATTATTTTTGTAGAAAATTCCCCTTTTGTTTTAATTTTACCTACTGTTTTTATTGATTATATTCATAGTTCGGCTGATAAAAATCAAAAATCATCTAATGTTTCGATTACTAGATTACTTAGGTTACTTGCTTTAATTATAACTTTATTTACACCGGCTATTTATATTGCCATTACGACTTATGATCAAAATACGATACCCGATAAATTATTAATTTCTATTGCTGTTCAAAGAGAGGGAGTTCCTTTCCCAACTGCCTTTGAAATTATTATGTTGGAAATTATTTTTGAAATTATTAGGGAAAGTAATATTCGTTCTCCTAGTAGTATGTCGGCTGCAATGAGTATTGTTGGTGCTTTAGTTTTAGGTCAATCTGCAGTTGATGCGGGTATTGTGTCACCAATAAGTGTTATTATTGTGGCTGTAACTTCTATTTGTAGTTTGATTTTTACTGATATTGATTTTATGAATGCAATTAGATCTTGGAGATTTTTGTTTATGCTTTCTGCAAGTCTTTTAGGTCTTATTGGAATAATGTGTATGAGTATTATTTGGCTTATTAAAATGGCAAGTTTAGAAAATTTATATACTAGTTATATCTCTCCTTTCGCTCCTTTTGATATTTATGGGCAGCAAAATGCGATTGTAAAATTTCCAAATAATAAGATGTTTATAAGGCCAAGATATATTAGTAAAGAAAATCCACATAGACAAAGGAGAGGTTTATGAAGAAATTAATTTTATTTATTATTACTTTATTTTTATGTGGTTGTGGTAATTATGCGGAGTTAAATAAGTTATCTATTGTTACAGCTGTTGGTATTGATAAAAGTAATGATGGATATGAACTTAGTTTTTTAATTGCGAATGCTCCTAAGGCTGAGACAAGTAGTAAAGAGGGAGAAGCTAAAACTACTGTTTATAAAGGTAGTGGTAAAACGATACCTGAAGCTGCTCAAGCAATTGATCAGATAAGTCCTAAAAGGCTTTATTTTGGACATATTAATGTTGTTATTATATCTGAGGATATTGCTGAGGAAGGCTTTTTTAAGTCTGCTGATTGGCTTCTTAGAAATCCTCAAACTAGAAAAAAGTTTTATCTTCTTCAAGCTAAAAATGTTAAAGCTGGCAATATTTTAAAGATTGTATCTCCACTTGAATCTTTTCCTTCTCAAAATATTGCGACTTTAATTGAATCTAATCAAAATTCTAAATCAATTGCAACTTCGATTAGTTATAGTACGTTTATTGGTACTTCTTTGCAACAAGGTTTAGATCCTGTTTTACCATCAATTACTATTAAAGGTAGTGTCAAAAAAGGAAGTAGTGAGAAGAATTTAGAAACAACGACGCCTGAGTCTTATCTTGCTTTAGGCCCTTTAGCCATTTATAGAAAAGATAAATTAAAAGGATTTGTTACAAAAAAAGAAAGTCAATCTATAAATATTTTGAAAAATGATACTAAGGAATTAAATTATACTATAAAGTATAAGGGTGAAAATATTAGTATTGATTCTAGAAATTTAAAGACGATAATAAAGTATGATGGAGATAATAGTTTTAATATTAATGTATATGGTAAAGGAAATATTTATAATGTTAATGGAAATATTAATATTAAAGATTATAAGGTTTTAGAAAATATAGAAAAGGTTTGGAATAAACAAGCCAAAAAAGATTTACAAAGGGTAATTTTAAAGATGAAAAAGAATTATAAAACTGATATATTTGGATTTGGGAATATTATTTATAAGAATAATCCAAAGAAATGGAAAAAAATAAAATCAAAATGGAATGATAAATATTTTCCTAAAATTAATGTTAAAATTAACTGTAATTTAAATATTTCTGCAACCGGATCACTTGCTAAAACTATAAAGGAGGTGGCAAAATGAGAAAAATTTCTTCATTGGAATATAATACTATTTTGTTTTTTTTAATAAGAGCATGTTTTATAGAAGTTACTGTGGGTATTTTAATTTCTATGTGCAATGAAGATGCTTGGATAAGTATTGTTTTGGGTATTATATTAGGTATTATTCCGTTTTTTTTGTTTCATTTTATTAAAATAAATAATCCAAATAAAAATATTATAGATATTATTAATAATAATTTTAAATTTTGCCTCGGTTTAAATTTTATTATTTTAATTGGTGTATTGATTTTTACAATATGTAATTTTTGGAATTTAATTCATTTTATTGATTCACAGTTTTTATATAAAACATCTACTTGGATAATAACTAGTGCGGTGATTTTACCTATTTGCTATGCCGTTAGTAAAGATTTTCATATTGTTAGTAAGGTTAGTTTAATTTTATTTTATGTTGTTATAATATTTATGATTTTTATAATTTTAGGCTTAATTTCTGGTATAAATATTGATAATTTAAAACCAATTTTATTTACAAGGCCTAAAAATATCTTATGTGGATCTTTTATTTTTATAGCTTATAATGTTTTGCCATTGTTTCTTTTAACCATTATACCTAATGATAAAATAATTAATTATTCGGTTAAAAAAAATTTTTTATTTTATTTATTTGCGACTATTTCTCTTTTGAATATTATGTTTTTAACAATAAGTATTTTTGGTATAGATTTAGCTTCACTTTATGACTACCCTAGTTTTCATTTGTTAAAAAGGGTCAGTGTTTTAGAGATTGCTAACAGAATTGAAAGTATTTTATCTTTGGAATGGATATTTGCTTTGTTTATTTTAATAATTATAGGATTATTTTTTATTAAAGAAGGAATAAAGGTAATTTTTAAAGTAGATAAAAAAACAAATAACAAAATAATAATTGTTATTTGCATTGCTATGAGTTTTATATCTAATGTTATTTTTTTAACTCATGGAACGAGTGAATATTTTTTTCAAAATTATCTTATTTATATACTTTATATTATATTTTTTATAATTCCTTTTGTTGTTTTTATTAAATGTAAGGTTTTAAAATAGATTCAGTTTTTTAGCAACCAAAATTCCAACAACTGTAATAATTCCTAAAATTATAATTGTTATTAAAATGGTTTTAAAAACTGATGATTTATTATCTTTGTAACCAACAAAGTCTGCTTTTTTTAGTTTTATATTTGAAGTAAAAAATGAATTATCCATGGTTTGTTCTTTTTTCTTTGTTTCATTTATTAATTCTTTAAAATCTTTAATATCTGAAACTTTTGTATCATCGTTATTTGCTTTTAAGTCACTAAACATATCACTAGCTAAATCAATATCATTCATTTTATTAAGCATACTTGTATTAGAGATTGTTTGAATCATATCTTTAAGTTCTTCTTTTTCATATTCTTGGTCTATGTTAGTTTTTAAATTTAATTTTTTTAATATGTCGTAGCTCGTTTTACTTAATACTCTTTCTTTGTCATCAGGTGTTTTACTTTCTTTTGCTTTTGATAAGACGTCCATAATATCATAATTTCTGTTTTCTTCTTTATATCTTTTTTTTACTTCTGGTATTTTATTTATTTCTTCATTATTTGTTAATCTACGATATTTTCTTTCTGCTTGATATTTTTCTCTATTATCAAGCATTTCTTTTATTTTTGTAATATCTATTTCGTTTGTATTATCTATTGATGCAATTCCTTCGATATTACTGTATTTTCCATATGAATATATACTATTATATAATGTTTTATTTCTATTAGTTCTTGATGAATTACTAGCATTTTTTTTATAATAGCGTTCCATCCTTGATGCCACCCGTACCACCTCTTATTTTAATGATATCATATTTTGATATTTTTTTAAAGGCAAGGTATTGCTTTTTTTAATGATTGCAAATATAATTTTTATATAGGAGGATTTATAATGGATAAAGTTAAAGTTGATAAAGAAAAATGTATTGGCTGTGGTGCATGCACTGCAATATGCCCTGATGTATTTGATTTTGGTGATGATGGGCTTGCAGAAGTTATTAAACAAGAAATTAATGATGATGTAAAAATGGCTGCAGAAGGTTGCCCAACTGAAGCCATTGAAATTGAAACTGAATAAGTTTCTTTTTATTTTAATGAATATAATTTTTTTACTTCTTTAATGTTTAAATGTCTATATTCACCTGATTTTAATCCAGATAAATCTAAACCAGCAAATTTTTCTCTTTTTAATTTTGAAACTTTGTAACCTATTGCTTCAAACATTTTTTTTACTTGATGATTTCTTCCCTCATGGATTGTTAATTCAATTAATGAAGTTTTTTTCTTTCTATCCAGTTTTTTTATTTTTACTTTTGCTTTAGCTGTTTTTTTACCATCAATAATTACTCCATTTGCTAAAGATTTTACTTTAGTTGGAATTACTAATTCGTCTATTTTTACTAAATAAACTTTTTCAACTTCATGTTTTGGATGTATTAAAATGTTTGTTAATTCACCATCATTAGTAAGTAAAATGATTCCACTAGTATCATAGTCTAATCTACCAACGGGATATAGTCTATTTGTAGTTTCTATTATATCAACTACTGTTTTTCTACCTTTTTCATCATGTGCTGATGTAACTATTCCTCTTGGTTTGTATAGTAAGATATATTCTTTATCTTCTAGTTTTAATGTTGTATTATTTATTACAATAGTATCACTATATGAAGCTTTGGTACCTAAATCAGAAACTACATTACCATTAACTTTAACTAATCCTTTTTTAATTAATTCTTCTGCTTTTCTTCTTGAACAGTATCCACTATTTGCTATTATTTTTTGTAATCTTTCCACTTAAATCACCGTGTTTATTATACTTAAAAATACTTAAAAATACAAGGTTTATATTTGATCTATATATTCAAGTAATTTTAGAAACATTCTAACAAATTTTTTATCAAGACCAATGCGTGATAGTTTACGAACTGCTATTCTTTTTTTCTTAATATCGTTGATACTGAATAATATTGAATCAATTTTTTCTTTCATTTGTGTTGATATTTGTAAGTCACTTATGATTCTTTTAATATCTTCATTAATTAATCTTACGGCATCTATTTCAATGTCTTTACCTTTACAACTTAATGATAGTTGTCCAACTGTTGGTACATCTTTTATTTCAACTACAAAATCTGGTCCATCAACATATGTTTTTAATGAAATTGGAGTATTATTGCTTTGTGCGGCAACATCTGTGGTTCTTTTTGTGTTTCTGAAGACAATTTTGTAATTACGTTTTTCAGGGATGATACCACTTTTTCCTTCAATAGCTCGTATAACAACACTATAGTTATTTGGCATATATGTATAATCTATTTGTGTTAAAATATAATAATTTTTACGATATAGATCACTTTCTCCATCATCTTCAAATAGCGTATATGAATTGCTTGTGCCTGGGAATATATGAATTTCCATATCAGTTGGTGGTGTTGTATCATTTAAGTTTTCATTGTTGCTTAAAGGAATAATGGAACCTGATTTAGCAAATACAGGGTAATCTTCATCTCTAAAAAAACTAATATAGCTTTTGTTTCCTGAAAATTTTTTGCCAGTAACAAAGTCATACCATATTCCATCTGGAAGGTAAAAGTTATGTACAACACGGTTCATGACAGTGTCTTTTGGTGTGATTATTGGTGCTATAAATAATGATGTACCGAAAAAATATTCATTACGGTATAAAACGTCATCATATAATTTGTTTTTAATGTAATAAAGGGGTTTTATTAATTGATCACCAAATTTATGATATTTATATGCTTCGCTATATATATATGGAATTAATTTATGCCTTAGTGTTAGGTAATCTTTGGCTATTGTGTATGTTTTTATATCCCATCGCCATGGTTCTCTTTTATAATAGTTTCCTTTATCAACACCAAATTTTAAAATTGGTGAAAAGGTTGCTAGTTGAATTGACCTTAGATACAACTCATTATCTTCGGTTCCTTTAAAATATCCACTAATATCATGTGCCCAAAATGGTGCACCATTATTAAAGCTGTTATTATTATAAAAAGGAATTTTTCTTAATGTATGCCAACCTACACTTGTTTTACCTGAATATAATACTGGATAGCGGTGTTGGGCGATATTATTGCCATTTGAAAGTAACAATGGACGACGTTTAAAGTCTCTTTTCATATCTGAAAATTGATAATGTTTTAGAAGATTTAATTCTGGGTTATTTTTGTCTGTGTCCAGCCAATAGAAATCAACGCCTAATGAGTCTAGCGAATGAATTAGTAGTTTAAAATATACATCTATGAATTTAGGATTTAATATATTAAATGGTATTTTATTGTTTTCCTCTGATAAATATTTTAGTGCTTCATTGTAGTATTTATCAATGTTATAAATTCCTGATGTTGGGTCTATGCTTAATCCTAAACGAATATTTTTTGTATGTAGATAATCTATCATGGCTTTAGGATTTTTGAAGTAATTATTGTTAAATGTAAATCCTGTTTTTAATAGTTTATCTCCAATTTTTATACGGTTGTGCCAATCTTTATCTAATACTACTACTGATAATGGGATTTCTTTATTTTCAAAGGTATCTACTAATGTTTTTAAACTTAAATCATTATAATCGTTATTGCTACTCCACCAATTGCCTAATGCATATCTTGGAATTAAAGCAGGATATCCTGTTATTTGATAATAGTCTTTTAATGCTAATTCAAAGTCTTTATTATACATGAAAAGATACGTGTCTATTCTTAAATTTTCTACAGTTTTAGTTGTGCCATCTTCATTCATTATTAAGGAGGATGTATCATCAATACTTGCCATACCATCTGCTGAATATAATCCTTTTCCTTTAAGTCCACCCTCTTCTAATGAGCTATTGGGAATTCCGTAGTTACGTATTTCTGGATGCCCATAATACCAATAGTATTCTGTATTTAATAATTCTACTTTTAAATTGGCAGCTGGTGATGCTTTACCACCTAAAAATGATTTTTCTTTGATATATGTCAATTTAAAGTATTTTGTTTTTATGACTAAAAAGTTTGTATCTTCATCTACATCAAATGATGGTGTTTTTAAATCTCTATATAAAACTAATTGCGTTGGTTCATCTAAAAAAATGCCATTATCATTATATTCTAATCTTATTAATCTTTCGGTTAAGATTGTAAATCTATATTTTTTTCCTTTAATTATATTTTTAGGATTTGCTAGTGCTCTTTTTTTATCTATTTTAAATTGTTCCCCTAAATTATACATAAGTATTTTTTCCCCCTTTATATTTCTTCTATTTGCATAAAGTTTGTGTGCATTACTTTTTTAAATGGATAACCACCTGTTATTATGATTTTGTCTCCTTGTTTTAAATTTAATTCTTTTATCAATTTTTCTTTTACGTTTTGTGTTAGGCTTTCTAGGGTATCACCTTCTGCTTTTAAAGGTAATATTCCAAAATTTAATTGCATACTTTTTACTACTTCTTCATTTGATGCTGCTGCTATAATTGGGCATGGTGGTTTTAATTTACTTATATATCGTGCTGTTTTTCCAAAGTTTGTTGCTACAAGTATTGCTTTACATTCAAGTTCATTTGCTCCTAGAACAACACTTGATGAAATTGTAGATGTTATGTTTTTTTCTTTTGTTGAAAGTGAATTCCTAAAGAAATATTTGTAGTCAATGCTGTCTTCAGATTCTTTAATTATTTTACTTACTATTCTTACTGTGTCTATTGGGTGTGCACCTATGGTTGTTTCGCTTGTAAGCATAATAGCATCAATCGCATCAGAAACTAAGGTTGAAAGATCTGATACTTCTGCTCTATTTGGAACAGATTTTCTTGTTAGAAAGCTATTAAATTCTGCTGTTATTATCATTAAACATCCTTGTTCATAACATTTATGAATAATTTTCTTTTGAATGTTTGGAACTACTTCTATAGGCATATCAATACCTATATCACCTCTGTCTAATATAATCCCATCTGCAATATTTATAATATTGTCAATGTCATCTACCGCTCTTTTATTTTCTATTTTGGCAAGCAAGCCTATATGTTCATTTTTTAATTCTATTAATAAATCATTAATTTCTAATACATCTTCGGCTGAAGAAATTGATGATATGCTGATAAAATCTACGTTCATTTCATTAGCAAACAGTATATCTTCATAATCTTGTTTTGTTAAAAATTTTCTATTTGGTTTTGTTTCCGGCAAATATATTTTTGAATTATCAGTTACTTCGCCACCTTTTAATACTTGACAAACAACATAATCTAATCCTTTTTCAGTGACTTGAAGAATGACATTTCCTTTACTTAGTTTTATTTTTGTATGATATTTTAAATCATTTACTAAATTAGGATAATTGACTGAAAACCCTGTCATATCTCCTTTCATATCATCCATATATATTCTTATTTTATCACCAGTATTTAGCATTGCTTTACCGTTTATAAACTTATTTGTTCTAATACATGGTCCCTCTAAATCAAGCATAACAGCTACATTGGTATTTAATTTTTGATTTTCTTCTTCTATTAGTCTAATTAATCTTTTGCATATTTCATGATTTGAATAGCTCATGTTTAAACGTATAACATCGATACCACTTTTAATAAATTCTTCTATTTGTCTTTTTTCATCTCTGTTTTCGCATATTGTCGCAATTAATTTTGTTTTTTCCATTGTCCTTATCACCTACTTTAATTAAATTATAATTGATATATCTTTTAAAGTCAATTAATTTTATATGCGGTTTCATATGAACTTTTGTATAAATTTTAGTGGCTTGAAGAAATTATAAACATAAAAGAGATGATTTTTGTCATCTCTTAATTAAGATACTCTTAAAACAAATTGTGCCCAAGCTTCGTTACCTGCATTATCCCATATTTTACGTTGCTCATCAAAGTCAATCGGACGATAAAAATCAGATTCTATATGATATGCACAGGTGGTTGTCCATATACAATTTGAAAATGAACCATTCGTTGGTTTCCAATATATTAAATCCGAACCTGCTTTAACTCCTGATAAACTATCAGCTTTATATACGCTTGCATCATAAGCAATCCAGCCATTAAACGTTGCATTGGCATAACAGCTTTGTCTTCCGTCGCAATTCGAATATGTTATGGTTAACTTGCTACCTCCGACTACATTATAGAAATAAAGTGTTGGTGAAGTCACATCCATCATTAATTTTGCTGATGAAGAATTTGAAACATTTCCAGCTTTATCTACTGCTCTATAGTAAATTGTTTGATTCTTTTCTGGTGACCAGTTATTTGTGGCACCAGTATCAGTCCAGGTACCATTATTACCTAAACGATATTGATATTTAGAAATTCCAGAGCCTTCATCTTTTGAAGATACAGTTGTAATTATACTACTATTGTTCCACTGTGAATTAGATGCTCTAACACCTAATTTATTGATTTTATATTTCAATCCAGAAACATTACCAATGTCAAATCTAACATTGTTATAAGTTCCATTTGGAATTGTAATTGTAATTTTAGTTTGTCCTGCTTTTAATGTTGCTTTTTTGGAATTAGCTTCACTATGACCATTTCCACTTGTTGCGTAGAATATTTGGATATTTATGTCTTTAGTTAGTGCTGATGCTAATTCAATGTAGGCACCATCTATATTTTTTATCCAGTTTCCAACTTCAATGTCTATTATTGGATCATTAGTTGAGGTTTCCCATGTTCCTGTTGTTCCAGCATCACTTTTGTATCCATTTAAGGATTTTGTTTTAGTTCCCCATATGTTATATATTGTACTTATTGTTGGTGTAGTTGGCGCTGTTTTATCTAAAGCATTTGCATATAAAGTTTTATTACCAGTTAATGTATATTTACTACCGGCTGAGGTACCTGAAGTAGCTCCACTAGTTGTATTCCATCCAACTGATGTATATCCAGTTTTTGCTGTAATACTAGGTAAAGTTACTGTGCAACTAGTTGCTTGAGCTGTTCCATTATAAGTTGCTGCACGTGTGCAGCTTCCAGTAGTTGCTCCAATTGCAGATACATTAGCTCCTTTACTATAAGTTATAGTATGAGTTTTCGCATTTGCTTTAGTAATTGCATAATATGTTGCATTTGAACTTACTGCTTTAGCTGTATTTTGATTCCATCCACTTGTTGTAGCTGATGAAGAAGTATTATATCCAACTACTGTTGGTGTATTACTACTTCCTACTATTGTTGGACTAGTTACACTACATGTTGTTGCTTGCGAAGCATTATTATAAACTGCAGCTATTGTACAAGAACGTGTTACAGTAGTATCACTTACAGCTGTCCCACTACTATTTGTTTGCGTTGATGCATTATTTTTATTAAATGTAACTGTTATTGTTTTTGCTTCTTTTCTATATATTGCATACAAAGTTACATTACTAGTTCCCATCGTTAAACTAGATAATTTACTAGTCGCATCCTTATTTGTATTCCATCCAACAAATGTATAACCTGATTTGGTTGCTGTTGGAGTTAAATCTATAGCTGATGATTCATTAACTATCGCTGACGTTTTAGTAGAAGATGTTCCTCCATTTGTTTTATAATTGTATGTTACTGTTCTTCTAATAGCAATATTATATGAAGTTGATATGGTATTTGTTCCATCAGTTACTTTCGCTATTAAAGTGGTATTGCTTGTAAATTCTATGGTTGGATTAGATGTTACTGTAACCCAGTTAGTTCCACCATCTTTACTATAAGAACATGTTAATCCATTAGAGCATCCTGATGGATATGTAACAGTTACTTTTGATTTGCCTATTTCAGTCTCTTCTGAGAAAGTAGGTTTATTTATTGTTACTGTTGAGACTGTTTTACTTGCAGTATTTTGTTTAGAAGCTGTAGAAGTTACTCTTACTTTTATATTATAATTTGTTCCATGTGTTAATTTATCAAATGTATAAGTATTACCGGTTCCGGTAACCCATGTAGAACCACCATCTTTAGAATATTCATATTTTGAAATACCTGATAAAGCATATGCATTAGCTACTACGGTTATGCTTTTGGAAGTTGATGTTGTTGATATACTTAATGTAGGTGCGGTTGCATCCCTTTTTACAGTTAAATTACATGTTCCAGTATTTCCAGCTTTATCTTTAACAAAACCATAGTATGTTTTTGATGATACATCTTGATTTAATGTTTTTTCTGTTACATTATTGTATTCTACATTATTTGTCTCGGTTAATCCTTTAGATGCTACTCCACTTTCTTTGTCTGTTGCTGTTAGGGTTATCTTTACATCTGATGTATACCAATTATTATTTCCCAAAGTTCCTGATGAAGTTATTTTACAAGTTGGTTTTACTGTATCTGTTATCTTAAATGTTTTACCATCAGAGATATTACCCGCTTTATCTTTTGTCCATACATAATAAGTACCTAATGAATAACTATTAGTATATACCTTTTCTTCATTTGCCTTAGATGTAAATGATGTCCAACTATTACTTGTTTCACTCGGTTTTGTACTAGAAGTACTGATATATATACCATTTATTCCTGATATAGTATCTTTTACAGTAATATTAACTTTTTGTTTTTCATTAGACCAAGAGTCTAATTTAATATTTGTAATTAAAGGATTAACACTATCTACATTTATTACTTTATATTTATTTGTTATTGTGTTGTTTCCTTTTAGTTGTGCAGTTATTGTAGATATTTTAGTGAACGTTAGTTTTGTTTTTCCTCCAGAGTTTGCTCCATCTATGATCCAATTTCCTTCATCTATTTTATATTTTGATTTATAATCACCTTCAACTTCTGGGTACAATATTGTAACGGTTCTTGATTTTACCCAACTGTTCCCATATGGATTTACAATAAAATCAATGGTAGGCATTGCGGCTTCTTCTTTACATGAAGTGGTATCTTTTATTTCATATTCTGATGTACCTTGTGAATATATTGTTACTAATACAGTTTTATCAGTTATATCTTTATTAGTTTCAACATCCTTTACAGGCGAAACTAAATATCCATTATCGACAAGTATTTGTATAGGAATGCAGTACTTACCACTTTTCCCTTTGGGATATAAATTACTATTTTCATCAATATATTGCTGTGTAGCTGTCCCTATAACACTATCACTTGCTATTTTTGATGGTGCTTTTGTTTTTGCAATATTATTTATAATTGTTGGCACAATTAAAATAAGTAACAGAGATATTATTACTATTACTCCTAATAATTCTGCTAATGTAAATCCTTTATTTTTCATATCATCACCCATAAATGGCCGTATAAATACCATTTATACAATACCTTTCATACTAAAATTATATCAAATTTATATAAAAAAGTCTTAAAAAAGTAAGAATATTGTTTTTTGCAGCACTTTTTTTGCCGTATAAATAGTATTTATACGACCTTTTTTTCACATATTATTAATAAAATTAAATTTTACATTTTTTACACTGGTTATTTTTTTATAAAAAAATATGACTTACATTGCATATTTATTTTAAATCATCAATATTTTTCTTTAATTGTTTAGCATCTTCACCAAAAATTATTTTTAATTGATTATCAATTTCAACTATTCCTTGAGCACCCATTTTTTGAATTGCTTCTTTGTTTACAAGATCAATGTTGTGAAGATTAACAACAAATCTTGAATTATTTACTTCATAATTAATAATATTTGCTGTTCCACCTAGGTATTCAATTAGTTTGTTTGCTTCAAGTTTAAAATCTTTGTTTTTAGCTTTCAAAATTGCAAATGCTATTACAAGTAAAATTACAATTATTACTATATATTGCCACATCATTTTATCACCCATTTTAATTATACTATATTTTTTATTATTTGGACAAAAGTTTTTATTTAATGTTATAAATTTTATATTTTCTTTACTGTTTTTTTTGTGTGTTAGTGTATTATATTAGTGGTAATATAAATGAAAAATATTTCTAAATACCAACTTGATAAAACTATATTAATTCCCAAGTTTAACAGTTGAAAAAAATTTTAGCTCTCTAAGCCTTATAAATCCTAGGTTTAGCTAGTTTTTGAAATTGTCGTAGTATTCGTAACTATTGACTATTGATTTAACTTTATATATAATTTTTATATAAATTAAAAGAAAATAAAGAAAATTTAATATTACTTATAAAGTAAGAAATTATAAGGTTTTATACAAATTTTCAAAAAAAATTTTTAAGTAAATTAAATAATAGATACTACGCAAAAAAATAAATCCTCTCATTCCCAGTATTTATAATGGTTTGTGGGGATTTTTTATGGTACAACTGTCAAACTCAAGATTATACTATATTTTTTATTATTTGGACAAAAGTTTTATTTAATGTTATAAATTTTATATTTTCTTTACTGGTTTTTTTTTGTGTGTTAGTGTATTATATTAGTGGTGATATAAATGAAAAATATTTCTAAATACAAGCTTGATAAAACTATATTAATTCCTATTTTGATTTTTGCTTTTATTAGTATTATTACTTTATATGGAGCTAAAAGTATTTTACCAAGTACTATGAGCCATTTGATGACAAATCAAATAATTTGGTATATTGCTGGCTTTATTTTAATTTATTTAATAATGACAATTGGAAATACTTACATTTATAGAATAAGCTGGTTTTTATATTTTGTAGGAATAATTTCATTAATCGGACTTTTTTTCTTCGGAAAATCCATTAATAACGCAGTATGCTGGTACGAAATAAAAGGTATTGGTACAATTCAACCTAGTGAATTTATGAAAATAATTTTAATTATTATAAATGCATCTATGATTTCTAAATTTAATGAAGAATTTCCAAATCCAAGTGTTAGAGAAGAATTTATGTTTTTAGTAAAAGTATTTCTTGTTATTTTACCCCCAAGTATTTTAACATTTATGCAACCAGACACTGGTGTTGTTTTAATTTATTTATTAATTACATTTGTTATGCTTTTTATTTCTGGCATTAGATATAGGTGGTTTATTGCCGTTATTGCAACAGGAGTTATTACTGTTGGATTTGTTTTAGGAATTTATTTTTTAAATCAAGATTTATTTATTAAAATATTTGGAACTAGTTTCTTTTTAAGGGTTGATAGATTATTAGATTGGTCTAATCAAAGTGGCTATCAACTTGAAAACAGTTTAAGTTCCATTGGTTCAGCGGGTCTTTTTGGGCATGGTTTAACTAGTAACCCAATTTATTTTCCTGAAGCTCAAACTGATTTTATCTTTGCAGTTTATGCAAGTCATTTTGGATTTATTGGATCTATTATTTTACTTTCTTTGCTTGCTATTTTTGATATAAGATTAATCACATTAGCTTTAAAAACCAATAAATTAGTAAATAAATATGTCATTGCAGGTGTTGTTGGTATGCTTATATATCAACAAGTTCAAAACATTGGTATGACTTTTGGCTTACTTCCAATAACTGGTATTACACTACCTTTTATCAGTTATGGTGGTTCAAGTTTATTAAGTTATATGCTTGCAATGGGAATGATATTTAATATTTCAAATGAAAACATGAGATATACAAATTAAAAACTGCTTATTCAGCAGTTTCTTTTTTAGCAACTATTTCTTTGCCTTTATAAGTTCCACATTCTTTACATACGCGATGTGGTTTTACTGGTGCACCACATTTAGGGCATACTGTAACAGTTTTAGCACTTATTTTATAATGGGTACGACGCATTCTTCCACTAGTTTTACTAACTTTTCTTGCTGGTACGGCCATGATAACACCTCCTATAATAAATCTTTTAACTTAGCTAGGCTATGGTTGCCTTCTTTTTCGCTATCAGTTATAAGTTCCCAACCATTTCCCTTAGCTTTAATATTTCCTTCATTTTTGCTAACGACTTTAATGGGAATTTCCATTAATATATTTTCCCATATTATTGGTAAAATATCAATAGTTTTTTGATTTTTTTTAAAGTTTTCTAATATTTCTGAAAAGTTTTCTTCAACTTTTATCGAAAATGGATAATCAACTGGTTCTAAAGTTAAACTACTAGGAAGAACCATTTTACCTTTTATATCAAGGTCAATCATATATTCATCATAAGAACATGTTATTTTACCTATTACATTTACCTTTTCCATTTTTAAAATTCCTGCTTTTTTTAAATCGTTTTCATCAAATTGAATTTTTTCATTTATATCAATACTGTTTTTTGTATTTAAAATATTTAAATCAATATTCATTTTATCACCTGCTTAAATTATAACACTTTTTTTATTTTAAGCAAGTTTTGATATATATAAAAATGCATTAGTATCTGGGGCAGTTGTTAGTTCTGATGCCTTTCTTGTCTTAACAACTAGGTTTATAATATCTCCTTTTTTAGCTCTAGTAACTGCCATACTGTGGAAATCGGTATCATTATTTACTATAACATCTTTACTAACTTCCGAACCTTCAACAAATTCACCGTTTAACCATATTTCAGTGAATAAAGCTGTTTGAACAGAAGAAGAAGCCGAAAAAAAGTATTCTATTTTATATATGCCATCTTCATTAATTGTAAAAGCATTTCCTGTATTAATTATTCCTATTACTTCACCAGTTCTATTTAATTCAACTTCTTTAAATGTATCATCTTCTAAGTTCATTATATTTCCAGCATCACTAAATTTATATCCAAATACACTACGTGGCAAAGGTCCAGTTGGTCCTGTTGGGCCAATACTTCCTTTTGGAATTTTAAAATCTAAAATATGAGTTTTATCTATTAATGTATCTATAACTACAGCTTCTGTGTCTGGTTCTGTTGTTTCCGTTTTTCTTACTTTAATACTTTCAGATTCTCCTACTGGTCCAGTTGGACCAATATTACCATATTTTTCTTTACATTTTTTTCCTTCTATTAAAATATCATCAATTTTTTTTGAATATTTCATATATCATTCCCCTCGTATTATTATATGTTTTATGTATAGTTTTAATAATTTAATTCAAAATAAATTTAGGTGAAATGTATGATAACTTATTTATTAGTTTTTATTTTTAAAATTATAGAAGATGCATTAGCTACATTAAGAATAATTGTTGTTAGTAATGGTAAAAAAAAATTAGGAGCTTTTTTACAATTCATCGTTACTTTGATATGGATTATTTTAACAGGAACTGTTTTATTTAATTTACAAAAGGATATATTTAAAGCGATTGCCTTCGCTTTTGGTTCCTTTTTCGGTTCGTATTGTGGGAGTTTATTAGAAGAAAAAATAGCTTTAGGTACAAATATAATTATGGTAGAAGTTAATAATGATGATGCGAATGCTATTATTAAAAAATTAAAAGATTATAATATTTTAAAAATATTAAATAACAATAATACAATTTTAATAATTACATGTCCTAGAAAAGAGAATGATAAAATACTTTTTACAATTAAGTGCATTGAGGATAAAGCTTTTATATTAAGTGAAAAAGTTAAGGTTTTTTTATAAAATTATATATTAATTTACAGTTGTCTGTTATAAAATTATCATTTTTATTTTTTATATTTTCTAATTTATTTACCGTCCATTTAAAAGTTTCTTTATTTGATAATTTATTGCATAAATAATTTATTGAATTAAAGTCAAATTCATTGTTTATATACTTTGTATTTATTTTTATCCCTATAATTAATCCACATTTTATTTTATAATTTTCTTTTAAATGCTTTAGTAATTTATAATTAAATGAACAAATGTAAATATTTAAATTATATTTTGATATTGTTTTAATAATTACTTTTGATATTCTTTTAATATTATTATCACACTTTATTTCTATCATTATTATTTTATTTGTTTTTATTTTATTTAATACTTCGCTTAAAGTATTCAAACCTAATTGTCTTAATTTTTTTGAATTTTCTTTTTTAATTAATTTTCCTTTATAAAATGGATCG
This sequence comes from Oscillospiraceae bacterium, assembly GCA_963632935.1. Taxonomy (GTDB): domain Bacteria; phylum Bacillota_I; class Bacilli_A; order RF39; family UBA660; genus Coprosoma. Next base: position 58,256 of record CAVGWA010000005.1, read on the forward strand.
TGGTTTAAAATTAATTTATTATCTTTAGTTAATCTTACATCAATTTCTATTCCATCAACATAATATTTACTTAAACTATTTAAAATAGCTTCTATACTATTTTCTCTATGAATATTATCATTAGCTCTATGGGCAATTATCATATTTTAAATATATTAAAAACAAAAGGATTTTATACCCTTTTGTTCATAAATGGTTTAACTTTTTTATAAACTAGTTCACTAATTTCAGCTATACTTTTAGGATTTTCATTTTCAAAACATTCTATAGTTTCAAATTTATATTTTTGTGCAAGTTCTAAATATGCTTGTTCCGCATTTTTTAAATGATTAATATCTTTTTCATGTTCGTCAGCTTTTTCTTTTCTGTTTGCTTTTAATTTTTCAGCTATTAATACAGGCATATGAAGAAATATAGTTAAATCTGGCTTTGGTAATTCCATTAAATCAAATTCTAATTTATCTAACCAATTATACATTTCATTTCTTTCAGTTTTATTTTTTATTTTTCCACCTTGATGAGCCATATTAGAATAAATATATCTATCTAAAATAACATTATATCCTTGATTTAATAGAAAATTTATTTTATCAATGTTATATTTTCTATCAGCAGCATAATAAAGTGATGCAACTTTTGGATCAACGTTAGTAGGTCCTTCTTCAAAATAACATTTATCAAAATTTTCTTTTCCTAAATATGGTCCCCCTATAATTTTTCCTGTTGGTGAATTATAATTTGGAAATGAAAAGTTTTGTACTTGATATCCTTCTTCTCTTAATTTTTTTATTAATAAATTAGTTTGTGTTTCTTTGCCTGAACAATCAGTTCCTTCAATTGTGATTAATTTTCCTTTCATATATTTCTCCTTTACTGAGCTAATGGAAATCTAATCTTCCCATGATGTTTATAATTTAATACTTTAACATCTTTACATTCTTTGGAATTATCAAATTTAAAGAAATCATTAACTTCTGGATTAAGCCATAACTCTGGTGCTTTTAAATCTTCAAGTTCTTCTCCGCGACAAATTTGCTCTTTTATACCATCAATTTGATTTACATATATATGTGCATCTTTAATACTCCAATCTAAAGAACCTGGAGTTAAATTTGTAACTTGTGCAAGCATATTTAGCAGTACTGCATATTGTGTGACATTAAATGGAAGACCTAGTGGCACATCACAACTACGTTGATGAACCCAAGCATTTAATTTACCATCCGCAACATCCCATTCACTAGACCAAACGCATGATGGTAAAACTGCTGTATTTATATAATCATCTTGCCAAAGACTAATAACATTTCTTCTATCAGATTGATTTTCTTTTAAATTAATAATTAAATTTTGAATAGATTGAAATTTTCCAACAATATATCCATATGCTGTTCCAATTGTATGGGCATATTTTTTTCCATAAAATTTTGCCTTTTTAATATTTCTACCATTTTTTAAGCTTTTAGCAGTCATTATATTATTTTTCATTTGTTTAAATTGCATATTATCATTGTGCTGATGCTTTGGAATACTATAAACATCTAAAACAGAAACTTCTTTATTTTCATCATATGGTGCTTTTTCTGATTCATATATACGGTAAATTCCATCTTCATCTATTTCCCACTCATCCCATATATGAACGTTTCTTTCTTGAAGCCATCTAACATCATTACTTTGTGCTTGATAAATCCAAAGCATTTCTAAAACTGCTTGCCTTATAAATAATTGTTTTGTTGTTAGAATTGGAAATTCTTCATCTAAATTAAATTTAAAATGATAAGATGGAATTTTTATTGTGTTTATTCCCGTTCTATTTTCAACTTCATATCCATTTGTTAATATTTCTTTACATAATTCTAAATATTCTTTATCCCATTTAGCCATATTATTCCTCTATTTCATTATCAACAAACTTTATATCCAAAAATTTTCTACTAGCAAGAAAATCACACATATGAACAAATCTTTGATATTTATTTTTAGGAATTGGCAAAACAACATCACTATATGGATTTGTATTCCAACTACCCATGTGTGATGAAATCACACTTGCTATAAAATTTATTTCATTTTCTGAAAATGATAATTTATCTTTATTTTCTTTAATGTAATTAGCCATTAAAATAGGGTGATCAAATCTAACATATTTTTCTTTTGTAAGGCCATGTTTTAGTCCATCGTGCATAATTAATGCGATTAACATTAAATCTTTTTCATTATTCATAAATGAATAACCTATAACATCGTCTTCTAATATTTCATGAGCTATTTTAACGGCTGCTTTAGTATGTCTTACTAACCCACCTTCATTTAAGGCAAATGAAGGATGATACTTTCCTGTAGAACTTGCAGCTACTTCATAAAAATAGTCTGGTAGCAGTTCTATTAATTCTGCTGCTGCTTTTTTATATTTTTCATTTTTTATGTACGTAAGTTCTTTTTCAAATGCATTTTTCATATTCATCACCTATAATAAGAATATCACAAACTAATGTTTGTGTAAAGAAATATCAACAAAATTTAATAAAATTTCATTTGATACATATATATATTTAGGATTAATATATATATTTGTTTGATTTTCTTTCAATATTTTATTTTTTAATAATTCTTCTACTTTTTGTATTTCTTTTATATTTTTTTTATACTTTTTAAAAAATATTTGTTTATTTATACCATTTATTTTTCTAAGACCTAATATAAATTCATTTTGAAGTTTTTCATCTATAGTAAGTACATGGGATTCTAATTTATAATTTTCTTTTAAATAATTAGATAAGCTCCTAGTATTTTCATATCTTACATTATTTAAATAACCTGAAGCCCCTAAGCCAAAACCATAATAATTTTCATTGTTCCAATATACTAAATTATGCTTCGATTCATAATTTTTTTTTGAAAAATTTGAAAATTCATATTGATGATATCCACTTTGTTTTAATTTTTGTATTATAAAATCATACATTTTTCTTTCATTATCATCAGATTGTGATTGATAATTTTCTATATATAATTTTGTGTTTTTTTCTATAATTAAACAGTATGTTGAAATATGCGTGGGATTTAATTTTAATATTTTATTAATATCGTCATTTAAATCATTTAAATTTTGATTATTAAATCCATACATTAGGTCAATATTTATATTTTTAAAATGTTTAAATGCCTGTTTTATATTATTAATATTTAATTTTCTATTTAATAATTTTAAATTATTTTTATTAAATGTTTGAACACCTATACTTAATCTATTTACTTTATTTTTTAAATATAAAATTTTATCTATAGTTAAATCTTCACTGTTAGATTCAAATGTTATTTCAGCATTTTCATTCAAATTAAATATGCTTATGATTTCAAACAGTTTTTTTAATTGATTTAAATTAAGTACACTTGGAGTTCCACCGCCTATATAAATATTATTTATTTTTTCTCCTTTATAATTTATTTCTACTTCTTTTTTCAAAGCCGATAAATATTCATCTATCCATATTTGATTTTTTAAAAGTTTACAAAAATCACAATAAGAACAAATTGATAAACAAAATGGAATATGAATATAAATACTCATAACTGTTTTCCTTTTCTTTTTTCTTTTATTTCACTATGTAATTGACCCATTTCTTTATTAATTATGTCATATTCTGTAGAATTTCCAAACAAATAAGTCTTTAATCTAGAATAATTTCTTCTTGTTGTACCTATTTGATTATAGTCTAAAAATTTCAGATCAATAGTATGGAGTTGTCTCAGTTTAATTTTTCCCTTTAAAAATAATTCTACTCTTAAATCAATTTCGTTTTTTAATTTTATATTTTCATCTGAAATACTTTCGGTATTAATTTTTTCTGAATAATTGTTTGCATCCGAATTTTCATTAATTGTATCAGAATTATCAGGTATTGTGTTTGATAAATCTGGTATAACATTTTTTATTTCACTATTTTTCATATTATTTACCTTCTTCATCTAATTTTAAAACAGCTAAAAATGCAGAACTTGGTAGTTCAACATTACCTACCATTTTCATTCTTTTTTTACCTTCTTTTTGCTTTTCTAATAATTTTCTTTTCCTTGTAATATCGCCACCATAACATTTAGCTAAAACATTTTTTCTTAAAGCTTTTATGTCAGCTCTAGCTATTACTTTAGAACCTATTACTGATTGAATAGGTACTTCAAATAATTGTCTTGGAATTATTTCTTTTAATTTTTCTACTATTGCTTTTCCTCTTGTATATGCAAAATTTTTATGAACAATTATACTTAATGCATCAATTACCTCACCATTTAATAATATATCCATTTTAACTAAATCACTAGGTTTATAACCTATTAATTCATAGTCAAATGAGGCATATCCTTTTGTTGAACTTTTTAATTTGTCAAAAAAATTATAAACTATTTCTGATAAAGGTATTTCATAGTGAATATTAACTCTTGTTTCACTAATATATTCCATGTTTATATATATTCCCCTTTTATTTTGACATAATTCCATTATTGGTCCTATATAATTTGTTGGAACATATATATTTGTTTTTACATATGGTTCTTCTACTTGTTTTATTTTTTGTCTATCAGGCATTTTAGCTGGACTATCAATGTAAATTACTTCATTATCTGTTTTTGTTATTTTATAAATTACAGAAGGACTTGTCGCAATATGATCTAAATTGAATTCTCTTTCTAGCCTTTCTTGTATTATTTCCATGTGAAGTAAACCTAGAAAACCACATCTAAAACCAAAACCTAAAGCTTTTGATGTTTCTGGTTCAAATTCTAAAGCAGAATCATTTAATTTTAATTTTTCTAAAGCTTCTCTTAATTCTGGATATTTATTTGTTTCTATTGGATATAATCCACAAAATACCATTGGTTTCATTGGTTTATAACCCGGGAGGCTTTCTTCAGCTGGGTTATTTTCTAAAGTAATAGTATCTCCTACTTTAATATCACTGATACTTTTTATACTAGCACATAAGTAACCAACTTCACCACAGGATAAAGATGTTTTTTTCTCTAAATGTGGATTACTTACACCAAGTTCCGTTACTTCATAGACTGCATTTACTTTCATAAATTTTATTTTGTCTTTTAATTTAATACTACCACTTTTAATTCTAACTAAAACCACAACACCTTTATATGAATCAAAATGACTATCAAATACTAGTGCTTTTAATTTGTCATTTGTATTACTTTCTGGTGATGGTATTCTTTCAATTACAGCTTCTACTAATTCTTTTATTCCTTGTCCTGTTTTAGCACTTGTTAAAATTATTTCATCTTCTTTAAATCCTAATGTTTCTAACTCTTTTTTTACTTTTGGAATATCTGCATTCGGAAGATCTATTTTATTTATTACTGGTATTATTTTTAAGTCATTTTCTATAGCTAAATATACATTGGCAAGAGTTTGAGCTTCTATTCCTTGTGCGGCATCTACTACCAATATTGCACCCTCACAAGCTGCTAGACTTCTAGATACTTCATATGAAAAATCTACATGACCTGGAGTATCAATTAAATGCATTATATAATCTTCATTTTTATAATTATAATGAAGCTGGACAGCATTTAATTTTATCGTTATTCCTCTTTCTCTTTCAATGTCCATATTATCTAATAATTGGTCTTTTTTTTCTCTTTCACTAATAGCACCTGTTAGTTCTAATATTCTATCGGCAATTGTGCTTTTTCCATGATCTATATGGGCTATTATTGAAAAGTTTCTGATGTTTTTTTGATTCATGTATATCACCGATTTAATTATATCAAAAAAAAAAGTAATACGCTACTTACCATTTGAATTTACAATCTAAAGTTTTTCCTGCTTTTTGGTTGCATGCATACAAACCAAATTTTAAATCTTTAACTTCTATTTCACCATCTGTATTTATTACTACTTTACCACTAGATGCTTGTTTTCCTTCAATTTTTATTTTAACTGTATTAGGTATTGTATATTCTCTTCCATCTTCATAAAGTGTATATTTTCCATGTTTATATTCAACGGTAAAAGGCAGAGCAACATCATCTCTTAAATTAATAGATGCATACATGTCTTTTACAGTAGAAATGGTACCCTCTGTATTTAATTTTGCTGAATTATACATAGTAGTTGATACTATTTTAGTAAATGAAGGTGTTAATATTATTAAGATTATAAATAACATTAATATGACTAGTCCATATTCTATCATTTGTATTCTTTTACTATCTTCATTGACTTCTTTCATCGCACCCATATTTCATACCCCTTTATGCTAATAATATATCATAAAATTTAATGTCATACAATAGTCAGTTTTAATATGATAGTGTAAAATGGGATAGTGTAACAATTTATCGGAATCATTAGAAAATGGTACCAGAATTTAAAATTTTATTTATGATTATGGAAATGGGATTAGCTGAAGTACAAACAGGTAAATTAGATACTTATTTATCAAAAATTGCAAAGCTAATCTCTTTTTCATTATAAGTATAGTTATCTTTTTGATATGATAATTTAAGATAATAATCTAATATGTTTATATTATTAAGTGATGCTTCTTGATATTTTAAATAAGTTTGGATATATTTATCTGAGTATGCTTTAGATCTAGAACCAAAATGTGATGCAATACAATGAGAAATATGGGATTCCATAGAGGATCTAATATCTGAATATTTCATGGCAATAACACCTTTCCAGTGTTTAATGATGTAGTTTTTATATTCAGTAATTTTATCTTTTCTTGTCTGTTTGTCCTTTACATGAAATTCACAAGTATTAACTACAATCTCGTTATGAGCATATAGTTTTAATTCTGATTTTCCAGCTAATATCCAAGAAACAGCATCACTTAAAAGATTAATAGTTTTTATTTTCTCAAAATCATAAATTTTACATATTTCATCCATAAGTTCTTTATATGGATTTGATGATGAAGTTATAAAACTATGTTTTCCTTTTAGAATATTTCTTTTTCCTTTTGATTTGATATGAGTAAAAATAACAAAACATTTAGACATAATCCATTTCTTCTTTTTAGTATTATTCTTATCTTGTTTATGTATCCATTTTTCATCTGTCATAATATATAAAGTAGTACCATTATTAATGGAATCATAGTTAATAGAAGGAGTCCCAGAATTTCTAATCCAACGATAAATAGATTGCCTTAATATAATAAGGTATACCATTTCTGTTTAAAGAGTCTAAAATATTTAAAGAATCTAAAGAAGAGTGATAACTAGCATTGTTAGTATTATAATTAACAGCATCACTTATTGATATACCTCTAATAATAGAATCATATAGATAATAGTTTTCGATTCCTAAAACATCATCTACAAAACAATAATATCTCTTATTATCCTTTTTACTACGATATAGAGTTTTCTCAAACGTAATTTCTCCATAAATAGTAAATATTGTTCTAGGAACATTAGACTTATTTATATAAAATTCTTTTTTTCTTTCATCTGATTTTTTATAAGCCTTATCAATTAAGGAAATAAAGTCAACTATTAATTCAATAACCATCTCATTAATTTCTTTTTGTAAATTCAAAAAAGAATCTATGTATCTATGCGTTGATAAATTGTTTAAAATTGAATTTAAAATATCAATCAGTTTACATTTAATTTTTTTTAAAGCCATATTAATATAAAAATTTTTTGTTTCATAATTTAAAATCTGTGATAAAATCCTGACTTTGACAGTTGTAGAAACTAAAAATCTCCAAAGCCCTTTATTTATAAGG
>CAVGWA010000006.1:0-59516 GCA_963632935.1 Oscillospiraceae bacterium
ATACGCCAAAATTAACTGCTATTAATGTAAGTTCAAAATGGACAACAGCTTCTGCCAATACATCACGCATGTTTACAAATAGTGGTGTATCATCAGTAACAACAGGGCAATGTTAAAAATAGTTTTCTTTATGAAAACTATTTATTTTGGGCTATTTTTCTCACTTATATTTTTCTAAAACATACAATAATATGAATAAATATAACCACCGCTTTAGGAAAGTGAGGAATTTATGAAAAAGGGTATATTAACAAAACGAGAACGTGAGGTTTTTGAACTGTTAATTAAAAATTATAGTACGACAGAAATAGCAGGTGAATTAAAAATAAGCGATAAAACTGTTAGAAATCATATTTCAAATGCAATGCAAAAATTAGGCGTAAAAGGACGTGCTGGTGCTGTAATTGAACTTTTAAAACTTGGCGAAATTTCTTTATAAAGGTCATAATAAAGGCCTTTTTTTCATAGTGTTATACTAGGTGATGTTATGCTTAAAAAAATATCAATTAGAAAAATAGTACTTTCTTCTTTGGCTTTATTTGCTATGTTTTTAATTTATATTATTCCAGAAAATAATAATTTAGATGTTAAAAATCAATTAGAATATGTTAATTATAATGTTGATAGTAGCCCAATTTTTTTATTAGACAAAAATAGTTATGTTGCATTAACTTCTACGGCTTTAAATGATACTAATATTATTGATAAGGCTAAACAACTAATAAAAATTTTAACTATTGGTGGAATGGAAAGTAAAATTCCTAGTGGCTTTAGTGCTATTATTCCTCCTAATACGGAAGTTTTGAGTTTAGGTTATGAAAATGGCTTAATAAAAATAGATTTTTCAAAGGATATATTGGATGTTAAAAAAGAAAATGAGGAAAAGATGATTGAGGCTATTGTTTATACATTAACTTCAATTGAAAATGTTGAAAAAATTATTATTTACGTTGAAGGAGATATTTTAACAAAATTACCCAAATCTAAAATTAATCTTCCATCAACTTTGGATAAATCTTTTGGCATTAATAAGCAATTTGATTTAACTAATACTAAAAATATACAAGATGTAACTATATATTATATAAATGAGGTAAGTGGTAATTATTATTATGTACCTGTAACTAAGTATGTTAATGATAATAATAATAAAATTGATATAATGATAAATGAACTTTCTAATAATGTGAATAATAATTTAATGAGTTTTTTAGATGAAAATACTAAATTAGTATCAAGTGAAATTAAAGATAATAATATGTATTTAAATTTTAATGATAAAATATTTAGTGATTTAAAAAATAATATTTCAAAAGAAATATTAGATACTGTATCTTTATCAGTACGTGCTAATTATGATGTAGATAGTGTTGTTTTTAATGTTGATGGAAAAAAAGTATATGAAATAAATTCATTTAGTAAATAATTTGATACCCTTGATACATTTTAATAAAAAAGATATAATTGTTAATGTAAGAGGGGATAGATATGGAAATTAATAAAGTGTTGGATTCTTTGGATAAATATTTTAGAGCTTCTAATTATATAGCAGCTTGTCAATTATATTTATTAGATAATCCACTTTTAAAAAGAAAGTTAGAAAAAAGTGATTTAAAAAAGAAGATAGTTGGTCATTGGGGAACTGTGCCTGCTCAAAATTTTATATATGCACATTTAAATAGGTTAATTAAAGACAATAATTTAAATATGATTTATATATCAGGTCCAGGTCATGGTGGTAATAGTCCAATTGCAAATACTTATTTAGAAGGGACGTACTGTGAAATATATCCTGATATAACAATGGATGAGGAGGGTTTAAAAAAATTATTTAAACAGTTTTCTTTTCCAGGTGGTGTGCCATCTCATGCAGCACCAGAGACACCTGGTTCAATTCATGAAGGTGGTGAATTAGGTTATTCATTATCACATGCTTATGGTGCTGTTTTGGATAATCCTGATTTAATAGCTGCATGTGTTATTGGTGATGGTGAAGCTGAAACTGGACCACTTGCTAATTCATGGCATGGTAATAAATTTTTAAATTATAAAACTGATGGCGTAGTTTTGCCTATTTTAAATTTAAATGGTTATAAAATTAGTAATCCAACTATTTTTAGTAGGATGAGTGATAAAGAGTTAGGAAGTTTTTTCTATAGCCTTGGATGGCATCCGTATTTGGTTGAAGGCGATGATGAAAAATTACTTCATAAAAAGATGTATTTTACTTTAAATAAGGTTTTAGATGAAATTAAAGAGGTAAAAAAAGGTAATGTTTCTTTACGTCCAATGATAATTTTGAAAACGCCTAAAGGTTTTACTGGACCTAAATTGGTCGATGGTAAACAAATAGAAGGAACTTTTAATGCTCATCAGGTGCCTATTTTACCAGAAGATGAAGAACATATAAAACAATTAGAGTCTTGGCTTAAAAGTTATAGACCAGAAGAATTATTCAATGAAGATGGAACTTTAAATGATGATATTAAATTAATTATTCCAGAAGGTAGTTACCGTATGGGAATTAATAAAAATACTAATGGTGGGATTAGAAGCAATTTAAAATTACCTGATTTAAATTCATTAAAAGTTGATGTTGAAATAGGAAAAACAAAAGTTCAAGATATGTTAAAATTGAGTGAATATATTAAGAATGTATATGAGATGAATGATAATTTTAGATTATTTAGTCCTGATGAGGCAATGTCTAATCGTTTATATGAAATATTTAAAGCATCTAAAAGAGATTGGCAGGTGGATGTTAAAGATACTGATGAGTTTTTAAGTAAAGATGGAAAGATAATGGATAGTTATTTATCTGAACATTTTTGTGAAGGGTTATTAGAAGGTTATATTTTAACTGGAAGACATGGTGTTTTTGTTAGTTATGAAGCTTTTATAAATGTAGCTTGTTCTATGATTTGTCAGCACGCCAAATGGCTTAAAGTTTGCAGGGAATTAGATTGGAGAAAGAATATTTCTTCACTTAATTTAGTATTAACTTCTAACGTATGGCAACAAGATCATAATGGTTATACGCATCAAGATCCAAGTCTTTTAAATATTTTAGCTAATAAAAAAGACAATGTTATAAGGATGTATCTTCCTTTTGATGCAAATAGTTTGTTGGCTTGTTTTGATAAATGTATGAAGGATGAGAATAAAATAAATGTTATTGTTGCATCAAAACACCCTAGTTATCAGTGGTTAAGTATGGATGAGGCTTTAGATGAGACTAAAAAAGGACTTAAAATATGGTCATTTGTTTCTGATGATAATCCTGATTTAATTATGGCTTCATGTGGCGATTGCCCTACTTTAGAAGTTTTGTGTGCTATTAAAATACTTAAAGAAAAATTTCCTGATTTAAAAATTAGGTATATAAATATTTTGAATCCAATGGTATTGAAAAAGAATGATGAAGATTATTCTTTAACTGATGATGAATATGATGATTATTTCACACAAGATAAACCAATTATAATGGCTTTTCATGGATATTCTTCATTAATTTATGAATTTACTTATTTTAGGCATAATAAAAATATGATTATTCATGGTTATGAGGAAGAGGGGACAATTACAACGCCTTTTGATATGAGGGTTAGAAATAAAATTGATAGATATCATTTAGTAATAGATGCTTTAGAAAATTTAAATATTGGTTTTGATATTATTGATGAGATGAAAGATAAATTAAAAAAACATAAAGAATATATAAAAGAAAATGGTATAGATATGCCTGAGGTAGAGAATATTGATTTGACAATATTTAAAAAAAATATATAATAAACGGTAAATTTTAAGGAGAAGTTTTATGGAGAAAAAAGTTGTTAGAAGATATCAATGTGTTATTTCAAAAAATGGAAAATCTGAGATTCTTAAATTTGAAGTTGATGGTGTGAATGTAGATAGATTCACTTTAAAACAGATAGATTCTTTAACAATGAAGACATCAGGTAAAAATGAATTTATAGAACTTTTAAATGATAGTGGGTTTAATTTTGATTTAGATAGTGATATTTTTGTTCAATATAAAAGTGATGGAACAATAAAAAAATTAGATCCTGTATTTGGGAATATGGATATGCTTTGTAAAATACTTGATGATGATTTAAACCAAAGTCAGTTAAAAATTAATTTTCATAGATTTCTTGATATATTTTATTTAGATATTAATAATTCAGAGTTTTTAAAGTTTATTGAAAATGAGCCTTATAATAGATATATAAGTAAAAAGTTAAAATATGCAATTAATAATTATTTGGCATGCATAAATGAGTCTTTAAATCATGTTGATGTAAATGCTGTTTTAGATGCTAAATGTGAGATAAATAAGGCACTAGATTATAAAACTGTAAGAGGGTTTTTAATTGGGAAAAAGCATTATGAATTAAAGTTAAATGGTGAAGTTGTACCGAGTAATCCAAATATTTTGACTTCCGCACAAAGACAATTTTTAAATTTAAAATTGAATCATCCTGAATTTTTTGAAGATAAAAAAATTGAAGATGAAAAAAAAGATGATGGACAGATGAGTTTATTTGATGTCTCTGAATATACAACTAGTGAGTCAAAAGACCTTAAAAAATATTTTTTCTGAGTAGAATTATAATTTGCGTGGATTTTTAAAACTGGCAAATTTAATAATATTTGTTTATACTTTTAAAGTGTAAATTTATAGATTGGGTGATATTATGAAAAAAACATTATTTGAAGGAGTTGGAACTGCTATAGCAACTCCATTTGATGAAAATGGTATTAATTACAAAGAATATGATAAATTGGTTGAAGATCAAATAAGCACTGGTGTTTCAGCTATTGTAGCTTGTGGTACGACTGGAGAGGCTGCTACTATGAGTTATGAAGAAAGAGACGAGTTAATTCATCATACTATAAAATTAGTTGATAATAGAGTAAAGGTTATAGTAGGTACTGGTAGTAATAGTACAAATGTGGCTATTAAATTAAGTAAGTTGGCTGAAAAAGCTGGTGCAGATGGATTGCTTGTGGTAACTCCTTATTATAATAAAGCAACGCAAGAAGGATTATTTTTACATTATAAGGCGATTGCTGATTCTGTTAATCTTCCTATAATATTATATAGTGTTTCATCTAGGACAGGGGTTAATATAAATCCTGATACTTGTTTAAAATTATCAAAGATAGATAATATTGTTGCTATTAAAGAAGCTAGTGGAAATATATCTCAAGTTGCTAAAATTGCAAGTCTTTGTGGTAATGATTTAGATATATATTCCGGAAATGATGATCAAGTGATTCCAATATTATCATTAGGTGGAAAAGGTGTAATTTCTGTTTTATCAAATATATATCCTAAATATACTGTCGATATGGTAAATAGTTATTTAAATGGTGATGTTGAAAAAGCAATGAAAATGCAACTTGATGCTATAGAAACTATTGAAGCGTTATTTTGTGAAGTAAATCCAATACCAGTTAAATATGCTTTAAATGAAATGGGTTATGATTTTGGCGTACCAAGATTACCTCTTACAGAACTTACTTCAGATAATAAAAAAAGAATGGATAAAGTATTATCTAAAAGGTTATAATTCCAGTAGAAAATTTGTTATATTTTCAAAGTGCATTGTTCTTGATGCTTTGATTAATATAATAGAATTTTCTATTTTTTTATTTTTTAAATAATTTATCAATTCTTTATAATTATTAAAATGTATAGAGTCTTTATAATTTATTTGCATCATATTTTTTCCAATTAAAAATACCGTTTTATTTTTAATATGATCGAGTAGTGGAATAATCATTTTGTGAATTTTAAGACTATATTTACCTAATTCATTAATGTCGCCTAATATTAATATTTTATTTAATTTTTCATTTTTAATGGTGTCTAAAGCTCCTTTTAATGATTCGAAGCTTGAATTGTAACAATCATTTATAATAATGTTTGTGTTTTTTTTGATGATGTTCATACGCATGTTATATGGTTTATATTCGTTTAATGTTTCTATGATTACATTTATATCAATTTTAAAATATAAAGCTATGTTGATGGCTATTAGAACATCTGGTATTAAATGTTTGGCAAGGTTAGTTTTTATTAAATATTCTTTATTGTTAATTTTGATATTAAACGATGAACTATTTAAATTTGATTTTAAGTTGTAAGCTCTTAGGTTATTATCAATGTCAAAGCCACTTTTATTTGTATTTTTTAAATTTTTTAATAATTTATCATCACCATTTACAAATAATTTTCCTTTTAGTCCTTCTTTAATTTCTAATTTGGCTTTTAATATGTTTTCTTTACTGCCCAGGTTTCCAATGTGTGATGAGCCTATATTTGTGATAGCGGCTATATCTGGTTTTGTTAGGTTAGATAAGTATTTAATTTCGCCTAAATGGTTCATACCCATTTCAATTATGGCAATGTCTGTTTTTTTATTTATGTTTAACATTGTTAGGGGCACTCCAATTTGGTTGTTGTAGTTTTTTTCATTTTGCAAAACATTATATTTTCTTTTTAGAATGTTATAAATTATTTCTCTGGTTGTTGTTTTACCTGTACTTCCGGTTATGGCAATTAATTTTGGGTTATATTTTTCTTTTATATATTTTGCAATTTGTCCTAGTGCTTTTTCAGTGTTTTTAACTATTATGCATGGTATTTTACATATTATTTTTTTATTTGTAATAATAAGTGCGGCTTTATTTTTAACTGCATCATTTATATATTTATATCCAGAGTTAATTGTTATAAAGCAGTCATCTTTTTTAATTTCACTACTATTTATTTTAAAATTATTTATTTTTTTATTTAGATTGAATTTATTTATTAAAGTCCCTTTAGTTATATTTAGAATTTCAAAAATATTCATATAATCACCTAAATTAATATATGCATAAGCCTATTTTTTTGTTCTATTTTTTTATATAAATAATAATATTTTATAGGTGATTTTATGGGTAAGAAAATAAAAAAGGTTAGTTTTTTTTCTAAAGTATTTTCTAAATTTTTATTATGTATTATTTTGCTTTTAATTACTTTAATTACTTTAAAGGCGAGCCCTAGTTTAAGAGAAAAACTTTATAATGGTGTTTTTCAAAAACATTTTTCATTTGCAAAGATAAATGCGGCATATGAAAAGTTGTTTGGCTCTTCTTTACCACTTAATATAAGTGGGGTTAAAACGTCTTTGGTGTCTTCTAATAAGATTGATTATAAAAAGATTGAAAAATATAAAGATGGAGCTAAGTTAACAGTTACAGATGGTTATGTTATTCCTAGTTTAAAAGGTGGCATTGTTATATTTACTGGTGAAAAAGAAGGATATGGTAATACGGTAATTATTCAGCAGTCTGATGGTGTAGAGGTGTGGTATGCGAATATAAAGGAAATTAAGGTTAATATGTATGATTATTTGAAGTCAGGTGATATTTTGGGTGAGGCAGATAATGAAAAAATATATTTAGTTTTTACTAAAGACGGAAAGAGTTTAGATTATAAAAAATATATTTAAAATTCATCCTTTTTACTATATTGTTTCTTTTATTGCTGCAGTTACTGGTCAATTTAAAGGATTTATTTTATTTAGTTTAATTATAATATTTCATGAACTTGGACATATTTTAGTGGCGGTTTGGTATAAATGGAAAATAGAAGAGGTAATTTTACTTCCTTTTGGTGCTTTAACTATTTTTAATGAGGATTTAAATAGAAAAATGAAAGAAGAATTTTTAATTGTAATTATGGGACCTATTTTTCAGGTTATTTTTACTTTTTTTATTTATAAAATATTTAAGATGAGTAATATATTAGAGTATAGTAAGTTTATTCTTTTTTTTAATTTGCTTCCAATTTATCCACTTGATGGGTCAAAAATATTAAATTTATTTTTAAATGTTATAACTAGTTTTTTTAAAAGTCATATGATTATTATTTTTGTGTCTTTTTTAACTATTATATTTTTAATTTTTATAAGTAATTTTAATTTAATATTGATATTAATTTTAGTATTTTTATGTGTGAGGGTTTTTGAAGAATATTTAAATCATAATAATTTATTTAACAGATTTTTATTGGAAAGGTATTTAAAAAAATATAGGTTTATAAGGTATAAAAGAATTAAAAATATTCGTCAGATGAAAAGAGATTATAGTCATTTTATATTAAATAATGGTAAGTATGTTTGTGAAAGGCAGGCTTTAAATAAAAGGTTTGACTTCAAGGGAAAAGTGTGATAAAATTTGTAAATGTGTAGATCTCCATCTACAACCGCTCAAAAAAGGTTTAAAAAAGTTAATCTTACCTTAATGGCGAGTCTTAGTTTAATAAAGGAGGTAAAATTATGAAAGCAGTTATTGAAACTGGAGGAAAACAATATTATGTTGAAGAAGGTAGCGTATTATATGTTGAAAAATTAGACGCTGCTGCTGATGCTAAAGTTACTTTTGATAATGTTTTAATGATTGGTGGCGTTAGTGGTAATCCTTATGTTAAAGGAGCTAAAGCTGAAGCTAAAGTTTTAAAGCATGGAAAAGCAAGAAAAATTAAAGTTTATAAATATAAACAAAAGAAAAAATATCGTCGTACTCAAGGCCATCGTCAACCTTATACTAAAGTTGAAATTACAAAGTTAGTGGCTTAAGTATGATTAAAGTGGAAGTTTTTAAAAAAAATATTGTAATTAGTGGTCATGCAATGTTTGATGATTATGGTAAAGACATTGTTTGTGCTGCAGCTAGTTCAATTGTAATTACAAGTATTAATGGAATTTTAAGACTTAATGATAAGGCTTTAAGATATGAAAAATCGAAAGATAAATTAAGTATTGAAATTATTAATGAAACTGATGAAGTCAGAAAGCTTATTTTAAATATGATTGATTTACTTAAAGAATTAGAAAAACAATATAAAAAAAATATACAAGTAACTGAGGAGGTGTAATTATGGCATTATTAAAATTAGATATCCAATTATTCGCTCATAAAAAAGGACAAGGTTCAACTAAAAATGGTCGTGATTCAGAGTCTAAAAGATTAGGAGCTAAAGCTGCTGATGGAGAGGTAGTAACTGGAGGTTCTATTTTATATCGTCAAAGAGGTACTAAAGTTTATCCTGGCATTAATGTTGGAAAAGGTAAAGATGATACATTATTTGCTAAAATTCCAGGTGTAGTAAAATTTGAACGTTTAGGCCGTGATCGTAAACAAGTGAGTGTTTACCCTGAATAAAAAGTTAAAGATTGAAAATATCTTTAACTTTTTTGTATGTGCCAGCTGGCATTTCGTATGTATATTTTACGTTTTTTTTAGGTAGAATTATTTTGTTTGGTTTTAGATTTTCATAAATATATAATATTTTATTATTTTTATCGGTTAAAACTACATCAATATTTGTTTTCATAAAGAAGGTATGGATGCCATTTGTTTTAAATTTTAAAATGTAGTTAAAATTTTTAACAAACATTAAACCTTTTAGTTTTTTTAAAAAAGTATTGGCATTTTTTATTTCCATGTTATCACCATTTTCACTATAACATATTTTTATCTTTTTGTGTAACTATACCTTGATTTTTATAGTAAAAAAATTTATAATTAACTTAAGGTCTATGATGACACGTGGAGGGTGCTATGAAAATGAATAATAAAGGGCAAGCATTAGTAGAATATTTACTAATAATTGCTGTGATAAGTGTAATTGTAGTTAGCGTTGTTAAACTACTAGGAGGTTATTTACAAGATTCTGTAACTAAATCCTCTTGTAAACTTATTGATAAACAGTATGTTGAAGGTTCAGAACCTGGAAAAGGTAAGTGCCAATAGATGATATTGCCTTTTTTCTTACGCACTATTGTTATGAGAAATTTTTAGGAGGCAATGTTGATGAAGAAAAACCAAATTTTATATTTAATTTTGAATGTTTTAACACTTGGCTTTTTTATTTTTTATGTCGCGTATAAATTAGATTTATATGATAAAAAAGCTTGGTATTTTAAATGGTATTATTGGTTTTTTGCTTTTTTATGCGGTTTTTTACCAGGTATTATTATGCTTTTAATTTTTAATATTAAAATGGCATGTTTAGTTAGTTTAAAATTTAAAACACCTGGTATGGAAGTTTATTCTTATCCATATTCTTGGATTGTTTGTTTGATTGTACCAATTTTAGGATGGTCATTATTTATTCTTTTGTATGTTTATGTGCATGTGTGGTATATTTTTTTAATGGATGGTGGTTTATATGGCAGAAAATAGAAGTGAACTTAGACGAAAGTGTATGACAATTTTATATCAAATTAATGTTTATGAAAAAAATAAGATAAATTATAATGTTGAAGATGTGATTAAAGAAGTATCTTTAGTTGAAAATGAATATATTAAAGAAATTGTTTATGGCGTTTTAACATATAAAAATGATATTGATAATTTAGCAAATAAATATTTATCTGGATGGAGTATTGATAGATTAGGAAATACTGATATTGCTATTATGAGAATTGGTATATTTGAACTTTTATATACTTCTACTCCTTCTGTAGTCGCGATTAATGAAGCTGTAGAGCTTGCAAAAACGTATAGTGATGATAGTGTTAGAAAAATGATAAATGGTGTTTTAGACAAAATTTATAAGGAAAAAGAAAATGAATGATAAGTATTTACCTATAAGTGCAATTACACGTTATTTAAAAGCTAAATTTGATGTTGATGAGAATTTACAAAAAGTGTTTTTAAAAGGTGAAATATCTAATTTTAAGGCTCATACATCAGGTCATTTTTATTTTTCTTTAAAGGATGAGACTAGTAAAATTAATGCTATTATGTTTAGGGGAAATGCTAGTAAGGTTTTATTTAAACCACAAGATGGCATTAAGGTTTTAGTTACTGGAAGAATTAGTGTTTATGAGTCACTTGGAAGTTATCAAATATATGTTGATGAAATGTTAGAAGATGGTGTTGGTAATTTATATGTTGCTTATGAAAGGTTAAAAAAGCAATTATTAAGTGAAGGCCTTTTTGATGAAAATCATAAAAAACCTATTCCTAAAATTCCTAAAAGAATAGGGGTAATTACAGCTTCTACTGGAGCGGCTATTAGAGATATTTTAACAACAATTAAAAGAAGGTTTCCTATTTGTGAGGTTTTACTTTTTCCAACTTTGGTTCAAGGAGAAAATGCTAAAGATGATATTGTAAGAAATATTTTAAGGGCACAGAATTATGATTTGGATGTTTTGATTGTAGGTAGAGGTGGTGGCTCTATTGAAGATTTATGGCCTTTTAATGAAGAAAAAGTAGCACGTGCTATTTATAATTCTAGTGTTCCTGTTATAAGTGCGGTTGGTCATGAAGTTGATTTTACTATTGCTGATTTTGTAGCAGATTTAAGGGCTCCAACGCCAACAGCTGCGGCTGAGCTTGCTGTTCCTAATATGAGTGATTTAGTTAAAAATATAAATCAAATTGTAATAAGGTTAAATGAAAATATTTATAAGAAATTAAATTATCAAAAATTGTATTTAGATTCTATTAAAAACTCATTTGCTTTAAAAAATCCTATGATTATGTTTGAAGGTAGAAAACAAAAATTGGATTTATTAAATCATAAGTTTGATGAGATTATTTTTAATAAAATAGAAAAAGAAAAGGTTAAATTAGAGCATATTAAAAAAAGTTATGTGCTTACAAATCCTAGTTTAATTTATAAAGATAAAAAGGCTGTTTTAAAAAATTTAATAGATAAATTAGAACTTTTAAATCCTTTAAATATTTTATCTAGAGGATATAGTATATCTTATTTAGATAATAAGGCTTTAAAGTCGGTAGATGGTATAAATAAAAATGATTTAGTTGATATTAAACTTTTTGATGGAACTATAAAAACAAAGGTAATAGAAGTTAAGGAGGACAAATAATGGCAAAGGAAAAAACGTTTGAAGAAAAGATTGCTTTACTTGAAGAGATTGTTACAACATTAGAAAATGGTGATACACCGTTAGATGATTCAATAAAGAAGTATACAGAGGCTATGAAGCTTGTTAAACAGTGTGATGATGAGTTAAAAAATATAGAAGAAAAAGTAAATAAAATTGTTTTAGAAAATGGTAATTTAGAAGATTTTGAAGCTAAAGAATGAAAGTGAGTTATTTATGAAAAAAGGTTTTACATTAGTTGAATTAATTGCTGTTATTGCAATAATTGGTATAATTGCAACTATAACGACACCTATAGTTATGTCTGCGATTAATAGTTCAAAAGAAAATGCACTTAAAGATTCTGCTTATAGTTTGGTTTCTGCAGCAGGAACATATCAAGCTCAAAAACAAGCTTTAAATGAGGTTACAACATTTAAAATAAATTATGCAACAGCTTCTTCAGAAGAAAAAAAGGTATTAGTGACTAAAGGTAAGTTACCTGATGCTGGTGAACTTGAAATAGATGAAAATGGTAAGGTTACTTTGGCTTTATGGGGAAATGATGCTAAAGCATGTGTTGTCAAGAAAGCATCCGATAAAACAATAAAAATAAATAAAAATATAAAAAAAGCAACAGAATGCATAATTAATAATATTAATAAGTAGTGTGATTAAGTGAGAAAAAAAATTCAAATTATTTGTTTTATAATATTTATTTTTATATTGATTTTTATTGGTTTTAAGTTATTTAAAGGTGATGATAATAAAGAAATTATCCAAAATATAACTGATGATGAAAAGGTTAAGATTAATATTATTGGTAATTTTATTACATATGTTGAATTAAATGATGTTTATAAAGAACAATCTGCACGGGCATATAATGGTGATAAAAACGTTTCTAATAAAATAGTTATATCTTATTTTCAAAATGATAATCAGGTAAGTAGAGTTGATACTAAAAAGGTGGGTAATTTTGTTGTTAAATATGAAATTTCATTAAATGGCAAAGTTTATAAGGCTACAAGAATTGTTATAGTAACTGATAATAAAGCACCACGTTTGATTGTTCCTAATACAGTAGTGCTTAGTAGTTTAGAGGCTTTAAATTATAATGTTAATGATGGTGTTAAGGCAACAGATAATTCTAATAATGTTAGTTTTAATTGTGCAAATACATTATCTTTTATACCTGGAAGTTATATAATTAAATGTAAGGCTAAAGATAATAATGGTAATGTAGATGAGAAAAAAAGATTAATAAAGGTTATTGGAATTGAGTTTTCTTACGATGATAATTTAACAATTAAATATCCAAAAGATAAAAATTATACGTATAAATATAGTTTAGATGAGGGCGAGACTTGGCAAGATGCAGGTAGTACAGTTTCTTTAGATTTTAAAAGTGGCAATGTAATTGCACTGGTTTTAGAAAATAATTCATTTGTTATGGCTAGTACATATTATAAAAAATAACATACTTAAAGGTATGTTATATTTTTCTATATAGACCAATTGCTTTTCCTAAAATTGTTACGTTATTTAAAATTATTGGTTCCATGGTATCGTTTTCTGGCTGTAAGCGAAAATGTCCGTTTTCTTTATAAAATGTTTTTAGGGTAACTTCATTTTCATCTGTCATTGCAACAACAATTTCTCCATTACGGGCAACTTGTCTTTTTTCTACTATAACAATATCACCATCTAAAATTCCAGCATTAATCATAGATGTTCCATCTACTTTTAAAGTAAAAACTTCTTTTCCTTTTGGAAGTAAATATGCTGGTAATGCGAAGTATTCATCTGGCATTTCAATTGCTTCAATAGGAGAGCCTGCGGTAATTTTTCCAAGTAATGGAACTTCAGCTACTAAGTCATTTTCTTTTTCAAATTCGTTTTTAACTAATAGTTCGATTGCTCTATTTTTTGAAGAGTCTTTTTTTATAATTCCTTTTTTTTCAAGGTTAGATAAGTGTGCATGTATTGTGGCTGGTGATGAAATGTTTAGTGCTTTTCCAATTTCTCTAACGGTTGGTGGATAACCATGTGATACAATAAAACTTTTTATATATGTTAATACATCGGCTTGTCTTTTAGTTAAGTTTTCCATTTTATTCCTCCTTTAACACATTTTAACATACTTCTTTTTTATAGTCAAACATTTGTTTGAAAATGTATTGACACGAAAATATGTTCGTGATATTATTAAAATGTAAGAGGGAGGTTAAAGGTTATGGAATTTTTAAGATGTAAATCAGTTATTGCTTTGGTTTTTATGTTACTTATGGTGAGTTATATAAGTGTTTCGGATAATTTAACTATTCAAAATCATTCACAAGATAATGGGAGAGAAATTGTAGAAAATGTGTGATTTTTAATGTTAAACCTTGATAATATGTATAAATTTTAGTAAAATACTTTGTATAGGAGGAAGATAAAATGAACTGGGGAGCATTTTTACTAGATTTATTAAAAGTTGCTGGTGGTTTAATTGTCGGTATTGTTATTGGATTTTTAATTGCAAAGAAGATTATGCAAAAACAACTTAAAGAAAATCCACCTATTAATGAAAAAATGATTAAAGCAATGATGTCTGGTATGGGTAGAACACCTAGCCAAAAGCAAGTTAATCAAATGATGAAATCAATGCAAAAGTATATGTAAAGCATTGATTTTTGTTTTGTTTTCCTTTATTATTATATTTATGGATAAAGAATTTATTGAAATTGCAATTTATGAAAATTTAAAGGAAGTTAATTTTAAAAATCATGATGGGTTGTGTTTTTATTTTTCTAATAATATTAAACATGATTTAGAAGTTATGGATGTAAATGTTAGTATGTGGAATATTAGAAATTTAACTAATTGTGATTATGATCATTATTTTTTAGTTGCTGGAGATGATGATAAGTATTTAATTGATTTAACGTACGGTCAATTTTTGAAAAAAGAAAATGAAGTTCCAATAGTTTTTGAAGATTTCCCAGGTAATATTTTAATGCAGACTGATAGAGGGAAGTTAATTTTAAATAATTTAATTGATAAAGGATATTTTAAACTTATTTCAGATGATTTTGATATTTATTTAAATAGTTTTAAACCAAAAGAAAGGAAGAAGATTAGATGAAAATAAAATATGAACTTTGTAAAAATGATGGAAGGGCTAGATTGGGTAAGTTGATTACTAATCATGGAACGTTTGATACACCGATGTTTATGCCAGTGGGTACTTTGGCTAATGTAAAAATGCTTACGCCAGAGGAATTAAAAGATGCTCATAGTGCGGTTATTTTATCAAATACTTACCATTTATGGCTTAGACCAGGTGAAGACGTTGTAAAGAAGGCAGGTGGACTTCATAAATTTATGAATTATGATGGTCCTATTTTAACTGACAGCGGTGGTTTTCAAGTGTTTTCTTTAGCTAAAAATAAAGAAAAAGATATTACTGAAGAAGGTGTTCATTTTAAAAGTCATATAGACGGAAGACCTTTATTTTTAACACCCGAGCTATCAATGGAAATTCAAAATAAATTAGATAGTGATATTGCTATGAGTTTTGATGAATGTATTCCATATCCTGCAACTTATGAATATGCCAAGCAAAGTACTGAGAGAACTTTGAGATGGGCTAAAAGAGGAAAGGCTGCATTTAATAATGAAAATCAATCTTTATTTGGCATTGTTCAAGGTGGAGAATATTCTGATTTAAGAAAATTTAGTGCTTTAGAAACTGTTAAATTAGATTTTGATGGTTATTCGATTGGTGGTACTTCTGTTGGCGAAGATAAGGTTACTATGTATAAAATGATAGATGATGCAATTAAGTATTTACCTACTGATAAGCCACGTTATTTAATGGGGGTAGGAGAACCAGTTGATTTATTTGAGGGTGTTGAACGTGGCATTGATATGTTTGATTGTGTTTTACCAACAAGAATTGCTAGACATGCTAATGCTTTTACTATTTCTGGTAAAATTAATTTAAGAAATGCTAAATATAAAGAAGATTTTACTCCAATTGATTCACATTGTGATTGTTATACTTGTACGCATTATTCTAAGGCTTATGTTAGACATTTGTTTGTCGCTAATGAGGGACTTGGTGGAAGATTACTTTCTATTCATAATATTCGTTTTTTAATTCATTTGATGGAACAGATTCGCGAATCTATTAAGGAAGATAGATTTTTGGAATATAAAGAAGAGTTTTTAAAAGAATATCTTAAGTAGGTATTTTTTTTGTATTTATTCCTAATATACTACCAAGTGTACCTGATGCAATTAAGATTATAAAAAAGGTAATTTTTTTTATATCAAATTCATCTAAAATTATAGTTATTAGTATAAAAAATGATACAATTATTGAACTTATTTTTATTCCTTCAAGCCATCCTTTGTTTTTTGCTTTTTTACCCATTAATAAACCACTTATTATAAATGATATTATTGGTATTATTATTTTACATATGGCTAAAGCATTATAATTTATAAGATTAAAATAATTTAAAATGGTAAGTATAAAAGTTGCTGATAGAAAAAATAAAAATGTATATGTAATATTTAATGATATTTTTTTTATTTTTTTCATAAAACCTCCTTGTGTAAAAATATGTATTTTTCATATAAAATATGAATTGCTTAATGTTAAAGATTATGATATACTGATTTTAGTTTATGGTAGGGATTGAAGATTATGGATAAAAAGAAAGATCAAGTGAATGGGAACCAAGAGGAGATTGAAATATTAGATGTTTGGCAACCACATGTGGATGAAATTACAAGTACTAAAGATCGAAAGATTAAAATGTCCCAAAAGTCAATTAATAGAATTGTGATATTTATGGTTACATTGGGTGCTTTTTTAGTTATGTGGTATTCTACTTTTGCACAACCTTTAGCTTCTAATACTAATCAAGTTACTGATTCTTGGAATATTAGTTTTACTGATATGCAATTACAAAATCAGGTTGGTGGAGCTAAGGAGTTAAGTTTACCTTCTTATACAAGTACTAAAGCTAATTTTTATATTTCTTTAACTGGAAAAGGTGATAAAATTGTTTATGAGTTAACTGTAAAAAATAGTGGCAGTTTGGATGCCAAGGTTGATAGTATTTATATTATTCCTGAAAATAAACCAGGTGATCAGATTATATATTCTGTTGGCGGTATTAGTTTAGGTGATGAATTAAAAGCCGGGGAGTCTGTTAAGATGACTGTAACAGCAATGTATAATAACAGTGCTACTGAAAGTGGAACAGCTAGAAAAGATATGTCAGTAATTGTTAATTATAAACAAGCGTAAATTTAGGTATCACTATTTTTAATAAATTCCCTGAGCATTTTAGTTAATGCTCTTTTTTCTATTCTTGAAACATAGCTTCTTGATATGCCAATTTTTTTAGCAATTTCTTTTTGAGTTATTTCATCTTTACCATCTAAACCGTATCTTTTAATTATTATTTCTTTTTCTCTTTCTGTTAGAACGTTAAAATATTGTTTAAGTAATTTGATATTATTTTGAATATGTAGGTTTAATGCATAATCTGGTTTATCTGTTTTTAATATATCTAAAAATGTTATTGTGTTTCCTTCTTTATCAAATCCAATTGGTTCATCTATACTAATATTTTTACTGTTTTTTTTATCTGATCTAAAATACATTAGTATTTCATTTTCAATACATCTAGCACAGTAAGTTGTAAGACGAGTGTTTTTTTCAAAAGAATAGCTATCTATTCCTTTAATTAAACCTATTGTTCCTATACTTATTAAATCATCTGATATGTCTGAATTATGGTCATATTTTTTTACTATATGAGCGACTAATCTTAAATTGTGTTCAATTAATTTTTCTCTTGCTTTTTTATCACCTTTGTTTGTTAGTTTTATACATCTTTCTTCTTCGTCTTTTGGTAAGGGATCTGGAAAAACATTGTTTGAATAAGATGCTGTGAATAAATAGAAATTTTTAAATATTTTTTTTATTAAATTAAACATATATCACACTCCATTTAATTTATATGTATTGTAAAAAAAATTAGGATTAATTCCTAATTTAAATGATTTAAAATATATAAAAACCAACTGCCACCAATTGTAGCTGTAACAAAACATAGAATTGCACAATCTAAAAATGTTTTAGTTAAACTTTGATTAGAAAATGCCATACCTTGTTTAGTAGTTTTAACTAATGCTTTACCTTTTTCATTAGAATTCGTTTCTTTAACTTCTTCATTTTCATCTTCTGTTTCATCATATATGGCATGTAAATGTTCACTTAATTTTTTTAAGTTTTCTAAGTCTATTTCATTTATTTCTTTAGTTTGTTCTAAAGAATCGTCAAATCTATTTGTTTCTAATGAAATTGCTGAAAAATCTTGATCTGCTTTATCTTGCTCTTTAAATAAATTTTCAATTGCATCTACTTTTGCATTTGTAGCTTCTTCTTGGGCTTTATAGTTATTAAGTTCGTTATTCATATTTTAGCCTCCCTTATGATAATTATACTACAAAAGAATTTTATTTTTCAATGTTTGGATGAAATATAAATTAGTTTACATTTGTAAATTGACAATTAAAAAAAATATACTATAATATAAAAACGAAAGAAGGGAAAATAAAATGAAAGAAAGTATTATTAAAATAAATGGTTATTCATTTATAATTAAAGTAGTTAATGAAAAATATTTTCAAGAGGCAAAAACATTAAATTTATTAATGGAAGATAAAACTAATTTATATGTTTCTGAAGAAAATGTAATATTATTTGAGGAAGATTCATTGGTTATAGATAATCTAAAAAAAACATTAGAAAAAGATGATAGTAAATGTATCATTTCATCTTCTTTGGAAACAATTTCTAATCAAGAAACTAAGGCATTAGTAAACAATGATAATACATCAATTATATTTGATGTAAAAGGCCCCAATTATGATGAAAATGGAAGAGCTTTACTGTATTTGAATGATAAGACCAAGTTATATGCATCATCTAATAAGGTAATGTTTTTTGATTCTTCATCTTCAATTATGCAACAGGTAATTACTTTTTTGGCTCATAGTGGTGAAAACGTTTATAAACAAATTGATAATAGTTTTGTTAAAGTGAGACCTTATAAATTAAAATAAATTTTAACCTTAAAAATGTTTAGTAGTTAATGATAATTGCATTATATTTATCAATAAAAAAATTGAAATGCACCCTTTAGGGTAGACATTTATAAAAAAATTTAAGTATGATAGAAAACACTTCCGAAAGGAGGTGTTTTCTTATGGTTTCAAAAGGACAAAAATTTAAAAATTATGACAATAGTGCAAATGTTAAAGAATTAGCATAAAGATATAATATTCCAGAAGATACTATTAAAATTTGGACATCAAAATTAAATCATCCAGAATTGTATCTGAGTCATGGTCAAAAGTGTGGTAGATTAAAAGAAAAAAATTTAACAAAAGAAGACTACAAAGAAAGATATGAAATGCTAAAAAAATACCGGGTCTTTCTCAAGACACAATGAGAGAAAAAATAACTTTTATAAATCTTTATAGAGATAATTATAAGTTATATAATATATGTACCGTACTTAATATAAGTACTAAAACTATAAATATAGAAATAAGGAAGATTCTGATTATTATGATTATTTAGTAATTAAAGAGATATTTGATGATTTTAAAGGCACGTATTGTAAAATTGTGGAAGGCCTAAAAATCAAATATGGAGTTGTAATGAATGGAAAGAAGGTTTTAAGAATAATGAAAAAATATAATTTAATGGCTAAATATATTAGAAAGTCAAAAAAGAAAATAAAAATGAAAAAATTGAAGATAATGTTAAACCAAATTTATTAAATAGAAATTTTATTACTGAGGCCAAAATAAAGTATGGAATACAGATGTAACTTATCTTATATTTAAAGGTTCTAGAGCTTATCTATTAACGATAATTGGACTTATATGATATAAAAGTTGTTGCTTATAGAATATCAAAACGTAATGATAATAAATTAGTAACGGATATATTAAATGAGCAATATCCAAAAGAAAAGATGTATCTGGACTTATTCACAGTGATCAAGGTTTCCGGTATACATCATACGGATGAATTAATATATAAATTAGAAATTGTAATTGAATACCTAAAAAATAATGATAGATATGACTATGAATTATACAATAGATTATGTCCAAACACGGGAAAGCCAGACTCTGACATTATTGAATATGCAGAAAATGTTTAATATTTAGTCAATTTATTAATAGATAACAAATAAAGATAAGCTTTATTTGAATAAATATTATAATTACATAA
This sequence comes from Oscillospiraceae bacterium, assembly GCA_963632935.1. Classification (GTDB taxonomy): domain Bacteria; phylum Bacillota_I; class Bacilli_A; order RF39; family UBA660; genus Coprosoma. Next base: position 20,215 of record CAVGWA010000006.1, read on the forward strand.
ATTGTCTACTAAATGGGGTCACATCAAAAATTATAGGTTTTATATCATTAAAAAAAATTTAATATATTATTGAAAAAATTAAAAAAAAAGTGTAGAATTACAGTATATTAGGTGATACGATGGGAATATTTGATAGATTTAAAAAGATATTAAAAAAAGAAGAAAAAGAAGAAATAAAAATTTATGATAAGGGATTAGAAAAAACAAGAAATAATTTTTTATCTGCTTTGTTAAATTTAAATCAAAAATATAAAGTAGTTGATGATGAATATTTTGAAAATTTGGAAGAAATTTTAATAATGTCCGATATTGGTGTTAATACTGTAATGGAGATTATTGATCAATTAAAAAAAAGAGTAAAAAAGGAAAATATAAAATCATCTTCAGAATTAAAGGATATTATAGTTGATGAAATGTTTATAATATATGTTAATGGCGATATTATCACAAATAAAATTAATTATGCTAAAGAAGGACCAACTGTTATATTATTTGTCGGTGTTAATGGAGCAGGCAAAACAACAACAATTGGTAAATTAGCAGCTAAACTTCAAGATGAAGGTAAAAAAGTATTAATGGTAGCTGGTGATACATTTAGAGCTGGTGCTCTTGAACAGTTAAACGAATGGGCTAGAAAATTAAATTGTGATATTGTTTATAAAGAAAATTCTGAACCTGTAAGTGTTATGTATGATGGTGTTAATAAGGCAAAAGAAGAAGGATATGATGTTGTTTTGATTGATACAGCTGGAAGATTACAAAATAAAATAGGATTAATGAAGGAGCTTGAAAAAATAAATAAAGTTATTGGTAAACTAGTTCCATCCGCACCCCATGAGACATTGCTTGTTATAGATGCTACAACGGGACAAAATGGAATAAGTCAAGCTAAAAATTTTAAAGAAATAACTAATATAACTGGTATTGTTTTAACTAAATTAGATGGCACTGCTAAAGGCGGTATTGTTCTTGCTATAAAAGAGGAAACTGGTATTCCAGTTAAATATGTTGGTTTTGGCGAGGGTAAAGAAGATTTACGTACATTCGATATTGAAAAATATATTTATGGCCTGTTTAAAGGTGACGATGATGAATAAAACAATATATTTAATAAATTTATTTGATTATTATGGTGAACTTTTGACGTTAAAACAGCAAAATTATTTTAAAGATTATTATTTCAATAATTTATCTTTATCAGAAATATCTGAAAATGAGGGTGTATCAAGAAATGCTGCTTATAAGCAGATAAAAGATGCTGAAAGCAAATTGCAAAATTACGAAAATATTTTGAAATTATATGAAAATGCAAAAAAAATAAAAAATATAATTAAAGATTTAGATTCAAATATGAAAAAACAAATAGAAAATTTAATATAAAGGGGAGATATTATGTTTGGAAAAATATTATATATATCTAATACAGAAGCACATGTAGAAACACCACAAGATGGTTCTATTTCTACTAATATAATGAATATGCATGTTATTTTTGAAGATGAAAAAAAGAAAATATTAGGTGAAGTTGAAGATATTAGTGACAATATTATTAAAATTAGATTTTTAGGTGAAATTGCTGATGGCAAGTTTATTGGTGGGGTTATTAGGAAACCGACATTTAATGCTAAATTAAGATTAATATCACCAGATGAAGTTAGTCTTCTCGTTGGCGATGACAATGAATCATCATTTGTTTTAGGCGAAAGTCCGCTTTATGATGGACATAAAATTATGGTTGATATTAATGATATGTTTAGTAGCCATATGGCAATATTTGGCAATAGTGGTTCCGGTAAATCATGCGGAGTTGCTAGACTTTTACAAAACGTATTTTCTAATCCGAAATTATTGCCATTTCGTTCTAATTTCTTTATCTTTGATGCTTATGGAGAATATCATAATGCACTTCAAGATATTGATAAAATAAATCCTAATTTAAATTTTAAATTTTATACAACAAATGTTAATCAAACAGATGGCGAAATTTTATCTATTCCGATATGGCTTTTAGATATTGATGATTGGGCTTTACTTTTAAGGGCAGAAAAACATTCACAATTAACTATTATTGAAAGAATGCTTAAACTTGTTACAATATTTGCATCTGATGATGATTTAAGTGTAAGATATAAAAATCATTTAATTGCTAAAGCTATAATGACTATTTTATATACAAATCAAACAGCAAGTAGTAAAAGGAATGATGTATTTGCTATTTTAGCAACCTGTTCAACAAATGAATTTAATTTAGAAGCACCTGTTAGAGGAATAGGATATACTAGAAAATTTAGAGAATGTTTCACAATAGATACTCAAGGACAATTTCCAGAAAGTATATTAATGACAGAATATATAACTGGTTTTATCGACGAATCATTAGATAAATATGAACCAAAAGATATTAAATATTATACTTTAGAAGATTTGGAAAAAGCCTTAGAATTTACTTTAATTAGTGAAGGACTTTTAAATAATGAAGAAACATATTCTGATGCAATTACTTTAAAAGTAAGATTGCATGCAATTACTATTTCTGAAAACTCTAGATATTTACGTTATCCAACATTCGTTACAATGGAAAATTATATCGCATCTTTAGTTGCTAAAGGTGGTAGGAAAGCTCAAATTATCAATTTTAATTTAGAGGATGTTGAAGATTGGTTTGCTAAAGTAGTAGTTAAATTATATACAAAAATGTTATTTAATTTTGCTAAAAGATTAAAAAATAGAGCTTCAATTCCATTTCACATTTTTGTAGAAGAGGCACATAGATATGTTCAAAATGATGGTGATGTTGAACTTATTGGGTATAATATATTTGAAAGAGCCGCTAAAGAAGGACGTAAATATGGGTTGATATTTAATCTTATATCGCAAAGACCAGTTGAAATATCAGATACGGTTATTTCACAGTGTGCTAACTTTCTAATATTTAAAATAACCCATCCACTTGATTTAGATTATATAACAAAAATGCTTCCTAATATTTCTGCTGATATAGTTGAGAAACAAAAGACATTGCAACCAGGAACTTGTATGGCTTTTGGGGCAGCATTTAAGATACCAACAATAGTAAGGATGCAAATGCCTTCACCAGCACCTTCTAGTAACAGTTGCGATGTATTTAAAACGTGGAAAGCAAATTAATGAAAAATAAATTTATTTTAATTATTGTAATTTTATTGTTGGCTTTACCAGTATTGTGTTTAAATAATAAAAATAAACCTGTTTCAAAAAGCAAAGAAAGTATAAACTTTAAAGATATTAAAAAAAATAATATACTTGTAAGTAATATTAAAATAATTAATAAAAAAGATAAATATTATTTTACAGCTAAAATTACTAATTTATCTACAGATAAGTTAAAGATGTCACCTATAGAAATTATTTTAAGGCAGAATAGTGAAGATATAAAGTTAATTGGTTATATAGGTGATTGGCTTGATGCTAAAAAATCACAAAATATTTTGATTGAAACGAAACAACCTTTAAAAGATGTATTAGATATTGACATTTCAGTCCAAGTTTAATTGGACTTTTTTCTTTGAAAATAATATAATTATGGTATGTTCAAGTAGCTTAATGGATAAAGTATTCTCCTCCGAAGGGAATGATGGGAGTTCGATTCTCCTCTTGAACACCATTTATTATTTTGATATAATTATACCTGTAAAATTTGATTTAGGAAGGAAGATGTTATGAAAATAATTTCAATAAATGCTGGAAGCAGTTCGTTAAAATTTAGCTTAATTGATATGGAAAATGAAGAGATTATAGCAAGTGGCGTTTTTGAACGCATTGGCAAAACTGCTGGCAATGGTAGCTTTACAATTAAGTTTAATGGCCAAAAATATATAGATTATGCTCCACTAGAAGATCACAATGAAGCCGTTAATATTTTACTCGATAAATTAATTAGTTTGAAAATTGTTACTTCACTTGAAGAAATAGAAGGTGTAGGTAATAGGGTTGTCCAAGGCAAGGATATATTTGATGGTTCTGTTATAGTAGATGATGATGTGTGGGAAAAATTGGAACAAATTAAAAATTTTGCTCCTTTACATAACCCTGCTAATATGCTTGGAATAAGGGCATTTCAAAAAGCTTTACCTAATGCTGTTCATACTGCTGTCTTTGATACTGCTTTTCATCAAACAATGCAGCCTACACAATTTATGTATCCTGTTCCTTATGAATGGTATGAAAAATACGGCATTAGAAAATATGGGGCTCATGGAACAAGCCATAGATATATATCAGAAACTGTTAAAAAAATATTGGGAAAAGATCAATATAAATTAATAAGTTGTCACATTGGAAATGGTGGCTCTATTAGTGCAATAAAAGATGGAAAATGTGTTGATACTTCAATGGGATTTACACCTCTTGCTGGTATTATGATGGGCACACGTTGTGGCGATATTGATTCATCTATATTAACACCAGTTATGGAAAAAGAAAATTTGACTATTGAAGATGCTATAAATAAGTTAAATAAAGAAAGTGGCCTTTTGGGTGTAAGTGGTATTAGTAGTGATATGCGTGATATTGAAAAAGCTTATAATGATGGAAATGAAAAGGCTATTTTGGCACTTAATATGTATGTGCAAAAAATTGTTAATTATATTGCAAATTATTATGTATTATTAGGTGGCACTGATGTTATTGTTTTTACAGCTGGAGTAGGAGAAAATTGTCCGCTTCTTCGTAAGATGGTTTGTGATAAATTAGCTTGTTTAAACGTTTCGTTAGATTCTCAAAAAAATAATGTTCGTGGAACTTTAGCACAAATAAACGATGAATCTTCTAAAGTAAAGGTGTATGTTATTCCAACTGATGAAGAAATAATGATAGCAAGAGATACTTTAGAGTTAATTAAAAATAATTTATAAGCATTTTTGTAGAATTTTATTGACAAATATGTTATTTAAATGATATATTATTTTTGCATTTTAATTTTAGATTTACTGAATAGGTAAATCTTTAATTAAAACGAAAAATGAAACACCTGGGTATGTGTAATGAAAGGAGGGCGAAATATATGCCAACTATTAATCAACTTGTTAGAAAAAGAAGAGGTTCTAAAACTAAGAAAAGTAAATCACCAATGTTAAATATTGGTTTAAACAGCAAAGATAAAAAAGAAACTGTAAGTAATTCTCCACAAAAACGTGGTGTATGTACTCGTGTTGGTACTAAAACACCTAAGAAGCCAAACTCAGCATTAAGAAAATATGCTCGTGTTAGACTTTCAAACGGAAAAGAAGTAGATACTTATATTCCTGGTGAAGGACACAACTTACAAGAACACAGTGTTGTATTAGTTCGTGGTGGTCGTGTTAAAGACTTAATCGGTGTTCGTTATCACATTATTCGTGGTACTATGGATACTGCTGGAGTTGATGCAAGAAGACAAGGACGTTCTAAATATGGTACTAAAAAACCAAAAAGCAAATAGGAAAGGAGGATATAATTATGCGTAAAAGAAGAGCAGTTAAAAGAGATGTTTTACCAGATCCTATATATAATTCAAAGGTTGTTACTAAATTAATTAACCAAATTATGTTAGATGGTAAAAAAGGTACAGCTCAAACTATCTTATATGATGCATTTAATATCATAAAAGAAAAAACAGATACTGATGCTATGGAAGTATTTAATAAAGCATTAGAAAATATTAAGCCTGCTTTAGAAGTTAAAACAAGACGTGTAGGTGGAGCTAATTATCCAGTTCCAATTGAAGTAAAAGCTGATAGAGCTCAAGCTTTAGGTTTACGTTGGCTTGTTAATTACTCTAGATTAAGAGGTGGCCATTCAATGGCTGAAAATTTAGCTAATGAGATTATTGATGCTTCTAATGGTGTAGGAGCTGCTGTTAAAAAACGTGAGGAAACTCATAGAATGGCAGAAGCTAATAAAGCATTTGCTCACTATAGATGGTAATTTTAAGAAAGGAAATAAATTATGGCTCGTGAATATAGTTTAGATAAAACTCGTAATATTGGTATCATGGCTCATATTGATGCTGGTAAAACCACTTGTACTGAAAGAGTTTTATTCCATACTCATAAGATTCATAAAATCGGTGAAACACACGATGGTGAATCTCAAATGGACTGGATGGAACAAGAACAAGAACGTGGTATTACTATTACATCAGCTGCTACAACTGCATTTTGGAAAGGATACCGTTTAAATATTATCGATACTCCAGGACACGTTGACTTTACTGTTGAAGTTCAAAGAAGTTTACGTGTACTAGATGGTGCCGTTGCTTTAATCGATGCTCAAGCTGGTGTTGAACCACAAACTGAAACTGTATGGCGTCAGGCTACAGAATACAATGTTCCAAGAATGATTTTTGCTAATAAAATGGACAAAATGGGAGCAGATTTTGAATTTAGTTTAAAGAGTATTGATGAAAGATTAGGTGTTAATGCAAAACCTATTGAATGGCCAATTGGTGCTGAAAGCGACTTTAATGGTATTATCGATTTAGTAACTAGAAAAGCTTACAAATATGATGGTAAACCTGAAGAAAACGCTGAAGAAATTGAAATTCCAGCAGATATGGTAGATTTAGTTGAAGAAAAACGTAATGACTTAATCGAAGCTGTTGCTGAATTTGATGATGATTTAATGAATAAATACTTAGAAGGTGAAGAAATTTCTGTAGAAGAAATTAAAGCTGCTATTCGTAAGGGTACATTAGCTGTTAAATTCTTCCCAGTAATGTGCGGAACTGCACTAGGTAACAAAGGTGTTAAATTATTATTAGATGCAGTTATTGATTACTTACCAGCTCCAACTGATGTTGAAGCAATCGCTGGTGTTGATATGGATGGAAAAGAAATAGTAAGACATCCTAAAGATAGTGAACCATTTTCAGCTTTAGCATTCAAAGTTATGACAGATCCATTTGTTGGACGTTTAACTTTTGTTAGAGTTTATTCTGGTCATTTATCAAATGGTTCTTATGTATTAAACGCTAATAAGGACAAAAAAGAAAGAATTGGACGTATTTTACAAATGCATGCTAATCATAGACAAGAAATCACTGATATTTATACTGGTGATATCGCTGCTGTTGTTGGTCTTAAAGCTACAACTACTGGTGATACTTTATGTGAAGAGAAACATGCTTGTATCTTAGCTCCAATGGAATTTCCAGAGCCTGTAATTGAACTTGCAGTTGAACCTAAATCAAAAGATGATCAAGATAAAATGGCTTTGGCTTTACAAAAATTATCTGAAGAAGATCCTACATTTAGAGCAACTACTGATCATGAAACAGGACAAACTATTATTGCTGGTGTTGGTGAATTACACTTAGATATCATCATTGATAGAATGAAAAGAGAATTTGGTGTTGAAGCTAATGTTGGTAATCCACAAGTTGCTTATAGAGAAACTATTAAGCAAAAAGGTGATTGTGAAGGAAAATATATTAAACAATCAGGTGGTCGTGGACAATATGGTCACGTTTGGGTTGAATTCGAACCAAATGAAGGAAAAGGTTATGAGTTTGTTGATGCCGTTGTTGGTGGTGTTGTTCCTAGAGAATATATACCAGTTGTAGACAAAGGTTTACAAGAAGCTATGGAATCAGGTATTCTAGCAGGCTTCCCAGTTATTGATGTTAAAGCTACATTACATGATGGTTCTTATCATGATGTAGACTCATCAGAAATGGCATTTAAAGTTGCAGCTTCACTTGCATTAAAAGAAGCTAAGAAAAAATGTAATCCTGTAATATTAGAACCAATTATGAGCGTTGATGTAACTGTACCAGATGAGTTCTTAGGAACAGTTATGGGTGACATTACTGCACGTCGTGGTAGACCAATGGGACAAAGCTCTCGTGGTAATGCTTTAACTATTGAAGCTATGGTACCACTTTCAGAAATGTTTGGTTATGTAACAAGTTTACGTTCTAATACACAAGGTAGAGGTAACTTCTCAATGAAATTTGATCACTATGAAGAAGTACCTAAAAATATCGCTGAAGATATTATCAAAAAAAATGGGGGAAACTAAATAAAAATAGTTGAAATTTAGTTTAACTCATGCTAAAATGTTAAATGAAATAGAAAAAGGAGGAATTTAAATGGCAAAAGAAAAATTTGACCGTTCAAAACCACATGTTAATATTGGTACTATTGGACACGTTGACCATGGTAAAACAACATTAACTGCGGCTATTACAAAATATTTATCAGATCAAAATCCAAGTTGGGCTAAATTCGAAGCTTATGCTGATATCGACAAAGCTCCAGAAGAAAGAGAACGTGGTATTACTATTAATACTGCTCATATCGAATATGAAACAGCTAATAGACACTATGCACACGTTGACTGTCCAGGACACGCTGATTATGTTAAAAACATGATTACAGGTGCTGCTCAAATGGATGGTGCAATCTTAGTTATTGCTGCTACTGATGGACCTATGGCTCAAACTCGTGAACATATCTTATTATCACGTCAAGTTGGAGTACCTCGTATGGTTGTATTCTTAAACAAATGTGATATGGTTGATGATGAAGAGTTATTAGATTTAGTTGAAATGGAAGTTCGTGAATTATTAACTGATTATGGTTATGATGGCGACAATACTCCAATCATCAGAGGTTCTGCATTAAAAGCATTAGAAGGAGATGCAGAATATGAAGCTAAAATTGGTGAATTAATGGAAGCTGTTGATTCATATATCGAAACACCAGCTCGTGATAATGATAAACCATTCTTAATGCCAATTGAAGATGTATTCACTATTACAGGACGTGGTACAGTTGTTACTGGTCGTGTTGAACGTGGTGAATTAAAACTTAATGAAGAAGTTGAAATCGTTGGTTTAAAACCTACTAAGAAAACAGTTGTTACTGGAATTGAAATGTTCCGTAAACAATTAGACTTTACTGAAGCAGGAGATAATACAGGTTTATTACTTCGTGGTGTTAGCCGTGATGAAGTTGAACGTGGTCAAGTTATTGCTAAACCAGGTTCAGTTACTCCTCATACTAAGTTTAAAGCTCAAGTTTATATTCTTAGTAAAGATGAAGGTGGAAGACATACTCCATTCTTCAGTAACTATCGTCCACAATTCTACTTCCGTACAACTGATGTAACTGGTGTTATTGAATTACCAGAAGGTGTTGAAATGGTAATGCCAGGTGATAATGTTGAAATGACAGTAGAATTAATCGCACCAATCGCTATTGAAAATGGTACTAAATTCTCTATCCGTGAGGGTGGTAGAACAGTTGGTGCTGGTAACGTTTCAGAAGTTATTGAATAATTTAAAAGCTAGAGTTTATTCTCTAGTTTTTTCATTGACTTTTACTTTAAAAAACAATATAATTTTAATTAGTGTTAGGAGTGGTAATATGGTTCAAAAACCCAAAGGAACTTATGATATATATGGTGATAAGTCTTTAGAAAGATTGTATTTTAGAAAATTAGTTTCCGCACTTATGGACAAATATAATGCTAAATATTTTGAAACACCTATTTTTGAATCTAGTGAATTATTTCATAGAGGCGTAGGTGAGACTACAGATATTGTTAGTAAAGAAACTTATGATTTTAAAGATAGAGCAGATAGAAATCTTACTTTAAGGCCTGAAGGCACTGCAGGTATTGTTAGGTGTTTTATTGAAAATAAATTATATGCGGATAGTTTGCCTTTGAAAGCTTGGTATATGGGGCCTATGTTTAGATATGAAAGACCACAAGCTGGAAGATATAGACAATTTTATCAATTTGGTTTTGAATCATTTGGTAGTTTTGATCCTATGATGGATGCTGAAGTTATTGGTATTGTTACTAATTTATTTAAACTTTTAGGTTTAAAAAATGTAAGTGTTAATATTAATAGTTTAGGTGATAAAGAGTCAAGAGAAAATTATAGAAATGCTTTGATTGAATACTTTAAACCACATTTAGATGATTTGTGTGATGATTGCAGATCAAGATTTGAAAAAAATCCTTTAAGAATTTTAGATTGTAAAATTGATGGTGATAAGGATATTATGAAAGGTGCTCCTAAAATAATTGATTATTTAAATGAAGAAAGTAAAAATCATTTTGATAATGTTTTAAAGTATTTATCTGCTTTAAAGATTGATTATAAGGTTAATCCTAATATTGTAAGAGGTTTAGATTATTATACACATACTGTTTTTGAAATTGTTGCTGATATTAAAGATTTTGGTTCACAAAATGTTTTAGCTGGTGGTGGAAGATATAATAATTTGGTTGAAAATATTGGCGGTCCAAGTATTCCTGGAGTTGGATTTGCGGTTGGTCTTGAGAGATTATTTTTAGCTTTAGAAAAAGAAAATATTGATATTAGGGAGATTAATAGACCTGATATTTATATTTTTCCTACTTCTTCTAAACAAAAGGAATATGTTTTATCACTTGCTAATCATTTAAGAATGGCTGGATTTGATGTTGAAAATGATTATGATGGAAGAAACTTTAAAAATAATTTTAAAACAGCTGATAGATTAGGCGTTAAATTTTTAATTATTATTGGTGAAGATGAAGTTAAAAATAAAATTTTAACTGTTAAAAACAATTATACTAAAGAAGAGTATAAAGTTAAATTAGATAATATAATAGAATTTTTAGATAAAAAAATAGGTGATGATCATGAAGATTAATAATACAAGTGTTGATATTAATAGTGTTGGTAAAACCGTTACTTTAGATGGTTGGGTAAATAAAAAAAGAGATTTAGGTGGCCTTGTTTTTATTGACTTAAGAGATAGAAGTGGAATTATACAGCTAGTTGTTAGACCTGATAGTGATGTTTATGATTTAGCTAGTACATTAAAAAATGAATATGTTATTGAAGTTACTGGATTAGTTAGTGAAAGACAAAAAGCTAATAAAAATTTAAAAACAGGTGGTATTGAAGTTATTGTAAGTAATATTACTGTTTTAAATAAGTGTGATGAGCTACCTTTTGATTTAAATAATGTGACTGCATTGGAAGAGACTAGATTAAAATATCGTTATTTAGATTTAAGAAGAAGTGAATTAAAAGATAAATTATATACAAAACATAAAATTATGCAGTGCACTAGAAATTATTTAAATTCTTTAGATTTTATGGAAATAGAAACTCCTATTTTGTGTAAATCAACTCCTGAGGGTGCTAGAGATTATTTGGTTCCTTCTAGGGTAAATAAAGGCTCTTTTTATGCTTTGCCTCAATCACCACAATTATTTAAACAATTATTAATGATGAGTGGTATGGAAAAGTATTATCAAATTGCGAGATGTTTTAGAGATGAAGATTTAAGAGCTGATAGACAGCCTGAATTTACTCAAATTGATATGGAAATGAGTTTTGTTAAAGAAGAAGATGTTATGAGTGTAACTGAAGAGCTTTTACAAAAAATATTTAAAGAGGTTAAAAATATTGATATTAAAATTCCTATTGATAGAATGACTTATGAAGATGCAATTAATTTATATGGTTCTGATAAACCTGATTTAAGATTTGAAAATAAAATTAATGATATTACTGATGTGTTTGAAGGCAGTGATTTTACTTTGTTTAATAATGTAATTTCTTCAGGTGGTATTATTAATGCATTAGTATTTAATGCAGCTAGTGAATATTCTAGAAAAGATATTGATAAGTTAGGTGAATATGTTAAAACATATGGTGCTTCTGCTTTAGCTTTTCTTAAATATGATGATGGATTTACAGGAAGCATTAGTAAATTTGTAAACGATGATATTGCAAATAAATTAGTTAATAGTTTAAATTTAAAAAATAATGATTTAATTTTAATTATTGCAGGTAATAAAAAAATGGTTAAAACTTCTTTAGGTGCTCTTAGATTAAAGGTAGCTAGGCAGTTAGATTTAATTGATAAAGATAAATATGCTTTTACTTGGGTTACTGATTTTCCTATGTTTGAATATAGTGAAGAAGAGGAAAGGTATATAGCTTGTCATCATCCTTTTACAATGCCACAAGATGTAAACGCTTTAGATGATAAAGAAAACGCCTTGGCTAAGGCTTATGATATTGTTTTAAATGGTTATGAAGTAGGTGGCGGAAGTTTAAGAATTCATGACCCTAATATTGAAGAGATTGTTCTAGAAAAGTTAGGCTTTACTAAGGAAGAGGCTAATGATAAATTTGGGTTTTTACTTACAGCTTTAAGGTATGGGTGCCCACCACATGGTGGTTTAGCTTTAGGCCTTGAAAGACTTACAATGATATTATGTGGCACGGATAATATTCGTGATGTAATTGCTTTTCCTAAGACAACGAGTGCTTCTTGTTTAATGACAGAAGCTCCAAATGTGGTTTCACAAAAACAATTAGATGAACTTAATATAAAATTAAAAGATTAATTCTTTTAATTTTTATATAAATATTGGAGGAATTGTATGGCAGTAAATGAAATGGAAATATTTAATTCTTTGAAAAATACTTTATGTGTTCAAGAGGAAGTGTTGAAAAAATTAATTTGGACTTTAAATAAAAATTATTATGGAAATTTATCTCAAAATATTTTATTATTAGGCTCACAAGGTAGTGGCAAGACTACAATGATTAAAAAAACATTAGAATCTTTAGATATACCTTATGGCGAGGTATATGATATGTATAGTGGTGATGTGGAAATTTTGGCTTTTATTAAAGGTTTGATTCAAATAGCTTCTAAAAATTCTGATAATAAATTATCTGGTGCTTTGTTAATTCATAATATGGAAGATTGTTTTTTAAACGGTGGATTTAATTCACTTACTTCAATAATTAATGCTGGAAATTTTGTGTATCAAGATGATCAAGTATTTGATATTTCTAATATTACATTTATAGGTGAAGTTAATACAAATTATTTGAATGATGTGTTTCCAAAAGAAAATGATTTTGTTAAGGATTTTGATGAAGAACTTTTTATGTCACCAATTTTAAGGATTGTTAAAGAAATTACAACTGAAGATAATATAGTTATAAAAGATGAAGATGGTAATTTAATCACAAATCCTTATTTACAGAGGTATGTTGAACAAAAAGTGAAATCTGCTTTTTTATCTGCAACATGTGTGAAAACATTTGGAAGACAGATTTTTATGGATGATATGACATTCAATGATACCATTAAAGCAGTAAATTCACCAATTTCGGTTTTAAATGAATACCGTGATGATTTAGATGATGAATATATAGACTCAGATGATTTCGTTAAAAAGGTTGCTGCTATAATCATTGAAAGCGATACTGGGTTACATAGTTTAGCAGATGCTATTGAAAATGTTGCAGTTAATGACTTTAATCATAAAGTTAAAGTATTTAAACAAGGATCCTTATTAAAGCCAAAAGGTACGTTAAATGAAAAAAGATGAATTGGTTAAAAGAAGTATAATAAAAAAATTTAGACCTTTGATATGGCATAAATTTGTTAAAGCAATTAATGATTATGAATTAATTAAAGAAAATGATAGAATTGCAGTTTGTATTAGTGGTGGTAAAGATTCTTTTTTACTTGCTTTATGTTTAGATGAGTTAAAAAAACATGGTAAAATACCTTTTGAGTTAAAATTTATAGTTATGAATCCTGGTTATACTGATGATGTTTTAAATAAAATTAAAAACAATTTAAAATTACTAAAAATAGATGCAATTATATTTGAAAGTCCAATTTTTGAAATTGTTAGGAAAGAAAAAAATCCATGTTATTTATGTGCGAAAATGAGGCGTGGTTATTTATATAATTATGCAAAAAGTATTGGATGTAATAAAATAGCTTTGGGTCATCATTTCAATGATGCGACTGAGACTATTTTACTTAATATGATTTATAATGGAAGATATGCAGGAATGAGACCAAAATTGAAAAGCGATAATTTTGAAGGTATGGAATTGATTAGACCACTTTATTTAGTAAAAGAAGATGATATAATTGCTTGGAAAAATTATAATGAACTTTCTTTTATTGACTGTGCTTGTTTAGTTACTAAGAAAAAAATAGGAAAAAGAAAAGAAGTAAAAGATTTAGTAAAATATTTGAATCAAAATTATGAATTGGCTGATAGAAATATATTTAATTCATTAAGCAATGTTAATTTAGATAAAGTTAATAATTATGAGATAAATGGTATTAAGAAATCATTTTTGTCTGATTATGACAAATAGTGTAGAAGGTAATTGAATATTTAGTAAAAGTGTGCTACAATGTAATTGTCTAAAAGAAGAATACCGTTATGAAAAACCTTCTAAATAACGATATTGGGAATCTAATTTATAAATGGTGTCGAATACTTGTATTTATATAAGGATCCAAAAATTTATAATGTGATGCCCACCTGGCAGAACAGGTTTTAATTCGTTAGGTTTCTCTTTTGGACTTTGTTTGAAGCAGGGATATATTTCCTTGCTTTTTATAAAAAGAATTAGTTTTTCGCTAATTCTTTTATTTGCTCTGTATTTTTAAAACTTATTTTTGCTATTTCATTTAAAATATTTTCACCGTATTTTTTTATAAGTATAGCTCCAATTTCATTAACTTTTTTTCCCGCACCTTTCGGTAAAATAACATTATATTTTTTAGACATTTTATCAAACTCTTTTAAAAATATATATCTGCTTATTATAGCAGAGCAGGCAACTGATAAACATTGATCTTCTGCTTTAGTTATAAATGTTATATTTTTTTGAATTTTTGGGATATTTTTTAAATAATTATAATAGATATATTTTTCTGCGAATTGATCTACAACAATATAATCATAATCTTGATATTTTTCACTCATTTGTAATAGTACTTTATTGTGAAGTACTGCTTTCATTGCATTCATATTTAAAATATCGTGTTTTTCATTATATTCTTTATTATTTATGGTCATAGTATAATAAGGTATTTTTTTTATAATTTGAGGTGTTATTTTTAAAATTTGTTCATCGGTTAATTTTTTAGAATCTTTAACATTTAAACTTTCTAAAAATGGAATATCATCTTTTTTTACATAAGATGCAGTTACGACAATAGGACCAAAATAATCACCAGTACCAACTTCATCAGAGCCTATTGTATTTTTAAAATATACATTTGATTTGGTTATTTCTTTTTTTTTAGTTTCAGCATTTTTAATTTCTATTTTTTTATCAGGATTTAAATGTCTTTCAGTTTCTGACCAAATATTTGCATCTATATCCGCACTTATTCCTTGAAATAGGGCTTTTCCTGATTGATATAGTGTGACAGTAGTATCTGCTTCTTTTGCTTGAAAAATAGCATATGGGGGTGTTTTTTCTCTTTTTTTGTCTTCAAAATATTCTTCCATTTTTTTCATTGTGTTTTCACTTACTTTTAATGTAATTGTTTTTACCTTGTTCACTTTTATCACCTGCATTCATTTTAACATATTTTGTTTTTTCAATAAAGACTTTTCTTTTTTTTAATGGTGTAATATAATTAGTACAAGGAGGATAAAAATGAGTATAATTGATATGAGTATTATTTTATTCCTTGTTTTAGGGGCTTTTATTGGTTTTAAACAAGGATTTACTAAAAGTGTCGTTAATTTTTTAGGTATAATTATAGTTATTATATTTTCTTATTTGTTAAAAAATCCAGTAAGTGAAATTTTAATGAGCTTTGGTCCATTTTTTAATTTTGGTGGCATTATAAAAGGTATAACTGTTTTAAATATTGCTTTATACGAAGTAGTTGCTTTTGCTTTAGTGTTTGGTATTTTAACTATTGTACTTAAAATTGTATTATTATCAACTGGTATATTAGAAACTATTTTAAAATTTACTGTTATTTTAGGTATTCCATCTAAAATATTAGGAGCCCTTGTTGGTATGCTTAGGCATTATGTTATTATATTTTTTACTTTATATTTAATTTCAATGCCAAACTTTGTAGACGTTAGTTTTATTAATAATTCTAATTTTAAAGGACCAATTCTTAAAAATACGCCAATTTTATCAAATATTGCTTCTTCTTCTTTAAAAGTATTAGATGAATTTAAAGGAATTAGTGATAAGTATACTGAAACAGAAAGTAATAATGAATTTAACTTAGAAACTTTAGATTTATTCTTAAAGTATAAAGTAGTTACTAAAAAAGAAGTTATGTATTTGGAAAAAAGTGGTAAAATAAAAATTAATGGAATAGAAAAAGTTTTAAATAAATATTAGAAGGGATTATGGTTTATGGAAATAAAAGGAAATTTAGATAATTTTGATAATGAAATTAGTAAAGGAAATATTTTAGTAGATTTTTACGCTACTTGGTGTGGTCCTTGTAAAATGCTTTCTTTAGAACTTGATAAAATAAAAGATGATATTAAAATTATGAAAGTAGATATTGATGAGAACATGGAACTTTGTAAAAAATATGGTGTTATGAGCGTTCCTACATTAATATATTTTAAATCAAAAGATGATTTTAAAATAAATGTCGGATATATCTCTAGTGATGAAATTTTAACATTCGTTGATAAAATGTAGCTAAATAGTTACATTTTTTGGTATAATATAAAGGGTGAAGGACATATGAAAAAAATTTCTATAATTGCATTTATAATAACGTTTTTAGATCAAATTATAAAAATATCATTATTAAATTTTATTGATTTTGGTTATTCGATTTCGATTATTAAAAATTTTTTTTCAATTACTTTAATTGGTAATACTGGAGGAGCTTTTAGTATAATGAGTTCTAATACATTATTTTTAATTTTTATCTCTATTTTTGCTTTATTTTTTATTTATTTTTATTTAATAAAAAATCAAAATTTAAACAATTATAATCAAATAACTTATGGTATTTTAATAGGTGGTGTATTAGGAAATTTAATTGATAGGCTTTGGCACATGCAAGTAATTGATTATTTGGATTTCACAATATTTAATTATAATTTTCCAGTATTTAATTTAGCTGATATAGCTATTGTTATTTCTATTTTTTTAATAGGATTTGATATTATAAAAGGTGATAAAAGTGAACATAAAAGTTGAAAAAGATGAAATTAGATTAGATAATTTTTTAGCTTCTTATCTAGAGGTTAGTAGAAGTCAAGTTACTAAAATGATAAAAAATAAAGAAATATTAGTTAATGATAAATTAGTAAAACCTGGTTTTATGCTTAAGCAAGGTGATGATATTAATATAGATCATAACTATGATGATAATATAACTCCTGAAAAGATGAATTTAGATATTGTATATGAAGATGATGATGTTTTAGTTGTTAATAAGGCTAATGGCGTTGTTGTTCATCCAGGTGCGGGTAATAATCATGGAACTTTAGTTAATGGACTTATGTATCATACTAAATTAAGTGATATAAATGGTGATTCTCGTCCCGGAATTGTGCATAGAATCGATGCTTATACAACAGGGTTACTTATGATTGCTAAGAATAATAAAGCTCATGAGTTTTTAGCTAATGAACTTGCTTTAAAAAAAACATATAGAAAATATATCGCTTTAGTATGGGGCGTTATTTCAAATGATACTGGTTTAATAGATGCACCTATTGGAAGAAGCAAAAATGATAGAAAAAAAATGGCGGTAAGAGGCGATGGAAAAAAAGCAATTACACATTTTAAGGTATTAGAAAGATATTCAAATGCGACTTTAATTGAATTAAAATTAGAAACAGGAAGAACCCATCAAATTAGAGTTCATATGGATTATATTTCTCATCCTGTTGTTAATGATCCTGTATATGGTAATAGGAAATTATTTGATGAAACTGGTCAGTGTCTGCACGCTAAAGAATTAGGATTTACACATCCTAAAACACATGAATTCATGATGTTTCAAAGTGAACTGCCAGATTGTTTTTTAAATATATTAGATAAATTTAAGTAGGTGAATTATGGAAGAGATAATAGTTAATGAAAAAGAAGAATTAGTAATGAAATTATTGCACTATTTTATTACTGAAAGGGGATATAATCCTGTTGTTATAAGGGGAGTTAAAGATGAAATATGGCTTGAAAATTTAAATGATGATTATAAAATTGTTCGTATTGTTTCGGGCTATATTCATAATAATGAACAATTTAAATTTGATTTATATAAAACTAAAAATTTACTTAAATCAATAAAGAAAAAAACTTTATCATTTAAAATAAGTGCTTTAAGCATTTTTGTAAATTTAGGGGATAATGTTGATATAAATGAATTTTCAAATAGTAATATTAAGTTTGCGAAAGTAGAAGATATTGAGGATTTAAAAAAATATAGATTTGTAATTGATGCATTTCCAGATATTACAAATGATATGGATTTTAAAGAAAAAGGATTAGAACTTTTTATTAAAATTACTGATGATATAAATAGAAAAAATGAAAATGATGCAAGAATGAATGAAGATATATTTAAACCTAAAAAACCAATTGTTACATATGGTTTGATATTTATTAATGTTTTAATTTATTTATTATGCACGTTAAATAATAATTTAATTACTACCTTTGCTGTCAACAGATATTTTATTACTAGTGGACAGTATTACAGATTAATTACAGGTATATTTTGTCATGCTAGTATATGGCATTTAGTATTTAATATGTATGCACTTTATATAATTGGTATGCAATTAGAAAGCTTTTTAGGAAAGTATAAATATTTAACTATTTATTTATTATCTGGTCTTTCAGGTAGCTTACTTTCAATTTTATTTAGTAGTAATTATAGTGTAGGTGCTTCGGGTGCTATATTTGGTTTAATGGGTTCACTTTTATATTTTGGATATCATTATAGAGTATATTTGGATAGTGTTGTAAAATCTCAAATTATACCATTAATATTAATAAATTTAATTATTGGTTTTTCATTTACTGGAATCGATAATTTTGCTCATATTGGGGGATTAGTAGGTGGTATATTATCCACAATGGCTGTGGGTGTTAAATATAAATCAACTAAATTTGAAATGATTAATGGAACTGTTATGTATTTAATTTATATATTTTTCTTAGTATATATGGTATTTGTAAAAGGAATTTAAATAAAACCAAGGAATAAAACCTTGGTTATTTTTTAAACATAGAAAATCCAAATGAATTTTTATAAACGAAATATAATGGAGAGTTAGTTATTAATTCAAAATCACCAACATATTCAACTACATTCGCATGAAAATTCATTTTAAATTTATTTAATCCTTTATATTTGTTATTTAATTTATTAATATTAGATACACCGCCTAAATGAAATTTTTTATATCCTAATTTAGAATACCTTCCCATTAACTTCCAAATCATTAATTGTTTTGCTCCAAACTTTTTATATTTTTCATCATATCCATCAATTGATAAATATACCTCATCTTGCCATTTGATGATTAATGCTGATGATGTAATAATTCCACTAGGGTATTGTTTTAAATATTTAGTTGCTTCAGCTAATTGATTTTTATATTTTACAACCATTTTATCAACAATTAATTTATCATTAATTAATTTATCAGTATTTCCTTTTTGACTAATTAATTTATTACTTAGTTCAACACTTTTTAAATGATAATTATTATACATTTTTTGTGTATATTTTAAATATTCAGTTGTATCTAATTTACTATAATAAAAATCAATTAAATTATCCTTACTGAAAAAATTATATAAATCTTTAAAATATTGTAAATTTCTTGGATATTTATTTTTTGTTTGTTCATATAGAATATTTAAATCATCAATATTACCGTGATATACTTTTATACCATCTCTTACAGCTTTTCTTATTTTATTTCTGCAACTTCTATCAATGTTACCAAATAGTTTAATATAATTTAAATCCAAATTAATTATAGCTTCAAATCTAGGCTTTAAAGCTTCAAAATAATTATTATATCCTAAATGAAAATATCCTAGTTTTTTAAGTTTATCAAAAATCATATCATAATTTTCATTACTATAAATTGTTTTCCCTTGCGAGTTATATATTTTTCTTGTTATCATTGGATTTATTTTAATTGCGACTATATCTCTTTTGCCGAGATATTTTTTAATTAATTTTGTAAAATTAGTAACTAAGTTATCATCTTGATAATCAATCAAAAATCCTCTTGGAGCAAGGGCATACTTAAATCCATTTATTTTATATACTAAAATCATACTTGCAGCTTTTAATTCATCTCCATCCATAAGTCCTAAAAACATTGAATAATAATTTTGTTCATGCATTGTAAAGGCATAATATGGAGTTTGATAAAATGATGATGGTTTAAAATTTTTTGAAAATTCTAAAAATTCCGCATTTGTTAGTAATTTTATATGCATAATTGCCTCCTTTTTTTAATTGTAACATTTATATTTTAACATGTAAAATGAATATTTTAAATTAAATTTAATATAATTTAATGGTGATATTATGAAAATAGGCATTCCCAGGAGTTTGTTTTATTACTATTATGGTGATGTTTGGAAAGATTATTTAGACTATTTAAATGTTGAATACATTATATCTCCTTTAACAAATAAAGAAATAATGGAAAAAGGTGAAAAAATAGCTAATGATGAGATGTGCCTTTCTTTAAAAAATTATTTAGGTCATATTGATTATTTAAAAGATAAATGTGACTGCATATTAGTTCCAAGAATAAGTAATTTTAATTCAAGCAATCAGATGTGCACTAATTTTTGGGCTAGTTATGATATTGTAAAAAATTTATTTGATATAAAAATATTACATTATAATATAGATTTTGAAAAAAATTATTCAATAAAAAAAGCTTTTTACAATATAGGAAAGAACTTAAAAAAAACAAAATTACAAATTTACAAAGCGTATAGATATACCATGAAAAATTATAAAAGAAGAAAGAAAAACAATCATGATAAAATGATAAATAAATTAAATAGCAAAAAAACAAAAATATTAATAATATCTCATCCTTATAATTTATATGATGAAATGATAGGAAAAGATATTATTAAATATTTAAATAAAAATGATATTGAATTATTATATTCCGATAAATTTGATTATGACATAACAAATAAATTAAGCAAAAAAATATCTAAAGATTTATATTTTAAAAGTAGTAAAGATAACTTAGGTTCTATTGTTTTATGTAATGATAGAATTGATGGAATTATTTTTATTTCATCTTTTCCATGTGCCTTAGATAGCCTAGCTAATGAACTTGCTTTTAGAAAATTAAAAAAACCATATTTAAATCTAGTAATTGATTCAAATACATCATTTGCCGGATTAGAAACAAGACTTGAAAGTTTTATTGATGTTTTAAAAGGAGTGAGATCATGAAAATATCATTTCCCCACATGGGTGATTATTACATTCCAGCTAAATTTTTATTAAAGCACATTTTCAAAAATGCAGAAATTATGGTTGCTCCAAAAATAACGAATAAAACAGTTACCTTAGGTTCGAAATATTCTCCAGAATTTGTATGTACACCATTTAAATATACTTTAGGAACAATGATAGAAGCTTTAGAAAATAAAGCCGATATTTTAATTCAAATGGGTGGTGGTTGTAGGTATGGTTATTATAGTGAACTTCAAAATAAAATATTAAAAGATTTAAATTATGATTTTAAATTAATTAATCTAGTAACTGAAGGAAAAACAAACATAATAAAGATAAATAAATTATTAAAACAAATAAATCCAAAATATTCTAAAATAAAAGCTATATATTATACATTTATTACCATTAAAATGATTAAATATATGGATAATATAGATGATTATATTAGACAAAATATTGGTTTTGAATTAGAAAAAGGATCATTTGAAAATTTAAAAAAAAGAATGCTTATATCATTTAGTAAAATAAAAAATTATAATCAATTAAAAAAGACATATAGATATTATTTAAAAAAATTTAAAAATATTAAAATACATAAACCAGATAATTGTTTGAAAATAGGAATAATAGGTGAGTTATATACAATTATGGAACCATTTTCAAATTATTATTTAGAAAAAAATTTAGCTGATCACAATATAGAAATAAAAAGATTTACAAATGTATATTATTTAATGAGACAAAAGAAAAAAGAATATAAAAAACTATTAAAATATTCCAAAGGTTATTTTAATTATTCTATGGGAGCAGATGCTTCTGATAATATTGCTAGGTGCAAATACCTTTGTGAAAATAATTATGATGGCATTATTCATATAAAATCATCTTTCTGCACGCCAGAGATAGGTGCGATGCCAATTATTAATAAAATAGCAAATGAATATAAAAAACCAGTTTTATTTTTTTCGTTTGATTTAAATACATCGGAAACTGGAATACAAACAAGATTAGAAGCATTTTATGATATGCTAGAAATGAGGAAAAATAAATGAAAGATGTTTATTTAGGAATTGACATAGGTTCAATGTCAACTAAAGGAGTAATTATAGATGATAGTAACAATATAATAGCACAGTCATACATTTGGACTGAAGCAGATCCTATTCAAGCTGTAAAAAATCTTTTAAAAATTTTAAAAAGTAAGATAGATAAAAATTATATAATTAAAGGAATTGGAACAACTGGAAGTGCAAGAAAATTAATAGGTTTAATGCTTCAAGCAAATATAGTTAAAAACGAAATAACGGCTCATGCAGTAGGTACATTATCACTTTATCCAAATGTAAGAACTATATTGGAAATAGGTGGCCAAGATTCAAAAATAATATTATTAAAAGATGGAATTATTACAAACTATGCTATGAATACACTATGTGCAGCTGGAACTGGCTGTTTTCTATCAAGTCAAGCAAAACGATTAGGCATTGATGTTAAAGACTTTGGTAAAATTGCATTAACATCAAAAAATCCTGCTAAAATAGCTGCAAGATGTACAGTTTTTGCTGAGTCTGATTTAGTTCATAAAGCACAGGTTGGTTACTTAAAAGAGGACATAATAGCAGGACTATGTAAAAGTATAGTTTTAAATTATTTAAATAATGTTGGTAAAGGTAAAAAAATAAAAACACCAATTATTTTTCAAGGTGGCGTTTCTAAAAATGAAGGAGTAGTTAAATATTTTAAGGAAATACTAAAAGAAGATATCATAGTAGATGAAAATAGTCATTTAATGGGAGCTCTTGGAGTTGCAATTTTATCTAGAAAATATAAGAATGGTAAAGTTTATTCTTTAGAAATGAAAGATTTGAAATTCGAAACTAAAGCAGAAGAATGTAATCACTGTCCAAATTCATGTGAACTTTTAAAAATATATCGTAATTGTGAATTAGTTGATTCATGGGGAAGTAAATGTGGTAAATATTAATTATTTTAAAATTAAATTTTTTTCATCAATTATTGTTTTTTTAAAGAAAAATTCTAAATAAATATCATTAAGCGTAGTAATTTTATTTTTAACTGATAAATGTTTAAAATATCCAGAATGAATATATTCATTTTCTAAATTTAAAGTCATATCAATCATCCCGGGATTTTCTTGCTCTGTGAAACATAAATCACTTAATGGAGGTACATTTATAATAAAATTATTGCTATTAATTTTAACTCCAGCCTTATGTGAATGACCTTTTAAAACTAATTTATTTGAAGGTAAATTAAACTTAGCCAAAATAGGATGTTTAATTATGAATTGATCTTTACCAATATTAATTAAACTAATGCCATAATTTAATGGAATAAAATCAGGTCTAATTTTTAATGCTTGATTAATATCTCTGCCATATTCTAAAGATGTAATATCATGATTACCTAAACATATAATATTTAAAATGTGCTTGTCGTATGGATATTTTTCTAAAACCCTATCAATTTGTTTATCAATATTTTCTATATTTTGATTTCCCTTAGAAAAATTTCCATCAATAATATCACCACAATTTAAAATTATATGAATATCTTTATCACGAGCATATTCATAAGCTTTATAAATATAATCTAAATTTTCATATTCATTTCCTATATGCATATCTGAAATAACTAAAGCTTTAAAATTGTCTTTACATAAATTGATTTTTAAACTTCTTTCATTGTAATTATTTTCTTTATAATTTATGTTGCCATCATCATAACAATTAAAACCAATTATATATCCTTCGCTTTTAAGCTTTATAATTTTTTGATGAATTTGTCTAGGACTTTCCCATAATATAGATGCTATTTCATTTAATGTTTTTTCTTCATTAATTAAATTTAAAATCATTTCTTCTATTTCTGTCATAAAATCACATCCTAAATTAATTTTACCTTTAAAAAATATTAAAATCAATTAGTTACTTATAATGTTTATAAATATATAAAAACATAAAATAATAGTGAAAGGAGAATTATAATGAATAAATACTCCAAAAAAATAAATTGTATATTAGAACAAGGAAAAAAGTGTAAAGATAAAATAGGAATCATAGGACCAACTGGTCCTCAAGGACCTGCAACTATAGCAGTAGGAGATGTTACAACAGGACCTGCTGGAAGTAGTGCGAAAGTAGTAAATACAGGAACAAATGAAAATGTAATTTTATCATTTACTATTCCTCAAGGTCCTCAAGGCCTTCAAGGTAGTGTTGGTCCAACTGGTCCTCAAGGGCAGCAGGGCCTAACAGGCCCGCAGGGGCAGCAAGGTAGTGTTGGTCCTCAAGGCCCTCAAGGACCTACTGGACCAGTTTATGAAGCTTTATTTGGAAGAAAATATGACAATCAATCAAACACCATAAGTTTACAGCCTAATATTTCACAAACAGTTAATTTAAGTGAAACCGGACCTACATCAGGAATAACATCAACAACTCAAGATGCATTAACAATTACTCAAGATGGTAATTATAAAATAGATTACTTTTTTTCTGGTAAAGCAAGTACTAATGCTGAGGTAACAGTAGAAGTAAATCAAGGTGCTGTTCCAATCGGAAGTACAACAATTACAAAAAGTTTAAGTGCAAATACATTAACTGATTTTACTGGTAGTACAATAAATGCTATAACAACTGGTACAAATATAACGATAACAATTAAAGCAACAGCGGCCGTTACTATAACTCCAGCGGATGGAACAAACGCATATTTAAATATTACTAAACTTTAATTCAAGGATTTATCCTTGAATTTTTTGACTAATCTATTGACTTAGACTTGGTAAAATGCTAATATGTTTATAGACACAAAGAGGTGTTTTTTTAATACAATTTTAAAGTAGGTGAATCATATGGCTAAAAAGAAAAAAGAAAAGAAAGAAAGAAAAAAACCACTAGCTGGTGTTAGAAGTGAATTTAAACAAGTTAGATGGCCTAAAAAAAATGAAATGATAAAGTATTCTATTGCGGTGCTTTTATGTATTATATTGTTTGCTTTATTTTTCATGTTATCAGATGTTATAATTGCTGGTATTAGAACAGTTATGGGGGTTAAATAATGAAAAAAGAATGGTATGTTGTAAACACTTATTCAGGACATGAAAACAAAGTAAAAGAAAAATTAGAAATGCGTGCTAGTTCAATGGATATGGAAGATTATATCTTAAGAGTAGTAGTGCCTGAACAAACAGAGTTAGACGCAAATGGAAAAGAAAAGAAAGTAAAAATTTTTCCAGGATATATTTTAGTTGAAATGGTTATGTCTGATGAAGCTTGGTTTATTGTAAGAAACACTCCCGGTGTTACTGGATTTATTGGATCATCTGGTAAAGGTGCTAAACCATTTCCACTAACAGAAGCTGAAGTTGACAGAATTTTAGGTTCAATGGGAATGAGTAGATTAGATGCCGAATCTGATTTAAAACCAGGTGAACAAGTTAAAGTTATATCTGGACCATTTGAAGGAATGTATGGTAAAATTAAATCTGTTGATTTAAAAGAAGCTAAATTAGAAGTAGCTGTTGACCTATTTGGCCAAGAAACAGTAGTTGAATTAGATTTATCACAAATTAGTAAAGCATAAGTTTACAAATACTAATAAATGTGGTAAGATTATATCGCTATATTAAATTTTTGATATAGATTGTGGGAGATTACCAAATGAGATAAAGCGGATAATCATTGGAACCACCCACGAAAGATTTTATTAGGAGGTGTTTTTCGTGGCAAAAGATGCAGTTAAAAAAATTAAAATTCAAATTGCTGCCGGTAAAGCAACACCAGCTCCACCAGTTGGTACAGCATTAGGACCTGCAGGAATTAACTTAGGTGATTTTTGTACAAAATTTAACGATGCAACTAAAGATAAAATGGGAGATATATTACCAGTTGAAATTACTGTTAATGATGATAGAAGTTTCAGCTTTGTAGTAAAAACTCCACCAGCAGCTTTTCTTATTAAAAAAGCTTGCGGTATTAAAAAAGGTTCAACAAAAGGTAAAAATGAACCAGTTGCAACTTTATCAAAAGAAAAATTAAGAGAAATCGCTGAAACTAAACTTCCAGATTTAAACTGTTATACTGTTGAAGATGCAATGAAAATTATTGCTGGAACAGCTTTAAATATGGGCGTTAAAGTTGAAGACTAATACTCACACTATGTGGGAGGACAATATCCGCAAAACCACAAGGAGGTAAGAAAATGAAAAAAGGTAAAAAATATCTAGAATCTGCTTCAAAAGTAGAAAAGAATAAATTATATTCTAAAGAAGAAGCGGTTAAACTAGTTAAAGAAACTTCTTATGCTGATTTTGATGCTTCTGTTGAAGTAGCAATGCATTTAAACTTAGATACTAAAAAAGCTGATCAACAATTAAGAGGAGCAGTTGTTTTACCAAAAGGTACTGGTAAGACTAAAAAAGTTTTAGTAATTGCTAAAGGCGATGCAGCTAAAGCTGCTAAAGAAGCAGGAGCTGATTATGTTGGAGAAGCTGAAATGATTGAAAAAATTCAAAAAGAAAATTGGTTTGATTTTGATACATTAATAGCTACACCAGATATGATGCCAGCTCTTGGTAAAATAGGGCGTATCTTAGGGCCTAAAGGTTTAATGCCAAACCCTAAAACTGGTACTGTTACTATGGATACTAAAAAAGCAGTTGAAGAAGTTAAAAAAGGACGTGTTGAATATCGTACTGATTCATTCGGTAATGTTCACGCATTAATAGGAAAAGTTTCATTTAGTGAAGAAGATTTACTTGCAAACTTAAAAACCTTTGTAACATTAATTGTTAAATCTAAACCTAGCGTTGTTAAAGGAACATATGTTAAAAACATTTCTTTATCATCAACAATGGGTCCTGGAATTAAGGTTGATGTAACTAGTTTTGACAATTAATTAAAATTATGTTAAAATGAATTTGAATTTGTGCCGTAGACAGTAGGTGCTTTAAAGCTTAATTTCCTACCGAGGAGACTTTTATAAAGTATTTTCGCTCTGGCATATAAGCTGGAGCTTTTATATTTACGGCTAAGAAAGGAAGGTGTTTATCTTTGGCTAATCAAAAAATCTTAGATAGAAAACAAGGAATCATTGATGAAATAGCTGATAAAACTAAAAATGCTACTGCTACAGTTTTATTTGAATATCAAGGATTAACTGTTGAAGAAACTAATGAATTAAGAAGATTACTAAAAGAAAGCGATTCAGAGTTTAAAATTTATAAAAACACTTTAGTTAAAAGAGCTTTTGATACTTTAAAAATTGATTTAAATGAAGATTTAAAAGGACCTAAAGCTATCGCTTTCGGTGATGATGCTGTTGCTCCAGTTAAAGTTTTATATGACTTTGCTAAGAAACATCCATCATTAATCGTTAAGGCAGGACTTATCGATGGTGAAAAAACAGATGAAGCAAAACTTAAAGAATTATCTAAATTGCCATCTAGAGAAGGATTACTTAACATGCTTGCTAGTGGATTTATTTACCCACTTAAGAGTTTATCTATTTGCCTAGATTTATATAGACAAGATTTAGAAAAAAATAATTAGAAAGGAATGATATATATGGCAAAAATTAATAAAGAAGAATTTATCGCTGGTCTTAAAGAAATGACTATGCTTGAAGTTATGGAATTAGTAGATGCAATGAAGGAGGAATTTGGTGTTGATCCAGCTGCTGTAGCTGTTGCTGCTGCACCTGCTGAAGATGCTGAAGCTGCAGGACCTTCTACTGTAACTGTAACATTAACATCTGCTGGACCTAATAAATTACCAGTTATTAAATTAATCAAAGAAATTACTGGTTTAGGTTTAAAAGAAGCTAAAGATTTAGCTGATAACGGTGGAGCTGTTAAAGAAAATATTCCAACAAGTGAAGCTGATGAATTAAAAGCTAAATTAGAAGAAGCTGGCGCAACTGTTGAAGTTAAATAATTATAAATAAAAAGCCTACACTATAAAATATAGTGTGGGCTTTACCCATTTAATAAAAGGAGAGTAGAAATGTCACATTATTTTACAAATGATGAAGTTAAAAGTGAAGAAAAACAAATAAATGTAATTATTAATGATACTAAATTAAAATTCATCACGGATAATGGGATATTTTCCAAAAAAGGCTTAGATTTTGGAACTAGGACTCTTCTGGAAAATATTGAAAATATAAAAGGAAATATTTTAGATTTTGGTTGTGGCTATGGGCCTATTGGAATATATTTGAAAAAAACATTTGATGTAAATGTTGATATGGTTGATGTAAATAAAAGAGCCCTTTCATTAGCTTTAAAAAATGCTGAATTAAATAATGTTAAAGTTAATATATTTGAAAGCAATATTTATGAAAATGTTTCCAAAAAGTATGACGCAATTGTTACCAATCCTCCAGTTAGAGTTGGCAAGAAAATACTATATGATATTTTATTTGGAGCTAAAAAATACTTAAATGAAAGTGGTAAATTATGGCTTGTTATAAATAAAAATCAAGGGGCTAAATCATTAGCAAAAGATTTAAGTGAAACATATAGTGTAACCGTTGTTACTAAAAATAAAGGTTTTTATATAATATGTTGTGAAAATCGTTGACTTTTAATATAAAAATCTTTATAATTATAAATTGGCGACATGTATTATTTTATACATGAAAAAATCCGAAAAACTAGTTTATAGGGGTGAAATACTTGGCATACAAAATTCAAAAAATAAACGACAAAAGAGAGAGAAGAAATTACGCAAAAACAAAAAATGCAATTGAATTATCTAACTTATTAGAAATTCAAAAAGATTCATATCAATGGTTTATGACAGAAGGTATCAAGGAAGTCTTTGATGATATTTTTCCAGTGGAAAGTTTTACTGGAAATTTATCTTTAGAATTTGGTGAATATTCTTTTGATGAACCAAGATATTCCATTAAACAATGTAAAGAAAGGTATACTACTTATGCAGCGCCACTAAAAGTAGATGCTAGACTTTTCAATGTTGAAACCGGTGAAGTAAAAGAACAAGAAATCTATTTAGGTGATATGCCTATCATGACAGATAGCGGTGCTTTTATAATCAATGGAGCTGAACGTGTTATCGTATCACAATTAGTTCGTTCACCATCAGTTTACTTTGGTAAAGAAGTTGATAAGAAAAATGGTAAAGTTACCGTTGGGGCTCAAATCATACCAACAAGAGGTACTTGGTTAGAATTTGAAACTGATGCTCGTGATATCATTTATGTTAGAATTGATAGAACAAGAAAAGTTCCAGTAACTACATTATTAAGGGCAATTGGCCTTTCAAGTGATAGTGATATTCTTGATTTATTTGGTGAAGATGATTATATTATCAAAACAATTGAAAAAGACACAAACAAAAATACTGATGAAGCATTAATTGATATTCATTCTAAATTAAGACCTGGTGAACCTAGTACATTAGAAAGTGCTAAAAACCAATTGATTACAAGATTCTTTGATGCTTTTCGCTATGATCTAGCAAAAGTTGGAAGATATAAATTCAATAAAAAGCTAAATGTTTTAGATAGATTATATGGATGTAAATTAGCAGAAGATATTAAAGATAATGGTAATGTGGTTGCTAAAAAAGGTGATATAGTTAATAAAGATTTATTAGAAACTTTAAAACCAATCTTTGAGTCAAGCTATAATACAAAAGAAACATTAATTAATCAAGATTTAGATACATACTCAACTGTTCAAACAGTTAAAGTATATTCTAAAAAAAATCCAGAAAAAATTATTACCATTATTGGTAATGATCAAAGTATTGATATTAAACGTTTAACTGTTTCTGATATTTATGCATCACTTTCATATTATTTAAATTTATTAGAAGGTATCGGAAACTTTGATGAAATAGATCATTTATCAAACAGACGTGTAAGACAAGTTGGAGAACTTTTACAAAATCAATTCAGAATTGGTGTTAGCCGTATTGAAAGAATGATTAGAGATAGAATGAGTACTCAAGATATTGCTGAAGTAACTCCAAAAAGTTTAATTAACATAAGACCGTTAACTGCTTCAATAAAAGAGTTCTTTGGTTCAAGCCAATTATCACAATTCATGGACCAAATTAATCCGATCGCAGAACTTACACATAAAAGAAGGTTATCTTCTTTAGGCCCTGGTGGTCTTTCTAAAGATAGAGCTGGAATGGAAGTTCGTGACGTTAATCCATCACATTATGGTAGATTATGTCCTGTTGAATCTCCAGAAGGACCTAATATTGGTCTTATAACTTCTTTAGCGTCTTACGCTAAAGTAAACGAATATGGATTTATAATGACTCCATATCGTAAAGTAGAAAATAGCAAATTAACTGATGAAATTATATATATGACTGCAGACGAAGAATTACAATATTATATTGCTCCTGCTACAGTTAAATCATCAGAAGATGGAGATATATTAGAAGATAATATTCCAGTAAGATATCAAAATGATAATTTAATTATTGATAAATCTAAGGTGGATTATATTGATGTGTCACCACAACAAATTATATCAATTACAACATCAGGAATTCCTTTCCTTGAACACGATGATGGTAAAAGAGCTTTAATGGGTGCTAACATGCAACGTCAAGCAATTCCATTATTAGAAGCTGAAGCTCCATATGTTGGAACTGGTATTGAAGCAATTGCTGCTAAAGATTCAGGTGTAGTAATAATTGCTAAAGCAGATGGTATTGTAGATTATGTTGATGCAAGAAAAATTATTATTAAAAATGCTAAAGGAACTGATACTTATTATCTTGAAGGTTTTGAAAGAAGTAACATGGGTACATGTTATCATCAAAAACCTATTGTTAGAAAAGGCGATAAAGTTAAAACTGGTGATGTAATTGCTGATGGACCATCAACTGATCAAGGTGAAATGGCTTTAGGTAAAAACTTAAAAGTTGCCTTCGTTAACTATGATGGATATAACTATGAAGATGCTGTCATATTAAACGAAAGATTAGTTAAAGATGATGTATTTACATCAATTCATATTAAAGATTATGAAATAGAGTGCCGTGATACTAAATTAGGTGCTGAAGAATTTACAAGAGACATTCCAAATGTAAGTGAAGAGGCACGTAAAAACTTAGATGAAAATGGTATTGTTAGAATTGGTACTGTAGTTAAAGATGATGATATTTTAGTAGGTAAAGTAACACCTAAAGGTATGGCAGAACTTACTTCAGAAGAAAAATTATTGCATGCAATATTTGGAGAAAAAACAAGAGAAGTAAGAGATACATCCCTAAGAGTACAACACGGTGGTGGTGGAATCGTTCATGATGTTCAAATTTTATCTAAAGAAGATAGTGATGAACTTCCAGCTGGCGTAAGTAAAAAAATAAGAGTATATATTGCTCAAAAACGTAAAATTGGTGTTGGTGATAAAATATCAGGACGTCACGGAAATAAAGGTGTTATTTCATTAGTGCTTCCAGAAGAAGATATGCCATATGATGAAAACGGTAGAACTGTTGATGTTTTACTTAACCCACTAGGTGTACCTTCTCGTATGAATTTAGGACAAATTTTAGAATTACATTTAGGTATGGCTGCTAAGTCATTAAATGTTCATGTCGCAACACCAGTATTTGATGGTGCTACAAGAGAAGAAATTGTTGATGCTTTAAAAGAAGCTGGATTATCAGAAGATGGTAAAATGGTTTTATATGATGGTAGAACTGGTGAGCCTTTTGATAATAGAATTAGTGTTGGTATTATGTATATGCTTAAGCTTGATCACATGGTTGATGATAAATTACATGCAAGGTCTACGGGTCCATATTCTTTAGTAACGCAACAGCCATTAGGTGGTAAAGCGCAATTTGGTGGTCAACGTTTCGGTGAAATGGAAGTTTGGGCTTTATATGCTTATGGTGCAGCTAATATTTTACAAGAAATGATGACAGTTAAATCAGATGATGTTACAGGTCGTGTTAAAGTATATGAAGCATTAGTAAAAGGTGAAGATTTACCTAAATCTGGTGTGCCAGAAAGCTTTAGAGTTGTAATTAAAGAATTCCAAGCTTTAGGTTTAGATATAACTGTTTTAAATAATGAAGGAAAATTTGTTGAGCTTAAAGAATTAGAAGAAGCTGAAAAAGACACTTATGTTCCAGATACTGATTTAGAAAGTGAAATTTTAAAAGAAAAAGCTAAAACAGAAGCTTTAAAAGTACAACAAGAATTAACAAATGAATTAGATGAATTTGAAGAATCTGAAGAAGATGAAGAACCAACTTTAGAAGATTTACAAAAGTTAGAAGGGGAGGATAATTAATGGATGCAAATAGCTTTGAAGGGTTAAGAATAGCCATTGCCTCACCAGAAAAAATTCGTTCATGGTCTTATGGTGAAGTAAAAAAAGCCGAGACAATGAACTATAGAACTTTAAAACCTGAAAGAGATGGATTGTTTTGTGAAAAAATATTCGGTCCAACTAAGGATTTTGAATGTTCTTGCGGAAAATATAAAAGATTAAGATATAAAAATATTATTTGCGATAGATGTGGTGTTGAAGTAACTAAATCTAAGGTGCGTCGTGAACGCATGGGACATATTGAACTTGCTACACCAGTTTCACATATTTGGTTTTTCAAGGGCGTTCCATCTAGAATGGGATTAGTCCTTGATATGTCACCAAGAGAATTAGAAGAAGTTTTATATTTCGTATCATATGTTGTTTTAGACCCGGGTGATACACCACTTGAGAAAAAACAAACAATAAGTGATAAAGATTACCGTTCTTACTATGAAAAATATGGTAATACATTTAGAGTAGGGATGGGAGCTGAGGCAATTCAAGAATTATTAAAACAAGTTGACTTACAAAAAGAAGTTGATGAAATTACTAAGGAAATTGCTGAAATTAAAGATTCATCTAGTCAAAAACGTATTCGTTTAATTAAAAGATTAGATGTTTTAGATGCCTTCTTAGAATCAGGTAATCGTCCTGAATGGATGATTTTAGAAGCACTTCCAGTTATACCGCCTGAGCTTAGGCCAATGATTCAATTAGATGGTGGCAGATTTGCTACTTCTGATTTAAATGATTTATATAGACGTGTAATTAACCGTAATAATCGTTTAAAAAAATTAATTGACTTGTCTGCTCCATCAATCATTATTCAAAATGAAAAACGTATGTTACAAGAAGCAGTAGATGCATTATTTGATAATGGTAGACGTGGTAAAAATATTACTGGGCCAGGTAATAGACCTTTAAAATCTTTATCTAGTATGCTTAAAGGTAAACAAGGACGTTTCCGTCAAAACTTATTAGGTAAACGTGTTGATTATTCTGCTCGTTCAGTTATCGTAGTAGGTCCATCATTAAAAATGTATGAATGTGGTATTCCAAAAGAAATGGCTTTAGAATTATTTAAACCACATGTTATTAATGGCTTGGTTTCTAAAGAAATTGCAAGTAATATTAAAGCTGCTAAAAGAATGATTGAAAATCAAGATGAACGTGTTTGGGATGTTGTTGAAGAAAAAATTAAAGAACATCCAGTATTACTTAACCGTGCTCCGACTTTGCACAGATTAGGTATTCAAGCATTTGAACCTAAATTAATTGAAGGTAAAGCTATTAGACTTCATCCATTAGTTTGTGCTGCATTCAATGCTGATTTCGATGGAGACCAAATGGCTGTTCACTTACCAATAAGTGAAGAGGCTCAAGCAGAAGCAAGATTATTAATGTTAGGTGCTAATAACATCTTATCTCCAAAAGATGGTTCTCCTATCGCTACTCCTGGACAAGACATGGTTTTAGGTAATTATTATCTAACTATGGAAAAAGAAGGATTAGAAGGAGAAGGTAGAGTATTTAGAAATTCTAATGATGTCATTATGGCATACGAAAGAAGAGAAATAACTCTTCATACAAGAATTGCTTTACCTGTTAAATCATTTAAACATAAGATATTCCCAGATAAATACATAGATAAGTATTTAGTAACTACTCCAGGTAAAATTATATTTAATGAAATTTTTCCTGATACTTTCCAATACATAAATGATGGTTCAACTGATAATATTTCTAAAAGTACACCTTCTAAATATTTTATTGATAAAGGTAAAAACATTAAAGAAGAAATTAAAAATATGCCTATAGTAAAAGCTTTAAACAAAGGTGCTTTAGTTAAATTAATTGCTCAAATTTATAAGCGTTATCACACTACTGAAACATCTGTTATGCTTGATTCGATTAAAGATTTAGGATTTAAATATTCTACTTTATCTGGTATTAGTATCTCAATAGATGATATTAAAGAAAGTCCACTTAAAAAAGATGTAATTGCGAAAGCTAATGAGAAAGTTAGTTCAATTACTAAACAATTTAAACGTGGTTTAATTACTGATAAAGAAAGATATGATGCAGTTATTCAAACTTGGTTTGATGCTAAAAGTGAATTATATGCTGATTTAGATAAAATATTAAAATCTAATCCAGATTCATCAATTACAATGATGATTGATTCAAAAGCCCGTGGTTCAATTGACCAATATGGACAAATGGCTGGTATGCGTGGTATCATGCTTAAACCAAACGGTGATTATGTAGAAATACCAGTATTATCATCATTTTCTGAAGGATTAACAGTATCTGAATTCTTTACATCTACCCATGGTACTCGTAAAGGTGCTGTTGATACAGCCTTAAAAACAGCTGATGCCGGTTATTTAACTAGACGTTTAGTTGATGTTGTACAAGATGTTATTGTTAAAGAAGAAGACTGCGGAACTGATCATGGTGTAATTGCTCAAGCATTCTTTAATACTGATGGTACTCCAATTGAATCATTAGAAGATAGAATAATTGGTAGATACACAAGTAAAAAAATTATTGATCCAGAAACTAAAGAAGTAATTGTAGATAAAGATGTTTATATTACTGAAGTAATTGCTGAAAAAATAGTTAAAGCTGGAATTACTAAAGTTCCAATTAGAAGTATTTTAACTTGTAAAACTGATCATGGTGTTTGCCGTCATTGTTATGGCCGCAATTTAGCGACAGGTGCTGAGGTAGAACTTGGTGAAGCTGTTGGTATCATGGCTGCACAATCAATTGGTGAACCAGGTACCCAATTAACAATGCGTAACTTCAATACTGGTGGAGTTGCCGGTGGTGATGATATTACCCAAGGTCTTCCACGTGTTACTGAAATTTTTGAAGCTCGTAACCCTAAAGGTAAAGCTACAATTTCAGAAATTAATGGTGTTGTAAGTAAAATTGAAGAAGATGGTGGCATTTATAAAGTATACGTTAAAAACGATGTTGAAACACGTGAACACGTATCTAATTATGGTGCTAAACTTGCAGTAGAACAAGGTGAAGAAGTTAAAGCAGGTCAAAGACTTACTCATGGTGCTATTTCACCTAAAGAGTTATTAGTTGTAACAGATCCACTTACTGTACAAGAATATATTTTATTTGAAATTCAAAAAGTATATCGTTCTCAAGGTGTTGATATTTCTGATAAACACGTTGAAATTATGGCACGTAGAATGATTTCTAAAATTAAAATTGTTGATTCTGGTGATTCATTATTCTTACCAGGTACTATGGTTAATATTCATAAATTTACTGAAGAGAATAAAAAACTTATCTTAGAAGGAAAACGACCTTCTACTGGTAAACCAGTATTACTTGGTATTACAAAAGCTTCTTTGGAAACTGAAAGCTTCTTATCTGCAGCTTCATTCCAGGAAACTACTAGAATCTTAACAGATGCAGCTGTTCATGGTAAAGTAGACCATTTAAATGGTTTAAAAGAAAACGTTATTATTGGTAAATTAATACCAGCTGGAACAGGTGCTAAAAAATATCGTGAAACTGAATATACTTTAGAAAATCAAATTTTAAATGAAGAGCCCCTAGAGGCATTAGAACAAGAACTTATGGATTAAGTTCTTGTTTTTAAATTGCTTAATACGTTAAATTACGGTATAATTAAATAAAGTGTAGGAAGTGATTATTATGTATTTAAAATCATTAAAAGCTCATGGATTTAAATCATTTGCTGATAAAACTAATTTAGAATTTTCTGGTGGAATAAATGGTATAGTTGGACCAAATGGTTCTGGTAAAAGTAATGTTGTTGATGCCATTAGATGGGTATTAGGAGAGCAGTCTGTAAAATCGTTAAGAGGTGACGGAACTATGAGTGATGTCATTTTTTCGGGCAGTAAAAGTCGTAATGCTATGAATGTCGCGTCTGTTAGTTTACTTTTCGATAATAAAGATAAATATTTACCTTACGATTATGATGAAATTGAAATTAAAAGAAGAGTATATAAAGATGGAACAAATGAATATTATTTAAATGGTGAAAAAGTTAGATTAAAAGAT
This sequence comes from Oscillospiraceae bacterium, assembly GCA_963632935.1. Taxonomy (GTDB): domain Bacteria; phylum Bacillota_I; class Bacilli_A; order RF39; family UBA660; genus Coprosoma. The sequence continues at coordinate 56,878 of CAVGWA010000006.1, forward strand.
TTAACTAATTTACTTTTAGATAGTGGTATTGCTAAAGAAAGTTTTAATATAATCTCACAAGGCAAAATTGAAAGTATAATTAGTAGTAAACCTGTAGATAGAAGAGTAATTTTTGAAGAAGCATCTGGTGTTTTAAAATATAAAAGAAGAAAAGAAGAAGCTATAAAAAAATTAGAAAAAACGCATGATAATAAAAAAAGAATTAATGATATTATATTAGAACTTACCTCTAGATTAGAGCCTTTAAAAATAGCTAAAGAAAAAGCTTTAGAATATAAAGAAGTTAATGACAAATTAGAAAATTTAGAAATATCTTTAATTACAGAAGAAATTACTAATATTAATTTTGAATATCAAAATTCTAAAGATAAAGTTGATATTTTAAATCAAGAAGTTTTAAAATTAATGACAAGTGGTAATCAAAATGAAGCTAAAATAGAAAAATATAAAAACGATATAGCTTCACTAGATGAACAAATTAAAATTATGCAAAATAAAATATTAGAATTAACTACTTTATCTGAAAGATTAAATAGTCAAAAAAGTATAATTAATGAAAGACAAAAAAATAAGGTAGAAGATGCACGTCTTCATGATAATATTTTAAATTTAAAAGAAAAACAGTTAAATATTCAAAATAATATTTCTATGCAGATAAATGAAATTACTGATTTAAAAAATGATATTGAAAATTTAGATAAAAATAAAATAAATATTCAAACAAAACAAAATGAGATAAAACAAAATAAAAATTCAATCGAAGTTAAATTAACTAACTTAATTAGAGAAAAAACAAATTTAGAATTTAAAATAGAAAGTTTAAAATCATCAATAGAAAATGGTGGCTTTTTACCGCAACCAGTTAGAAGTGTTTTAAATAATCCTAAACTAAGAGGTATTCATAATGCTTTAGGTAATTTAATTGAAGTTGAAAATAAATATTCAACAGCAATTACAACATCATTAGGATATAATACTAATAATATAATAGTAGATAATTCAAAAGCAGCTAAAGAGGCTATTGATTATTTAAAACAAATAGGAAGAGCTACATTTTTTCCTTTAGATGTTATAAAACCAAAATATATTGATAACAATACCTTAAATATTATTAAACAGGCTAATGGCTTTATTGATATCGCTAGTAATTTAGTCAAATATGAAAATATATATAATAACATTATTTTAAATCAACTTGGAAATATTATTGTTGTAGATAATATTGATAATGCTAATGCATTAAGTAAAAAAATATTAAATAAATATCGTATAGTAACTTTAGAAGGCGAAATTATTCATGTTGGTGGTTCAATGACTGGTGGTAAATTAGCCAAAGCACGTAATATAATTGCTGATAAATATGAATTAGAAACAGTGCAAAAATTAAAAGAAAATGTAATCTTAAAAATTAAAGAAATAGAAAATGAGATAAATGAAATTGACTATAATCTAAAAGCATATGATGATAAAATTTATTTAATTGATAAAGATAAAATGTTAAAAACAGATTCTTTAAATAATAAAAATAATATTTTAAATAATTTAAAAAATGAATTAAATCAAATAAATTTTGATATTAATAGTATAAATAAAATGATTTCAGGTGGCCTTTCAAATGAAGAAGAGGAAATCTTAAATAAATATTATGCAGCTGTTAAAACAAAAAATGAAGCTGAAGCTGAAGCTAATAATTTAAATAAAGAAAAAAATAACTTAAATGAATTATTAGAGGATTATGAAAAATCGCTTAAAAAAGAAAACAATTTATATACAGCAAAATCAAATGAATTAAAAGATTTAGAAATAAAAGCAAGTAGAGCAGAAGTGAAATTGGATAATTTACTTGCAACTTTAAGTGAAACGTATAGTATGACATACGAAAAAGCAAAAGAAAATTATAAACTTGATATAGATTTTTCGGTTGCAAAAAATGAAGTTAATAAATTAAAAAGAAAATTAAAAGAAATAGGTCCTGTTAATTTAAATGCACCAGAAGAATTTACTGAAGTAAATACGAGATATGAATTTTTACAAAATCAAATGAGCGATTTAGAAAATGCTGAAAATACATTGCTTGAAATAATTGATGAAATGGATAAAGTTATGATTAATGATTTTTCTAATACATTTAAAACTATCAGTATTAACTTTTCTGAAACCTTTAAAGAACTATTTAATGGTGGTCATGCGGAGTTAATATTAACTGATCCAAATAATATTTTAGAAACCGGCATAGATATAATAGCATCTCCTCCTGGCAAAAAATTAAACAGTATTTCCTTGCTATCAGGTGGTGAAAAAACATTAACCGCAATAAGCTTATTATTCGCAATCATAAAATCAAAGCCATCACCATTTTGTATATTAGATGAAGTAGAAGCTGCCCTAGATGAAGCAAATGTTGATACATTTGGTAAATATTTAATAAAATTAAAAGAAAAGTCACAATTTATAGTAATTACTCATAAAAAGAAAACTATGGAATATGCAGATATTTTATATGGTATAACAATGCAAGAATCTGGTGTTAGTAAACTTGTTAGTGTTAAATTAGAAGATATTGAATAATTGAAGGCGTTGCCTTGTTGGTGTCAAGAAGTTTCGGCTGACATAGTACAAAAATAGGAAATCCCCTAAAC
>CAVGWA010000007.1:0-54541 GCA_963632935.1 Oscillospiraceae bacterium
AAAAGTCCTCCTTTCTAGAAAGAGAACTTTTAAAGTTTTATATAAAATAAAAACTCACGAACTTTTAAGTCCGTAAGTTGATTTCAAATGGAGCAAATGACCGGAATCGAACCGGCATCTTAGCCTTGGCAAGGCCATATACTAACCGTTGTACTACATCTGCAATTTCTACTGCTCTTTAAGTATATACTATTTTATTTAGGATGTAAAGGCAAAAATAAAAAAATGATAAAAATAACTCAAAAATATTTTCAGTTGAACCTTGTTAAAAGTCGAAATATGGTTTATACTTATATAGTACAAGAGCATATGAGGAGGATATTATGAAAAAACTTACAAAACATAAATTAGCTTTTTTAATCACATTAATAGGGGTTTTAACCAATGTTTTAGGAAGTGGGTATTTAATTTATTCCATTTCAAAACTTAACAACATAGAAAATACTCTAAGATTAATAGGTTCAATTGGTTTAGGGTTTATTGATTTTATATTAATATTATTTGCAATAAGATATTTAAAAAAATATAAAAAAGGTCGTTTAAGCTTTATAATTATTTTAATGCTTTTAATCGGCACGGTCGGTATATTTGCTGGATATAATGTAGATAAAGTCTATGGGACTTTAGTTAAAGTAAGTGATACTTCTGGCTATACAACATACTCATCAAGCCTAGTCACATTAAATACAAATAAAGCCAAAACAATTAAAGACATTGGTAATAAAACATTAGGAATTTTAGACGATAAAACAAGTTATGAAGGATATATAATACCTAAAGAAATTATAAAAAACCAAAAACTATCTAACGATACTAAAAAATACGATAGTTACATTGCTTTAATTGATGCACTGTTAAATGGTGAGATTGATTATGTATTTTTACCAACAAATTACTCAGTAATGTTTGGCAGTATGGATGGATATACCGACATTAAAGATAAAACAAAAATATTATTAACCGAAAAAAAACAAGTAAAAGAAAAGAAAACTAATACAAAAACATCATCAACAATTGCAGAACCATTTACAATCTTATTAATGGGTGTTGACTCAGAAGCAGAAGGTATTAAAGGTAGCTCATTTAATGGTGATTCATTAATGCTTATAACATTTAATCCAAAAACCTTAAGTACAACAATCTTAAGTATACCAAGAGATTCATATGTACCAATTGCTTGCTTTACTAATCAAAGAAAAAATAAAATCACACATGCCGCTTGGAAAGGCGAAGAATGCATGATTAATACTATTCAAAACTTTCTTGATGTAAAAATTGACTATTATGTAAAAATTAACTTTAAAGGAGTTGTATCATTAGTCGATAACTTAGGTGGAGTAGAGATAGATGTACCATACAGCTTGTGTGAACAAAATAGTAATCGTGAATGGGGTTCTAATACAATATATATCGAAAAAGGTAAACAAACTTTAAACGGTGAACAAGCCTTAGCATATTCACGTAACCGTCATCCAAATCCAACTATGTGCTCATCTAAATGGACAAATTATACATCAAACGATTTCATTCGTGGCCAGCACCAACAAGAAGTTGTAGCTGCACTTCTAAATAAATTTAAAGACGTAAAAGATTTAAATACAATTTATAAATTACTTGATACAATAAGTAATAATATGACAACAAACATGAGTACAGATCAAATCTTATCACTTTATAACGTTTTCAAAGATGTTGCTGCTAAAAGTACAGACATGAGTGATATGTCAGATGTATTAGGAATGCAAAGACTTTATTTAAGCGGATATAGTGCTAGAATAATAGACTATGGTGGTACAAACCTATCATTATATAATTATGTTTTATATGACGAAAGTATTAAAGCTGTAAGTAATGCAATGAAAGAAAACTTAGGCCAGAAGAAGGCAAAAACAGTTAAATCATTTAGTTTTGATGTGAATACTCCATATGAACAAACAATAATTGGAAAAATGGACTCAGGGACACAATCATTAGTACAACTACCAAGTTTTGTTGGAAAATCAGTAAGCTATGCTCAAAGTTTTTGCTCACAAAACGGAATAAAAGTAACCATTAATGGTGGCTCAGGAAATATCATTAGTCAAAGTGTTCAAGCAGGAGCGAACGTTGAAGATGTTAAATCAATTGTATTAACTGCAAGTGGTAGTTCATCGTCAACTTCTTCATCTACATCATCTTCATCTACATCATCATCTTCAAACTCAAATAGTTCTTCAAGTAATTCGGCTAAAACCGATACAAATAAAGAGGGGGAAGAAACACCAAATACTGAAAAGAAAGAAGATAGTCAAACAAATACTACCGAAAGCAGTGAATAAAGCCTAATTAGGCTTTTTCTTTTATATAAAATATGGTAAACTTATTATGAGAAAAGAGGAAGAAATATGACTAAAGAAGAGTATGCAGATTTATTATTAAAAACAAATCATGACTATAAATATTATGAAAATTTATATAAAAAAAGAAATCTAAATGAAAGTGCAATGGTAACAAGGTATGCCCCAAGTCCAACTGGATTAATTCACCTAGGTGCACTATATGCATCATTTATTTCTCAAAAGCTAGCTAATCAATCAAATGGTGTGTTCTTTTTAAGAATTGAAGACACAGACCAAAAAAGAAGCATAGAAAACGGAGTTAAAAAAATAATAGAAGATTTAGAAAAATTTGATATTACATTTGATGAAGGCGTTACTTTAAATGGCAATAAAGGAAATTACGGACCATATGTACAAAGTGAAAGAAAAGATATTTATAAAGCATTCGCAAAAAAATTAATCATTGAAGATAAAGCCTATCCATGCTTTTGCAAAGAAGAAAATCTAAAAGAAGATAGGGAAAGACAAGAAAAACATAAAGAAAGAATTGGATATTATGGTTTTTATGCAAGATGTAGAAATTTAACACAAGACCAAGTGCTAGAAAAAATAAATAATGGTGAAAAATACATTATTCGTTTAAAATCAAAAGGTAATTTTAACCATAGATTTAAATTTAAAGATGAAATTAAAGGAAAAATGGAATTGCCAGAAAACGATCAAGATATAGTTATAATCAAATCAGATGGACTTCCAACATATCATTTTGCCCATGCCGTTGATGATCATCTAATGGGTACAACTCATGTTGTAAGAGGTGATGAATGGCTATCATCAGTACCAGTCCATGTTCAACTATTTGAATATTTAGGATTTAACTTACCTAAATTTGCTCATATTGCACCAATAATGATTGAAGATGGTGGCGTAAAACGAAAATTAAGTAAAAGAAAAGATCCGTGGGCAGCCATTAGCTATTACCATGAAAAAGGAATACCAAATAAAGCAGTTATGCTTTACCTAGAAACAATAGCAAATTCAAACTTTGAAATGTGGCTAAATCAAAATAAAGATAAAGATGCATCTGAATTTACATTAGATTTCAAAAAAATGCCAGTAGGTGGCACATTATTTGATTATGAAAAGCTAATGAACATTTCTAAAAATTATATCAGTACTTTAACCGCACAAACCGTTTATGATATGGCATTAAATCATTCAAAAACATACGATAAAGAATTTTCTTCATTACTTGAGAAATATAAGGATTATTCAATAAATATTTTTAATATTGAAAGGCAACAAAAAAAACCAAGAAAAGATATAGGATATTTTGGCGATGTTAAAAATCAAATTTGGTATATGTATGATGAATTATTTAAACCAGATAACTATGAATGGCAAAAAATAACAAATAAAGAAGAAATTAAAAATATTTTAAATATCTATTTAAATGAATTCTATAGTGTAGTAGATGATAAAGACACTTGGTTTAATAACATGAAAAAAGCAGCTATAAAATGTGGATATGCTGGTGAAATGAAAGAATACAAAGAAAATCCTGATAATTATAAGGGAAGCATTGCTGATTTTAGTACAGTTATTAGAGTAAGTATCACAAGTAAATGTAATACTCCAGATTTATATGAAATTATGAAACTACTTGGAATAGAAAGAATTAATCAAAGAATAAAAATGATCTAAAAAATCATTTTTAATTTTAAATTTCTTTAGCACTCATACTTGACAAGTGCTAAAAATAGTGGTATAACATAATTGTAAAAGAAAGAAGGAATAAATATGAGAATGTTACCAAGAAATTTTGATTTTGATAATATGTTTGATGCTTTTTCTGAAACAAATGCAATGAAATGTGATATTTATGAAAAGGATGGTAATTACTTTTTAGAAGCTGATTTACCAGGAATGAAAAAAGACGATATAACTGTTGATTACGAAAATGGTTATATAACAATTAAAGCTGAAGAAAACGAAGAAACAAAAGATGAAGGAAAAAGTTTCATTCGTCAAGAGAGATTCTATGGATCTGTTGAACGTAAATTTTACGTTGGAGATATAGATGAAAGCAAAATTGAAGCAAAATTTGATAAAGGCGTTTTAAAACTAAACTTTCCAAAAGAAGCTGCGGAAAAAACATCAAAATCAATCGAAATAAAATAAATGGTTTATAAAACCATTTATTTTTTGTGTATGCCCATAGTACTTAAAAAAATATTTAAAATAGCGAACTTGAATTAACATTTAATAAAACAATTGATTTTTAAATGGATTTATGGTAAATTATAGAAGTCGGAGGGATACTTATGAAGGTATTATTAATTATTGTATCTATTTTATTAATTGCAATTGTACTTTTACAAAGTGGCAAAGCTGTAAGTCCATCAAGCAGTATTATGGGTGGTAATGATGAACTTTTTGCCAATAGAAAAGAAAGAGGTGGCGAACTTTTTATAACTCGTCTAACTGCTTTTTTAGGATTTCTTTTCTTCGCAATTTGTATAGCTATGGAAATTATGAAATAGGTAAAAAAATGTAAAATTTAATAAATTTTAGTACAAAATTAATATTAAACCAAAAATAATAGAAATTTTCTATTATTTTTTTCATACTTTTGATATAATTAAATGTAAGGTGATAGGTATGAATATATACAGCATGACCATCCAAGAGTTAGAAAATTACTTTGAAAATATGAATGAAAAAAAATATAAAGCTAAACAAATATATGACTGGCTTTATAAAAAAAGAGTAGAAAATTTTGACGAGATGAGCAATGTAAAAAAAACAGTTATTCAAAAACTAAAACAAGATTTTAAAATACAAAAACCTAAAATATTAAAGATTCAACACGCTAAAGATGTGCATAAATATTTATTTGAATTAGAAGATAAAAACAAAGTAGAAGCCGTTTTAATGAACCATGATTATGGCAATAGCTTATGTGTTTCAACCCAAGTGGGATGTAATATGGGGTGTGCTTTTTGTGAAAGTGGAAGATTAAAAAAAGTGAGGAATTTAAATGTAGATGAAATGGTATGTCAAATTTTATTAGTAGAAAAAATGCAAAAAATTAGAATATCACATGTTGTTTTAATGGGGATTGGTGAACCTTTTGATAATTATGAAAATGTATTAAAATTTATTAAAATTATAAATAGTGATTTTGCACTAGCAATAGGGGCTAGACATATTACCATATCTACTTGTGGAATTGTTCCTAAAATAAAACAATTTACAAAAGAAAATATGCAAGTTAATCTAGCTATTTCACTTCATGCTCCCAATGATGATTTAAGAAATAAATTAATGAAAATAAATAAAGCATATCCATTAAAAGAAGTAATTAACTCTGTAAAAGAATATATCTCGGTAACTAATCGTAAAGTTACATTTGAATACATAATGCTAAAAAACGTTAATGATACTGATAATTGTGCACTGCAATTATCTAAATTAATTAAAGGACTTAATGCATATGTCAATTTAATACCATACAATGAAACAAGTCATATTGAATTTAAAAAAACATCACATGATAAAGTAATGCATTTTTACGATGCTTTAAAGAAAAATAAAATAAATGTTACTATTCGCAAAGAATTTGGCGGTGAGGTTGATGCCGCATGTGGGCAATTACGTTCTAATTATGAGGAGGGGATTTAATGGAATTTTCTTATCTAACAGATCCAGGACAAGTCAGGGATCATAATGAAGATAGTGTAACAATTGTAAAAAATGAAATCGGCGAAATATTAATGGCCGTAGCCGATGGAATGGGTGGTCATAAAGGTGGAGAAATAGCCTCTTCAATAGCTATAACTCATATAGGAAAAAGATTTGTAGACTCTTCTACAGTTGGTAATAAAGAAGATGCAATAGGTTTCTTAAAAGAAATTGTCAGTGAAGCCAACATGCTAATATATAAATATACTGAAAATAATCCTGAAAGTTTAGGCATGGGCACAACAATAGTAATGGCACTTGTAACTAATGATTTTTTACTCTTTGGAAACATTGGAGACTCTTCCGGTTTTGTTATAAAGGATAAAAAATTATATAAAATAACAAATGACCACACTTTAGTTAACTTATTAGTTAAATCAGGTGAATTAACTGAACAACAAGCAAAAGACCATCCAAGGAAAAATGTTTTAATGCGAGCTCTTGGTGCAAACGTATCAGTTGAAATGGATGTATTTGATGTTGAAACAGATATTGATGGAATCCTACTTTGTAGTGATGGACTTACAAATATGCTTGATGAAAAAAATATTGAACTTGTATTAGATAGTAATATTGACATTGATAGTAAATTACAAAAACTAATAAATAAAGCTAACAATAGAGGTGGCACCGATAATATATCTGCAGCTTATCTGCAAAAGGAGGAAATATAAATGATAACAAGGGGACAACTAATTAATGATCGATATGAAATTATAAGAGCAATTGGCGAAGGTGGAATGGCTAATGTATATTTAGCTCAAGATACCATATTAGACAGAAAAGTAGCTGTTAAAATATTAAGAGGTGATCTAGCAGAAGATGAAAAATTTGTAAGACGTTTTCAAAGAGAAGCTATTTCTGCAAGTTCATTAAATGATCCAAACATTGTTGAAGTATATGATGTTGGTGAAGATAATGGAAAATATTTTATTGTTATGGAATATGTGCAAGGACTTACTTTAAAACAACTAATTAAAAAAAGAGGAAATCTAACACTACCAGAAGTTATTGATATAATGCTTCAATTAACTAGAGCCGTTTCTCATGCACATGAAAGCTACATTATTCATAGAGACATTAAACCTCAAAATGTAATAATACTAGAAGATGGTAGAGTAAAAATAATGGATTTTGGTATTGCAGTAGCACTTAACTCAGGCGAATTTACCCAAACAAATAGTGTAATGGGAACAGTATATTACATTCCACCTGAGCAAGCCAACGGTGGTGCTACAACAATAAAAAGTGATATTTATTCATTAGGTATTTTAATGTATGAATTAGTAACAGGTCATGTTCCTTTTAAAGGGGATAACCCAGTTGAAGTAGCCATTAAACATATGAATGAACCGATTCCAAGCATTTGTGAATATGATCCAGAAATGCCAAGATCAATTGAAAATATAATATTAAAAGCATCCGCAAAAAATCCTGATAATCGTTATGAAAGTGCTGAAGAAATGAATGAAGATTTAAAAACAGCATTAGATAAAGAAAGATTTAATGAACCTAAATTAGTATACAAATATAAAGAAAAAGGCTTTGACGAAATACCTAAAACTACCCAAAAAAGATCAAAACGTAATTTAGAAAACAATGAAAAAAAAGATAAAAAAATGAATATTGCCCTAATAATCGTTGGAAGTGTTGTTGGAATTTTATTAGCTGCAGTTTTATTTGTAATGTTTATTTATCCAAAAATAACAGAAAAGACAAAAACAGAAATTCCTGATGTTGCCGGAATGACAGTAAAACAAGCAGAAAATACATTAGAAAATGATGGCTTTGAAGTAAATTCAAAAACGAAAAAACAAGAAAGTGATGAAATAGAAGAAGACAAAGTTATTGGTACCGACCCAGAAGTAGGACGCAACATGAAAAAAGGTACGAAAGTAACATTAATTGTATCTAAAGGTTCTTCAAAAATAAAGATTGAAAATTATAAAGGCAAAACTTATACCGAAATCCAAAAAAAATTGGAAAAAGCAGGAATTACCGTTATAATTGATAAAAAAGAGGTATCCTCTTCAGAAGGAGTTAAAGAAAATACAATTTTAGAACAAGACGTTAAAGCAGGTGAAAAACTCGGAAAAGGAGATACAATAATCCTAACGATTTCAAATGTATATGTTGCATATCCAAACTTCACAGACGGTACGTATGATGAAAGTAGTGTAGAAAAATTTTGTACAACTAATAACATTACATTAGATGTAACTTATGTTGAAGATTCAAGCAAAACAGATGGTACAGTAATTTATCAAAATATTCCAGCAGGAAATAAAGTTGTTACTGGAGATAATTTAAGAATTAAAGTAATAAAAAACACTACTAAAAAAACGGAAACAGAAACTAAAACAGAGGAAAGTACTACAAAGAAGGAACAGTAATGCAAGGAAAAGTAATAAAACAAATAAGCAATGATTATACAGTTTTATCAAATGAAAAAAAATATGTATGTAAGGCCCGTGGAAAATTTAGAAACATGGGCTTATCTCCTTTAGTTGGCGATAATGTTATTTTTGATGAAAAAAATTTATATATATTAGAAGTTTTACCTAGAAAAAATAGTCTTACAAGACCGCCTATTAGTAATGTCGATATAGCCTTAATCATTACAAGCTTAAAAAAACCAGATTTTTCATCAAACCTTTTAGACAAACTGTTAGTAATTTGTGAATACAATAACATTAAACCAATTATTATATTTACTAAAGCAGACTTGCTTACTGAAAATGAATTAAATAAATTAAAACCAATAATTGATTATTATAAAAACATTTATGAAGTATATATGAATAATCAATTAAATCAAATCTCTAAAATCTTTAAAAATAAAATATGCGTTTTCACTGGACAAAGTGGTGCTGGTAAAAGCAGCTTATTAAACAAACTAATGCCATCATTAAATTTAAAAACAAACGAAATATCAAATGCATTAAATAGGGGAAAACATACAACAAGGCATACAGAATTAATATCAATATTTGATGGAATGGTAGCGGATACACCTGGATTTTCCGCACTTAATTTTGATGGAATGAGTAAATCAGATATTCGTGATAATTTTATAGAATTTAATGAATACCGCAATGAATGCAAATTTCGTGATTGTTTCCATAAAAACGAAATAAAGTGCAAAATAAAAGAAAAAGTATTAGATAAAACAATACTAGAAAGTAGATATAACAACTATATTAATTTTATAAAGTGAGGTATAAACATGGTAAAAATAGCAGGCTCTTTTTTAAAAATTCAAAATGATGAAAATAAAATAATGTCATTAGACAATGCATGTGATATAATTCATTTTGATATTATCGATGGTAAATTTACAGATGGCTATCCTACCGACATTAATTTAATAGATAAAGTATGTAATCTAAAAAAACAAATTGATGTCCATTTAATGGTTTTAGATGTAAAAAAATATACTTTAATGGTAAAAAAAATAAATCCAAGCTATATCACATTTCATTATGAAATTGGTAATACAAACGAATTAATTGATTATATTCATACCTTAGGAATAAAAGCAGGTTTAGCCATTAATCCTGATACAGATATAAAAAACATATATCCATATCTAGAAAAAATTGATTTAGTATTAGTTATGGCAGTTCATCCAGGAAAAGGTGGCCAAAAATTTATTAATGTAGAAGACAAAATAAATAATTTAATAAAATATCGCGAAGAAAATAATCTAAATTTTGCTATAGAAGTAGATGGTGGAATTAATGATAATACAGTTGCAAAAGTTAAACAAGCTGATATACTAGTAGCAGGTTCTTTTATAACAGATAATGAAGATTATAAATCGCAGGTTTATAAATTAAAAAAATGCATAAGAAATGGTTTTACTTTAGCTGAATTATTAGGTGTTATTGTTATTTTATCGATTCTAAGTTTAATAGCAGTAACAGCAGTTGATAGTAGTATTAAAAAAAGTAGATATAACAGTTGCATGGTTCAAAAGAAAAATTTAATAGAAGGAACTAAAAATCTACTAATTGACTATCCAACATTACTTCCATCGACAGGCAGCAAAGAAATAAACGTGAATATTTTACAAAATGGTGGTACAATAGATGGAATTAATGTAAACGGTGGTTATATTGAAGATAAACTTGTTAACCCTATGACTGATAAGCCATACATAGAATCACAAAAAGGAGTTTATGTAGTAGTATCAACCACAAACGGTCATAACTATAATTATACAGTTAATTTTAAAAACTCATCTGAAGATTGCACCAAATAGGAGGAAAATATGAAAAAAATAATTTGTGATGGTAATGAAGCCTGCATGCATGCATCTTATTTATTTACCGAAATTGCTGGAATTTATCCAATAACTCCATCGAGTCCTATGCCAGAACTTGCTGATAAATGGGCAAAAGAAGGTAAAAAAAATATCTTTAATGATATTCCTAAAGTAATTGAAATGCAAAGTGAAGCAGGAGCCATAGGCCTACTTCATGGTCTTTTACAAACAGGATGTCTTGCAACAACATATACAGCCAGTCAAGGGCTTCTTTTAATGATACCAAACATGTATAAAATTGCAGGGGAAATGTTACCATGTGTTATCCATGTAGCCGCAAGATCTTTAGCAACCCATGCATTAAGTATATTTGGTGATCATCAAGATATTTATGCAACTAGAATGACAGGATTTTGTATGATTGCATCCTCTTCACCTGAAGATGCATACTTTCTTTCATTAATTGCTCACTTGTCTAGTTTAAAAGCTAGTTTGCCTTTTCTTCATTTCTTTGATGGTTTTAGAACAAGTCATGAATTAAATGAAATAGAAATTCTAGATAATAAAAAAATAGAAAAATTAATTCCATTCGACAGCATAGAAAAATTTAAAAACAGAGCTTTAAATAATGAAAAACCAGTTACAAGAGGAACTAATCAAAACGATGATATATATTTTCAAGAAACTGAAGCTAGAAATAAATTTTATAATCAAACAGCTGATATAGTAAATGAATACATGAATGAAATTAATAAAGCCGCAAATAAAAATTATAAACCATTTAACTATTATGGAAATAAAAATGCCAGTAAAGTTATAATAGCCATGGGTTCAGTTTGTGAAACAATAAAAGAAGTAATTGATTATTTAAATGAAGATATTGGACTTATAGAAGTTCACTTATATAGACCATTTAGTAAAAAATATTTACTTTCTGTTTTACCTGAAAGTGTTAAAAAAATAGCCGTTTTAGATAGAACCAAAGAACCAGGTAGCGAAGGAGAACCACTTTATTTAGATATTGCCTCATGCTTGAAAGAAAAAAACATAAAAATTTGTCATGGAAGATACGGTTTATCAAGTAAAGATACAACCCCAGGTATGATAAAAGCCATTTATGATATGCTTGATAATCCTCAAGATGAATTTACCATAGGTATCCATGATGATATTACAAATTTAAGCTTAAAATATGAAAATATTAATGTAACACATAATGAAGAAATATTAGTATACGGTTATGGCAGTGATGGTATGATTAGCTGTAGTAAATTACTACTAGATATTATCAGTAAAAACGATAAACATATTCAAGGATATTTTGAATATGATTCAAAAAAATCCGGTGGTGTTACATGTAGTCATTTAAGATATTCTGATAAAAAAATAAAATCAACATATTTTGTTCATAATCCAAATTTAATTGTTATATCTAAAGATACATACTTAAACACCTTTGATGCAATAACAATGATTAAAGAAAATGGCACATTACTTATAAATACAAATAAATCTGATGAAAAACTTTTAGAAGATTTAAATCCTTATAAAAAAATACTCAATGAAAAGAATATAACATTATATTCTATAGATGCTGATAAAATTGCTTCAAGTCATAACTTATCTAGAAAAATAAGTATGATTATGGAAAAAGCTATTTTAGATATTTTAAATTTACCAAAAGATAACACCAAATATTTAGAAGAATATATAATGAAAAAATTTGCCATTAAAAGTAAGGATATCGCATTAAATAATATAAATGCTATCAAAGATACAAAAATTCATAAAATTGAATTGGATAAGATTTCAACTGATTTAATTTTTCCTTCAAATAATATTTACGAAGCATTAGAACATAGACAAGGTAATAATTTAAAAACATCAAACTTTATAGGATTTGAAGATGGCACATTTGAACATCAAAATATAAAAAATTCAAATATTTCTGATTATGTAGCCAAATGGAAAAAAGATAACTGTATGCAGTGTAGTATGTGTTCATTAGTATGTCCACACGGTGTTATAAGACCATTTTTATTAAACGAAGAAGAATATATGAAAGCCCCAGATTTTATTAAAGAAGAATGTAAAAAAAATTTAAATTATTACTTTATAATAGGTGTATCATCAAGAAACTGTACTGGCTGTGGTGTATGTGTAAAAACATGTCCAGGAATTAAATCAAATAAAGCTTTATTCTTAGATAAAAATAATAATAACGAAATATTTGATTACCTAGTAGAAAATATATCTGAAAAAAATATATTTGATAAAAACACCATTAAGGGTAGTCAATTAAAAAAACCTAAATTTGCTTTTCACGGTGCATGTAGTGGATGTGGTGAAACAGCTTATATTAAATTATTAACTCAACTAGCTGATAATTTAATTATCGCAAACGCAACAGGATGTTCTTCTATATATGGTGGTGAACTCCCAAATGCTCCATATACTGTACCATGGATAAATAGTTTATTTGAAGATAATGCTGAATTCGGTTATGGCATATTAATGGGCTTTGAAAATGGAAAAAATAAAGTTAGAAATTATATGCTAAATAAAAATGACGAACTATTCACTAAATGGCTTAATAATAGTAATGATTATAATATTACTAAAGAAGTATATGAACAAATTGATTATAATAAGTATCCTGAATTAACTAAATTAAAAAATTATATAACAGCTAAAAACATCTGGATGATAGGTGGTGATGGCTGGGCATATGACATTGGTTTCAGTGGTATTGATCATGTTCTTTCCAGTGGGAGTAATGTGAAAATACTAGTATTAGATACACAAGTTTATTCTAACACTGGTGGCCAAGCATCCAAAAGTACTCCAATTGGAATGGTAGCTAAATTTGCAAGTGATGGCAAAAAAAACTATAAAAAAGATCTAGCACGCATCGCTATGTCATATCCTAATACTTATGTTGCTCAAATATCACTTGGTGCAAATATGAATCAAGCAATCAAAGCCTTAAACGAGGCTATAAATCATGAAGGACCAGCAATAGTAATTGCATACTGCCCATGTATATCACATGGAATTAAAGATGGAATGTCTTGTTCTGTTTCAAACGAAGCTTTAGCAACCAAATGTGGTTATTTTCCAATATTTAGATGTGATGGCGATAATTTTATATTGGATAGTGCAACACCTAACTTTGATTTATATGAAGAATTTTTAAATAATCAAACAAGATATAGTATGTTAAAAAAAGTAAATCCAAAGAAAGCGGAGGATTTGCTAAAACTTAATAAATTAGAAGCCATAAAAAGATTTGAATTTTATAAAAAATTAAAAGACACATCTATCTGATATGTCTTTTAATTTTCTCAATATTTTCATCGTATTTATGAAGTTTTTTCATATAATCATTTAAACTTCCAAAAGCATAATGATGGAAACTTTCCTTAACAATACAATTTGCAATTGGAACATTATTCTCTTTTAATGTTTTTTCAATATTGTTAAGAGCAATAAAATCTATTTTAATTTCTTTTCCATCTACCATATAGCTGTAAAAAACTGGAAAAGAATTTTTTCTACCACAATTTGCTAAAAATGCATTTTCAAAATCATATAATGAAAGCCAATAACTATTTCTTTTAATATAATCTACAGTTTTATTAATCTCTAAAAGTTCATTATCAACAATCATGTCTTTTCTAAATTTTTGTATTTGAGTTACCTTTTGTTTTTCTAAAAAATTAATTAGTTTATATTGAATATTCATATATTCATTATTCATTGCTATATTTTTTTTATTGGTTAATTGAATATTACTTCTTTCTTTTGCAATCAAAGCTATTAAATCCTCAATACTATTTTCTCCCGATAACATCCAATATTGATAGGCAAAATTTATTTTATCATTTTTGTCGTAAAAAGTTCTTTTAGCTGCCTTTGTATTATCAATCAGTTCTAATATATTTTTAATTTGTTCATCATTCATTTTCATCACCACGTTTTTTTAATGTTTTAACATATTGTTTAAAATTATTTTCTGCAACTGGCTTAAATGCACCTTTGACAATACAAACAGCTGGAAATATTTCTTCTTCTAACAAACTTAGTTTAATTTTTTTTGCGATTTCTTTATCAACTGTAAAACTAGTGCCATCTTTAAGCAATATTGAATTAATAGAAGGATAATTTTTATTTTTTATTTCAAACTGAATATCTTCATCATATTCTTCAAGCCAATTTTGATAATCATATTCGCAATCTAAAGTATTAAATGATTTAATATTTCTAGATACATTATATAGACCAAATTCATACAAACCACAATTTGGATTAACCTTTTTCATATTATTAACCGACATAAATTTAACAATATTTTTTCTTAAATCAACATTATCAACATTTCTTTTTAAAACATCAATTAGTGAAACATTACCTAATGTATCATAATATTGACAAGCAAATAATATTTTATCACTACTAGTTAATTTAACAGGACTTTTCTTTATTAAATTAACTAAATTAATTCCATCTTCCGTAGTAGGCATATGTTTAACTTGATATTTTGTTGAAATTTCTTTAACATCAATTTCGTTTTTCTTAATTTCTTTCATATATTCATTCATGATATCAGCTGCATAATATTTAAATGCACATTCAACGAGATATTTTGAAGGAAAAATATCATTTTCCTTTAAAATATTTTTAATTAAAGTTGCTTTTTCTTTATCAATAGTTAGAACACTTCCGTCGTCTTTAATAAATTTTGAAAATACTGGTTTTTTGATTCTATCATTTTCATTAAATAAGACCTCTTCATTATATTCCTCAAGCCAGTTATTATAATCATAATCACGCATTATCTCACTATAAGTAGCTTTACTTATTTTAATATTTGCAATCATAAAACCATTAGAATAAATTTCATGAAGTGATTTTGTAATTTTTGTTAAATAATTAAGACGTATAAATTTAAATATTGTATTACTAATTTCTTTGTTATCTAAGCCAGCTTCCAATATTTCAATAATTGGAACCTCATTAAACATTCTGTGATAATTATATGCAAACTCCCTTTTTTCATCTTTGTTTAAGGTTTTGATACAACCATATTTTTTTGTAATATATTCATACAATAATATACTATAATTTTCCGTAATTTTGTTATTCATAATAAATCCCCCTTTAAAAATACGGTGCTTATTATACACATTTTTAAAATTATGTCAAATTTTATTAAAAAACATGATATAATTTTATAGAAAGGCGTGATTAGATGAAATTATATAATACATTAACCAAAAAAATTGAAGAATTTATTCCTTATAATAAAGATATAGTAACAATGTATACATGTGGACCTACCGTATATTATTACGCACATATTGGTAACCTAAGAACATATATATCTGAAGATATATTAGAAAAAGGTTTAAAATATGTAGGTTATAACGTTAAAAGGTGCATGAATATCACTGATGTTGGCCACTTAGTAGGAGATGGCGATACTGGTGAAGATAAATTATCTAAAGCAGCAAAAAAAGAGCATAAATCAGTTTTAGATATAGCCGCATTTTATACAGATGCTTTTTTTAAAGACTTAGAAAATTTAAACATTAAAAAACCAGAAATAATATCTCCCGCAACAGAAAATATTGATTTTTACATTAAAATGATTAATCAATTGCTTGAAGATGGATATGCATATAAATCAGGTGGTAATGTATATTTTGATACTTCAAAATGTCCTAATTATTACGAACTTTCTGGAAGAAGTAAAGATGATTTATTACTTGCAGTTCGTGAAGACGTTCAAGCTGATCATAATAAAAAAAATCCATTTGATTTTGGCTTATGGTTTACAAATTCAAAATTTAATGATCAAGAATTAAAATGGGAAAGTCCCTTTGGACTAGGATATCCTGGATGGCATATAGAATGTTCTGCTATAGCAATTCAAAACTTAGGTGAACATTTAGATATTCACTGTGGTGGTATTGATAACATTTTCCCACATCACACTAATGAAATAGTTCAATCAGAAAGCTATTTAAAACATAAATGGTGTAATTATTGGATTCATATGGAATTTTTAAATGATAAAACTGGTAAAATGAGTAAATCAAAAGGTGATTCAAAAGACTTAAACAGTTTAATTGAAAAAGGCTATGATCCAATCGTATATCGCTATTTTTGTCTTCAGTCTCATTACCGTAAAACTCTAGTCTATAGTTTAGAAAGTTTAGACATGGCAACAAATGCTTATAACAAACTAAAAAATAAAATAAAAAACATTAAAGAAAATTTAAACGGTAATATATGCAATGTAGAAAAATATCAAAAAGAATTTAAAAAAGCCTTTGAAAATGATATGAATACCTCTAGTATGCTTACATGTTTATATGATGTTATAAAAAGCGATTTAAATAACTCTTCAAAACTTTATTTAATTGAAGACTTTGATAAAGTTTTATCATTAAATTTACTTGATGAAGAAAAAATTGATGAAGAATTTAAAAAATATATTTTATCGCAAATAGAAAAAAGGAATGAAGCAAAAAAAAATAAAAATTACACATTAGCTGATAATATTAGAGATGAACTGCTTTCTAAAAATGTTGTAATAAAAGATACCAAAGAAGGGTGTAAATTTGAAATTAGAAAGTAATGGCCTTTTAATTGTTAATAAACCTAAAGGTTATACTAGTAGAGATGTTGTAAATATTATTAGTAAAAAATTTGAAACTAAAAAAGTAGGACATAATGGTACACTAGATCCTCTAGCCCAAGGAGTATTAGTTATTTGCTTAAATAGGTACACTAAATTAAATGAAATTTTATCATCAAAAGAAAAGGAATATATAGCCACCGTCAAATTAGGTATTTTAACAGATACACTAGACATTACTGGTAAAATCATTAAAGAAGAATATAAAAAAATAAACCAAAATGATTTAATAAATACATTAAATAAATTTAATGGAACATACAGTCAAGAAGTCCCACTATATTCTGCTGTTAAAGTAAATGGAAAAAAACTGTATGAATATGCAAGGAAAGATGAAAAAGTTACTTTGCCTAAAAAAAATGTAACTATTAAAAATATAGAACTTCTATCATTTAATGAAAATGAATTTACATTTAAATGTCTGGTAAGTAAAGGAACCTATATAAGGAGTTTAATAAAAGATATTCTAAATGATTTAAATACAATTGGTACTATGAGTGATTTAACGAGAACAAAACAAGGAATATTTAGCATTGATAATGCCTATAACTTAAATGATATTTTAAATGATAAATATAAAATATATCAAATAAAAGATTTATTAAACATACCAAAAATTTACGCTAATGATAATCAATTAAAAAAAATAATAAATGGAATGCCTTTAACAGGAAATTACCCTGATAAAATATTATTTTTAAATAGCAAAAATGAAGAAATTGCTATTTATAAAAAAGAAGGCAATATTATGAAAATTGATGTATTACTTAAAATAGATAGAGTGATTAAATGAAAAATTTTTTAAATGAATTTAAACAGTTTGCATTAAAAGGTAGCATGATGGATATGGCAGTTGGAATAATAATTGGAACATCATTTTCAGGATTAGTAACATCTCTTACAGATAATTTTATAAATCCAATTTTAAAAGTAGTAACTGCTCATGTGCACTATGATTGGCAGGATATTGCTGGATTCATATCAACATTTATTACTGCTTTAATTAATTTTATTATAATGGCCTTTATTTTATTTTGTTTAGTAAAAACAATAAATAAAATAAAAGAAAAAACAAAACATAATGATGAAAAAACTACTAAAAATTGTCCTTATTGTTATAGTGAAATTAATATAAAAGCTGTTAAATGTCCCCACTGCACGTCTAAAATTGATTAACTTCCATAAGAAGTTTTTTTCTCTCTTTAAATGTGGTAGAATGAAGTAGGTGGTTATATGGAAATATCATTCAATTATAAATTAGATGGTGATACTTATAAAGTATTAATAGTAAAAAAAAATAATAAAAATACTTACTTAAAAATAAAAGATGACTTAACAATTTATGTGACTACTAATTATTTAGTTACTAAAAGAGAAGTAAAAACAATTTTAGATAATGAAAAAGATTTTTTGCGTAAAGCACTATCAAAAGCTAAGAAAAAACTAGAAAAAAGTCAGGCTTTTTATTATTTAGGTAAAAAATATGATATAATAAAGGTACCTTTTGAAAGTATAGAAATGGCAGAAGATAAAATATATGTAAAAGATGATAAGTCATTAGAAAAATGGTTAAAAAAAGAAACTAAACATATTTTTGCTGAAAGATTAGAATATAATTATAATTTATTTGATGAAGATATACCATTTCCAAAATTAAAAATAAGATCTATGAAAACAAGATGGGGCGTATGTAATAGAAGAGATTTATCAGTTACTCTAAATTCTAAATTAATTGAATATAGTATTCATGAAATTGATTATGTAATTATTCATGAACTTTCTCATTTAGTTCATTTTGATCATTCTAAAGAATTTTGGAATACAGTTGAATATTATATGCCAGATTATAAAAAATCAGTAAATATTTTAAAAGAATAAGGTGGTAGGAATGAAAAAGGTATGTTTATTTATAACTATTTTAGTTACTTGTAGTATGTTTTTGTCAACTGGATATGCAGCTCAGAAAACATTAAATGAATTAAAAAGTGAAGCACAAGCAAATAGAGATGCATACAATAAAGCTAAAAGTCAAAAAGCTGAAACAGAAGCTGAAAAAAATGAAGCTACTAAACAAAAACAAGAAGTTGAAAGTCAAATTTCAAGTATCCAAAGTGAAGTTACCAATGTTCAAAATCAAATAGAAAAAATTCAAAAAGATATTGATAAAAAAAATGAACAAATGAAAGATATCATGAGTTTTGTTCAAGTCACTGATGGCGAAAATAATTACTTAGAATATATCTTTGGAGCAACCGACTTTACCGATTTTATTTATAGAGTTTCTGTTGCTGAACAATTAGGAAATTATAATGAAACATTAATTAAGGAATATAATAAAAGTGCGAAAGAATTAGAAAATAAAAAAACAGAGCTTGCTAGTAAACAATCAGAGCTTACTAAAAAGCAGCAAGAACTAGCAACCTTAGAGGCTAAATTAAATCAAGAAGTTCAAAAAATAAGTGAAGGTATGCTTACCCAAGATCAAGAATATAAAGAAACAATTAGTTTAATTAATAACTTAATTTCATTAGGATGTAGTGGTAGCGAAACAATGAGCTCTTGTCAGGCTAGAATAGCAAAACAATCTAAAGGCAACTCTGGTGGTTCAGCTAATTACAATGGCACATATATGCCTCTTACAAGTGGTCAAGTTACAAGCGGTTATGGATGGCGTACAGGTGAATTTCATACGGGTATTGACTTTTCAAATGGTTCAGTATCTAATGTTTATCCAGTTGCAAGCGGTCAAGTTGTAAACTATAAAGATGGGTCTACAAGTACATGTGGTAATCATATTATTTATGTATATCATCCTGATTATGGTTATACCACATCTTACTGGCATTTAACAAATAGAAGTGTAAGCTTAGGTCAGTGGGTTAACCCTGGAACTGTTTTAGGACAAATTGGTGGTAGAGGATATACTGATCCATGTGCTTATGGAGGACATATTCATCTAAATTTATTTAATGGTCTTACTACTAGTAATAGCGGTAGAATAGATCCTAAAACTTGGCTTAAAAATATACCATCTCAAGGAGTATGGTTTACCAGTTACAGATAAAGGCATTAGCCTTTATTTGACATTTTAAATAATTTATTTTTGTTATATTAAATGTGGTGATATAATGAAGGTAAAAATTTTTGATGAAAGTCATGAAAAAGACTTAGAAGATATGATTAATAATTTCATAAAAGAAGAAGAACCAGAAATTATTGATATAAAATTTTCTACAGCAATTTTTATTTCTGAAGAACAAATATATTGTTTTTCAGCCTTAATTGTTTATAGGTAGGTGTTGTTATGAAAAAATCCGGTTTTTTAGCTGGAGCCGCTATTTCAATAATTGGAATTGTTATTTGTAAAATCATAGGTTTAGTATATGTTATTCCATTTTATGCAATAATCGGAACCCAAGGTGGTGCTTTATATAGTTATGCATATTCTATATATAATGTATTTTTAAATCTAGCAACTTCTGGAATACCAGTCGCAATGAGTAAAGTAGTTTCAGAATATAATGAAATGGGTTACTATAATACAAAAGAAAGGACATTCAAAATAGGACTTAAAATAATTTCCGTTTTATGTATTATATCATTTTTAATGCTGTTTATATTTGCTCCAACTGTTGCATATTTAATTATTGGTGGTGTTAAAGGAGGAAATACAACTGAAGATGTTACAATGGTAATTAGAGTTATATCTACAGCCATTTTAGTAGTTCCTTTTCTAAGTGTATCCAAAGGATATTTACAAGGACACAAAATCATGCAAGTATCTTCTGTTGCTGATATTCTTGAACAGTTAGCTCGCGTTTTCGTAATATTAGTAGGTAGCTTTTTAACTTTAAAAGTATTTCATTTATCTTTAAATACCGCTGTTGGCGTATCAGTATTTGGTGCCACCGCAGGAGCTTTAGTCGCATATTTTTACGTATTTTATAAAATTAAAAAAAGTAAAAGTTTAAAACGTAATGAACCCATAAAAAATGCTGAAAAAAATATCACAACAAAAGATTTAATTCGTAAAATTATATTTTATGCTCTTCCTTTTGTAATTATTTCTCTTCTAGAATCTATCTTTGTTTTAGTAGACGTATTTACAGTGGTTAAAGGCCTAGTAGGTCTTGGATATACAACAAACATCAGTGAAAACGTTGTTAGTGTTATTGAAACATGGGGTTCAAAACTTAATATGATTGTTATGGCTATATCAACAGGAATTATTACAAGCTTAATTCCAACCATATCATCTGCCTATGCAGTTAAAAATTATAATGAAGTAAATGATAAAATAACGCAAGCACTACAAACATTATTTTTAGTTGTCATTCCCTTAGCCGTTGGCATTAGCTTTATGTCAAAAGCTGTATGGACAGTATTTTATGGATATGATGAGCTAAATAGTTCTATATTTAGTTTGCTTATCTTATCACAAATTCCATTAGCTATTTGCTCAGTATCTGTTAATACTAATCAGTCTATGAATAACACTAAAGTAACAATAACAGCCCTAATAGGTGCACTTATAGCCAAAATACTATTAAACGTTCCAACAATGCACTTATTTAATTTTTTAGGATTAGAAGCATATTATGCTACAATAACATTAAACATAATTATTGATACAATTGAATTAATTTGGCTTTTAAAACAAATCAAAAAAGAAACTAACATTAATTATTTAAAAGCAATTAGAACATTTATTAAAATTATAATGTGTACATTAATTATGATATTAGCTTTATCAACTATTAACTTATTTATTCCTAATTTTTCTACATCCAGAGCAGTGTCAGCAATTTATATAATCATATATGGAACAATTGGTGTAATTATTTATTTTATAACCACATATAAATCAAACACTTTATCTGATATTCTAGGTAAAGAAACAATTTTAAAATTTAAACAAAAGATAAGTAAAAAAACTATTAATAGTCAAAATAAAATGATAAAATAGAAACGAGGTGGGTCTTATGAAACAACTATCACTATTTGATAAATTTCAAGTATTTTTTAATAATATGCTCCAGCACCCACTTTTTATTATAATTCTATTAGTTCCTATCATAATCTGGTTATTACAAAAAAAACACGGTAAAAAAGCCTTTATCATTGTTTATTTAATCGTTATTTTATTTGTTTTAATTATTGGTGGCGATTTAATATTTAAACTATTTGATAACCTAATGGATGGACTTTTTATGGTTTTATATTTTCCAAGTTTTATTACATTATTTATTGTTGTGGTAGCTTGTTCATTAATTGCTTTAATAAGCTTCTTTAGTAAAAAGATGTATAAAATTAATAAAGTAATTAATATTACATCATTCGCCCTTGTTCAACTACTATTTGTACTTATATTAACAATTGTAAAAGCTAAAAATATTAACATTTATAAAGATAATGCTTTATATGTAAATAATGACGTTTTAACCTTAATGCAATTACTAATAGGTACATTCACACTTCAAATTTTATCTATCTTAATTATTAATGGCATTAATAAAATCACTGATATGTTAGAAGGTAAAAACAAAGAAGAAATAGTTAGTGAAATAAAACAATTAGAAAAAACTAAAAAAACTAAAATAAAAACAATTGAAATTGATAATTCTAAAATTGGATATATCAATGTAGCTAATAAAAGTAAAACAAGTATACCAAAATTAAAGCCATTTAAATTTGACATAGGTAAATTAGAATCAATTAAATTAAATACAAAAGAAATAATTCCAAAAGAAGAAAATATTTTCGCATTCTCATTAATCAACGAAGAAAATAATAAATCAAAACCTTCAGAAAAGAATATTTCAAAAAATGTATTTAATAAACCAATAGATACTATAAAATCAAAAGAAACTAAATTTATAAATGAACCAGTAAAGCAAAATGATACTTTAAAAGTCGATGAAAAATTAAAAGGCACAGTATTTGATAAACGATTAGATACTATAAAGCCAAAAGAAACTAAATTTATAAATGAACCAGTAAAGCAAAATGATACATTAAAAGTCGATGAAAAATTAAAAGGCACAGTATTTGATAAACAATTAGATACTATAAAGCCAAAAATTATAAAATCATCCGAATTAGTAAATGCTTTAAAAACAAAACAAGTACCACCTATCAATATTAAAGAAATAGTAGCAAAGCCTACATTAGTAAAAACTAACTTGAAAGAATATAAAGAACCTAATTTAATTGATAATTTAGACATATTAGATATTCAATCTACATTAGATACAGTTGCAAATTATAAACTAATGAAAATAAAATTACATTCAAAAAAACCAGAAGCAGTTAATAATCTGCAAATCCCAAATTTCGATATGACAAGTTTAGTTTTAATGAAATGCAAATTATATAAAAGCACTTAAAGTACTTTTTCATTTAAATTTAAAGTAAAGTATATATAAATTTATCAATAAATATAATAATTTTATGTAGAATAAGTATGACAAGTTTTGTAGATTAAGATAATCTTTGATACAGGTTTGGAGAGTAATAGTATGAGAGATAACAAAATGAAAAATAATATTATAATTGTAGGATTATGTGCGGTATTACTAATTATGGCAGTAGGATATGCGGCATTTTATAGTCAGCTCAAAATAAGTGGAACTTCTACTATAACAAGTATATGGGATGTAGAAATTACTAATATTGAAACTAAAAATATAATAGGATTCGCATCTAATAAAATAGAACCAACATATACAAAACTAGCCGCCACATTTAATACTAATTTAGTATCACCATCAGATTCAATAACTTATGACATAACAGTTGAAAATAAAGGTAATGTTGATGCAGAGTTAAAGGCAATAACAAAAACAGATATATCGAATTCTGCAATATTGTTTGAAACATCAGGTTTAAAAGAAGGCGAGACATTACAAGCAGGTAAGTCTGCAGTATTAACAGTTAAAGTAACCTATAATTCAAATGTTACATCACAACCAGATAATTTAGCAAGTACACTTAAAGTAACATTAAATTATATTCAAAAATCAAATTCAGTATCACCATCAGATGGAATAACCTCATCCGATTTAATAGCAAACACAGTAACATCAAATGATGGTCTTTATTCTGATGAAACAATAGCAAATAGATATGTTTATAAAGGGACAAATCCAAATAACTATATTACCATAGGAACAGATACATATAGAATAATATCTATAGAATCAGATAGAACATTAAAAGTAATTAAAAATGAAATTATTGGAAATTATTCTTTTGATGCATCAGGTTCAAGATATTCACAATTAAATGAAGATTACTGTAACTCAACTAGTGGATGTAAAGTATGGGGAAATAAAAACAGTATGCTAGATTCTTCCTTAAAAAATATTACATCTATGCCAAAGTATGATACTGAAACAGAAACATATGCTCTTTCTGATAAAGAAGCTTCTTTAAATATTTATTTAAATGATACTTGGTTTAATAATTTATCTTCTAGCGTTCAAGATATTATAGTAAATCATTTGTTTAATGTTGGAATGGCTAATTATTATGAAAAAACTTTGACAAATACCATTAGTCAAGAAAATCTTTTCAAATGGAAAGGTAAAGTAGGGTTAATGAATGTAAGTGACTATGTAAAGGCAAATAGCAACATGAATTTATGTGGAACTGTGTATGATAATACATATTCAGCACGCAATTATAGCACTTGCATATCAACAAATTGGATATATAATTCAATAGGGAATAGTTATCTTTGGACAATCACTTCGCATTCTAATTCATATGCTCAATCTATGCTATGCATTAGTGGCGAAGGTGCTGTTTTTAGTGGACGTGCAAGTGATAGCGATGGCGTTGCACCAGTATTTTATTTGTCATCTGATATCACATTAACAGGAGAAGGAACATCAAGTAATCCATATACGGTAATGTAAAAGATACATAAAACATTTATAAATTGTATAAGAATTCAAAATGAATTCTTTTTTTGTTTTATTTTGTTGATTAAATTTTTTCAAATATTACCACAATAAACATAGGATATATTGAATAGAATATATTGAAAGGAGTCAAAACATGTTTGGCAATTTTGAAGAAGAAGCAAGAAAAATATTAGTAACAGCAAAAAAAGAAATGTATGAATTAAATCATCCATATGTTTCATCAGAACATTTACTTTTAGGAATTTTAAAAAATAATAATGAAATTAGTGATAAATTAAAAGAATATGATTTAGATTATAAATCATTTAAAGAGGAAGTTATAAAAATAATTGGAAAAGGAAGTAAACCAAGCAAATGGTTTTTATACACACCACTTTTAAAAAGAATATTAGAAAATGCAGTTGATGATGCAAAAGAAAATAACAGTGGTATTGTAACAATAAATCATTTATTTTCTAGTTTACTTGACGAAGGAGAAGGTGTAGCAATTAGAATTTTATCAAGTATGAACATTGATATTGATGAGATATATAATGATTTTTCTGATAAAAAAATATATTCTAAAACAAATAAAAAATTACTTATTGAAGAAATAGGAATTGATTTAAATAAAAAAGCTGCAAATGGTTTTTTAGACCCTGTTACAGGAAGGGACAAAGAAATAAAAAGAATATTAGAAATATTATCAAGAAGGTGTAAAAATAATCCAGTATTAATAGGAGAGGCTGGAGTTGGAAAAACAGCTATAGTAGAACAACTAGCAAACATGATTGTAAATGGAGAAGTACCACTATCACTAAAAAATAAAAGAATCATAAATTTAGATATGTCATCTGCAGTTGCAGGCACTAAATATCGTGGTGAATTTGAAGAAAGAATGAACAAAATTTTAAAAGAAATAGAAGAAAGTGATGATATTATTTTATTTATTGATGAAATTCATACATTAGTTGGAGCAGGAGGAGCTGAAGGTGCAATTGATGCATCTAACATATTTAAACCAGCATTAGCCAGAGGAAAAATAAGATGTATTGGAGCTACCACAACAGAAGAATTTAAAAAATTTATTGAAAAAGATAGTGCTTTAGAAAGAAGATTTCAAAAAGTTTTAATAGAAGCACCATCACAAGATACAGTAAAAGATATATTAATGAATTTAAAAGAAATTTATGAAGATTATCACAAAGTTATTATTGATGAAAATATTATAGATCTAATCATAAAATTATCTGAAAAATATATTTATAATCGTAATGAGCCAGATAGATCAATTGATGTATTAGATGAAGTTTGTGCGAAAGTTAGTTTAAAAGAAAATAAATCGTTAAAAGATTATGGTAAATATACAAAAAAACTAAAAGAAATAATAAAATTAAAAAAGAAATCAATATTAGATAATGATTTTCAAAAAGCAAGTGTTTATAAGAAAGAAGAATTTTCATTAATGAATGAAATAAATAGTTTAGAATTAATTCTTTATAATAAAGACAGTCAAAAAGTAACTAAATTAGATGTTGCTAAAGTAATTCACGATAAAACAGAAATTCCTATTTACGAAATTTTAAATGAAAAAATAAAATTAATTAATCAAACAAAAAAGAATATTAATAAAGCCATTATTGGTCAGCCTGAAGTAGTAGAAGAAGTATCAAAAGTTTTTAAAAAAATAAAATTAGGGTTTAATGATAAATGTTTTTCATTCCTATTTTGTGGGCCATCTGGTGTTGGGAAAACCGCTTTAGCTCGTTTATTTGGAGAAAATTTAGTTGGAAAAAACAATATTATTAAATTAGATATGAGTGAATATAAAGAAGCACATAGCATAAGTAAATTAATTGGTTCTCCGCCTGGTTATGTTGGTTATGATAATACTAATATATTGGAAGAAATTAGAAATAAACCTTACTCAGTTTTAATATTAGATGAAATAGAAAAAGCACACATGAATGTAATTAATCTATTTTTACAAATCTTAGATGAAGGTAAAATAAAAAATAGCAAAGGAAAAGAAATAATATTTGATAATGTAGTTATTATTATGACATCAAATGTTGGTTTTCATAAAATAAATGTAGGCTTCAATAAAGAATTCAAATCTTCATATTTAAATGATAATTTTTCTATTCCTTTTATGAATAGAATTGATAAAGTTATTAAATTTAATCAATTAAATAAAGAAGATATATTAAATATAATAAAAATAAAATTAAAAGAATTTAAAGAAAAATATAATAATAAAATTAATATAAGAATAAATAAAGAAGTTTATGATGAAATTGTAAATTTAACCGATTATAAAATATATGGTGCAAGGAAAATTGATAAAATAATAAAAGATAAATTAGAAACATTAGTAATTGATAACATAATCGATGACAAAAAACTTCTGCACATAAAAAGTTTAAAACAAAGTATAATTTGACAAATATAAAAAAATGTATTAAGATACTCAAGCACAAAGAAAGAGGGATATTATGGATAAAATGGATATGTGTATTGAACATTTATATAACTTAAAATTAATCATTAAACAAAACGAACTTAATTATTTCAAGGAAATGTCAAAATTAGAAGGAATTGATATATTAAATGTAACTTTATTACCAAACGATGATGAATTTGCATCAAGATTAGATAAATTAAGCCCATATTATAAATGGTATAAAAAATATAATGACGCCCAAGATATATTAAATTTAATTGATAATTTGCCTTTAAATAAATTAAAAAGTGCTAAAAACAATTTAATCGCAGTATATCCGTTTAATGTATCAAAACAATTAATTGCACGTTATATATCAATCAAAATTCAATACTTAGAAAATACAAATGCATATAAACATACATTAGTTTTAAAAAAATAAAAATTGACCATTAAGTCAATTTTTATGCTTCTATAAAAAACTTTTTATACCAAACCAAAAACACATAAACTGTCCAAATTTTACGGCAGTTATTTTTTTTGCCGTTATAATGATCTTCTAGTAATTTTAATAATTTATCTTGATTAAAAAATTCTTTAGTAAATTCTTCATTAAACATATCTTTCACAATATTATAATATTTTTCTTCTCTAAACCATTTAATAATAGGAACAGGAAAACCTTTTTTTCTTCTCTTATACCAAGCCTCTGGTATCCTTTTAGAAGCCGCTTTTCTTAATATATACTTTGTTGTATCATGTGATATTTTATAATCAGAAGGAATAGTGCTTGCTAAAGCAAAAACCTCTTTATCAAGAATAGGCGTTCTAAGCTCTATAGAATTTGCCATACTCATCTTATCAGCTTTCAATAAAATATCATTAGGTAACCAAAAATTCATATCTAAATATTGCATTTTAGTTAAATCATCTTCATCCTTAACCTTATCAAAATATGGCTTAGTAATATCTTGAAATTTTAAATTATTTTTATATTCATCAGAAAGTATTCCATTAGCTTCATTATTATCAAAAACAAATGCTTGACCAACATAATAATCTTCTAATTTACTGCCACCTTTAGTTAAAAAATTCTTACCATGAAAGCTTGGAAAAGGGGATACTATAGTTTTAACAAACCTTCTTAGAAAGAAAGGCAATTTACGATATTTTTTAAGTTTAATATCTTCATCATAATTTGTATATCCTCCAAAAAGTTCATCCGCACCTTCACCAGATAAAACAACCTTAACATCCTTAACAGCTAATTTAGAAAGAAAATAAAGAGGAACAGCTGATAAATTAGCCGTAGGTTCATCCGCATAATATTCAACCTTATCAATACTATCAAAAAAATCATCCGCATTTATTAATTCATTTTTATTTTGAATATTTAAAATATCTGACAATTCTTTTGCAAGTGGAACCTCATTAAAATTCTTATAATCAAACCCAACTGAAAAAGTTTTATCGGGTTTCAAATAACTAACAACATAAGATGAATCAATACCTCCAGATAAATAAGAACCAATCTCAACATCACTAATTAAATGTGTATCTATAGACTTAGTAATAACATCATCAATCTTATTTGTAAGCTTATCAAAATCTTGATTACAAGGTTTAAATTCTACATTATAATAAGCTTCAGTTTTAAACTCATTTTCTAAAAAATCATAAATAAAATAATGACCAGGTCTTAATTTATAAACACCTTTAAAAAAAGTTTCATCTAAAACTGATGTTTGAAAAGTTAAATAAGGCTTTAAAGCATCTTTATTTACTTTTTTAACAAAATCAGGATGTTTTAAAAAACTTTTAATCTCTGAACCATACATAAATGTATCATTCATATTACAATAATAAAATGGCTTTTGACCAAAATGATCTCGTGCTCCAAATAATTTTTTATTTTTTCCATCCCATATAACAAAAGCAAACATACCTCTTAACTTATCTAATATCTTAACCCCATATTCCTCATAACCATGAAGAATAACCTCAGTATCTGCCTTAGTTTTAAAAATATGGCCTTTCTTAATTAAATCATCCTTAATATCTAAAAAATTATAAATCTCACCATTAAAAGTAATATGCATACTATCATCTTCATTACCCATAGGTTGTCTGCCACCTTTAAGATCAATAATAGAAAGTCTTCTAAAACCCATCGCAATAAAATCATCTTTAAAATAAGATTCATCATCAGGTCCACGGTGAGAAATCATATCATTCATATTTTTAATATAACTTTTATCTTTTTTATTTACATATCCGCAAAATCCACACATAACTAAACTCTTTCCTTTCCAAAAAACTCTAATATTTTATCAGCTTCAACTTCCAAAGGATCAATAAACCTATCGTCTAAATCAAACCTTTCTTTTAAAATTGAAAGCTCTGTGCATCCCAATATAAAACAGTCCGCATCAATATCTTTAATAGTATCTTTCCATAAACTAGCAGGAACATTTTTCCCTTGCTTTATGTAATCATAAATAATTTTCATAACATTATTTTGATTAGGCAAAACATAACATATATTCGCATCATTTAAATACCTTTGATATAAATTAGAAGAAATAGTCCCACTTGTTGCCATTAAACAAGCCTTTTTATAATTATTTTTACTAATAAAATTAACCGTATTTTCAATCATATTACTTATTGGAATATTTATCTTACTTTGAACATCATTATGAAAATATACCGATGTATTACAAGGAATACTTATCATCTTACATCCAAGTTTTTCCAAAGTCATACAATCATTTAACAAATAAGGGTAGGGACTTTCCTTAGAATTATCAAGTATATATTCTGTTCTATCAGGCGTTCTTGCATCACTTAAAATAACAATATTCAAATGATCTTGATCCTTTAAAGCCTTAGTTTTTTTAGTAATTAATTCATAAAAATACGCACTAGCTAAAGGTCCTAGACCTCCAACAATTCCTAAATCATATTTCACATTTCATCTTCCTTTTTTGGTGGGTATAGTTTAAATATTTTCTTATCTTTATTATATATTCTATTAATCCAAAATAATCTTTTTAAACCATTATCCTTTTTGTTTTTTAAAGTATAAGCATACTTACCATCTTTAATTAAAGCTAAAGCCTTATTCAAAGTATCCTTATTATAAACATATTTTTTCAAAACACTAATAGGTGTATGAAGCCATAAAAATTCATCGTAATTATAAACAGTATCGTTATCTAAATTTAAAACATAATCTTCAACTAAATATCTAGATAAATTCTTCCCACAAGCAGTTGTAAAATAACTACTTCTTCCTTGTCTTATATTTATTTCAAATAACTTATACTTCTGATCTCTATAATCATACTTTAAATCAAAATTAGAAAATCCAACATAATTAATATCTTCTAAAAAATTCTTAATTTTATCATAAATTTCTTTATTTCCAGAAGAAATTATAGCTTTATAATTACCAACACCATATGGAGTGTGCTCCTCTAAAATACATCTTCCAAAACACATCATCTTAACTTTACCTGAAGAATTAGAAAAGCAGTTTAATACATACATCGTATCATCCGCACCTGGAATAAAATCTTGAACAATAATATGACCACTATAACCAGATGAAAATATTTTACTAATAACATCATTTAACTCATCATAATTATTTATCTTATAACTTTTCTCTTTCCCCTCAAAATTAACCTTAGAATATAAAGTAGAATTAGAAGGCTTTAAAGCAACTGGAAAATCAAAAGGTAATTTAATATTCATATCATCATTAGTAACAATATAAGTTTTAGGATAATCTAAATCATATTTTTCACATATATTATAAAACCCTTCCTTATCTTCTAAAACATCCTTTAAATCTTTATTCATAAAAGGCAATTTAAAATATTTTTCTAACATTTCTTTGTTATTAACAATAGGATTAGTATACCACTCCGCACAAGATAATAAAATTAATATATCATACTTCTTAGAATATTCTTTTCCTATATTAAGCAAAGAGTTTAAAAACACTTTTTCATCTTGGAATTTATCAATAATAATAGTGTCTAATATTTTACTGTCCTTAGTTTCCCTTAATTGAAAAGAACCTACAACCAAAGATTTAACATTATATTCATCATTAAATGATCTAGCAAGCCCATATGCATTCGCATCTGTTCCAAGTATTACCGGTAGAAACTTCTTCATATAATCACACCCTTATGTCCTTAATTATATAACAAAACTTGACATAAAGCAATTATATATAAAAATAAGAAATGTGGAAAAAGCATAAAAAATGTGGAAAAAGTCAGATAATAAAAAGTCCTTATAAAGTAACGCTTTTTAATCTGGTTACATTTTGAAATGTATAATAAATGTCAAAAAAAAGTTGAAAACTTGTATACTTTTACTTTACGGTATGATATAATACCTCATAGGTGATTTAGTTATGGAAGAAATCAAAGCCATATTAGATGCGAATGAAAATTTAACAGAAGAAGTTAAAGACAATTTAATGGAATTGATAACCATTTTTCATGAAATATTTAAAGATGTAGATTTAACAGTTTTAAAAGAACGACTTAAAACTTTAAAGATAAAAAGGGAAAGTATGTATTTAGTTAAAATGCCATGTAAGTACATCGCACATAATAATGAGATAGCTATTAACTATGGCCTTATCACAGAATCAGATGCGAGACATTGGCTTATGCATAGTTTACTTGGAGTTATTACAGCTAAAGATAATCATTATGGATTTAATGATGACAATGATACCTTTTTAGCCCTAAACGAAGGTTATACTGAAATACTTACCAATAATTTAATTGGTGATGTTGATAATAATTTCTTTACTGATGAAATTATAATGACTAATTTAATCAGTAAAGTCATTAAAGAAGATGTTTTATATAATGCTTATTTTAATAATGATCCAAAAATGCTTGTAAAAGCTATGGCTGAAGCGGAGGTTGAATAGTATGGTATTAGCTCAAATTAATAGTGATATGAATAGTAATTATGAAAATAGAAAGCATGGTGGCTATTCTAAAATTGGACATATGCAATATAAAATGATTAAATCATTTCCTCAAATAGGAATGGAAAACATTTTTGAATATGAATATTACTTTCCATATGGTCAAAAAATTGAACCAGGACAGTTGGAAAAATTAGCTGAATTAAAAAAGCAAGCAATTATAGAGCTAAAACAATCGATTAGTGCATATGATATGACAGGTGTTAAAACAAGATAATAAACACTTGTTATTTTTTAAAAACGTGCTATAATCAGTAATGTAAATTTAAAGGCGAAGATTAGGACATAGTAGTAAAAATAGTTATTTAAAGAGAGCTAATGATTGGTGTAAATTAGTAATAACATTTTACGAATTCACCCTAGGAGTTATATATGCAAAGATATATCGGTAACGCGTTATAGTTTTAAGGTAAGTAAACTTACAAATTAAGGTGGTACCACGTATAATCACGTCCTTATTAGGATGTGATTTTTTTAATTAGGAGGGATAATATGAAAGAAAAATTAGAAAATATAAAAAAAGAAGCCTTAGAAAAAATTGAAAAAATAAATGACTTGAAAGAATTAAATGAATTAAAAGTTTATCTTTTGGGTAAAAAAGGGACAATTAATGTTTTAACAAAAAACATGAAAGAATTATCACAAGAAGAGAAAAAAGAATTTGGTAAATTATTAAATGAAGTTAAAACAAGTATTAATGATTTATTTGAAAAAGCATATAAAAAATTAGAAGATAAAGCATTAGAAGAAAAAATTAATAAAGAAACTATAGATATAACACTACCTTCTTTAGAAATAAATAAAGGAGCTACGCATCCCCTAACACAAGTTATTGAAGAAATAGAAGATTTATTCATGTCAATGGGATTTGATGTCGCAGATGGACCTGAAGTAGAGGAAGATTTATATAATTTTGAAAAATTAAATTTACCAAAAAATCATCCGGCTAGAGATAATCAAGATAGCTTTTACATAACAGCAGAAAGATTATTGCGTACGCAAACAAGTCCAGTTCAAGCAAGAACAATGGATGCAAATAAAGAAAAAACAGAAATTAGAGTAATTTGTCCTGGTAAAGTTTATAGAAGAGATGACGATGATGCTACTCATTCACATCAATTTACTCAAATCGAAGGCTTACTTGTAGGTGAAAATATTTCACTAGCTCATCTAAAAGGGACAATGGAGGTATTTGTAAAAAAATTATTTGGTGAAGAAAGGAATATAAGACTTCGTCCAAACTATTTTCCATTTACAGAACCAAGTATTGAAATAGATGTTTCATGTCATAAATGTGGTGGTAATGGCTGCTCAATATGTAAAAATACAGGATGGATAGAAATATTAGGCTCTGGTATGGTTCATCCAAATGTATTAAAAGGATGTGGCTATGACCCTGAAAAATATACTGGATTTGCCTTTGGAATAGGTGCCGAAAGGGTTGCGATGCTTAAATATGGCATAACAGATATAAGAAACTTTTATACAAATGATTTGAGATTTTTAAATGACTTTAATCGTGTAGAAGGAGGAAATAAAAATGCTTGTAAGTAAAAACTTTTTAAATGATTACGTTGATGTAGAAAACATTAAAGCAAAAGATTTAGCCGATAAATTAGTATCAATCGGTAATGAATATGATGAGACTCATAAATTAGTCGATGCTGATGGATTAGTAGTAGGTGAAGTATTAGAATGCAAAATGCATCCTGAATCTTCAAAATTACATATATGTAAAGTAAATTTAGGTAGTGAAATAGTTCAAATCTTATGTGGTGCCCCTAACGTAGAAGAAAACATAAAAGTAATTGTTGCTAAAGTAGGAGCCCATCTTCCAGCTGGTGAGATAAAAAATGCAAAACTTGCTGGTGAAGAAAGTAATGGAATGATCTGTTCTTTAAATGAACTTGGAATTGAAAAAAAATACCTAAAACAATCAGATATTGATGGCATTTGTATTTTAGATGATGATGCTAAAGTAGGTGAAGATGCTTTAAAATATTTAAATTTATCAGATGAAGTAATTGACTTTGATTTTACTAGTAATAGGGCAGATATGTTAAGTATGATTGGTATTGCCTATGAAACAGCTGCTGCTTATAATTTAAAAGTTAAATTACCTGAAAATGAAATAACAGAAGATGAAGAAAATATAGAAAATGAATATAAATTAGATGTTCAAACAGATAAATGTAGTATTTATCTAGGCAAAGTTGCAGGAAATGTTACTATAAAAGAAAGTCCAAAATTTATCAAAACAAGATTAATCGCATCTGGTATTAGACCAATCAACAACGTAGTTGATATTAGTAACTATGTTATGTTAGAATATGGCACACCACTTCATTTCTTTGATGCGGATAAATTAGGTAAAAAAATTATTGTAAGAAATGCTAAAGAAAATGAAAAATTAACAACATTAGATGGTAAAGAAAGAAGTTTATCTAGTAGTGATTTAGTAATTGCAAATGAAGAAAAAGCTGTTTGCTTAGCTGGTGTAATGGGCGGTGAAAACACAGAAGTAACAGACCAAACTAAAAATATATTTATTGAATGTGCTATATTTGATGGAACAAGTATTAGACTTACTTCTAAAAAAATAGTTCGTAGTGAAGCTTCAAATAGATATGAAAAAGGAATTGATCCAAATAGAATTGAAAAAGCAATTAAAAGAGCATGCTACCTACTTAATAAATATGCTAATGCATCTATTTGTAAAGGCTGCATTTGTCATGACAAAACAGATAAAAATGATAAACTAATTGAAATTTCATTAGAAAAAATAAACAATGTTTTAGGATTGCCTTTAACAGTTGAAGATGTTTTAGATAGTTTAAATAGATTAAACTTCAAAGTAGAAAATGAGGGCAATAATTTTAAAGTATATGTTCCAACAAGAAGATTAGATGTTAATATTAAAGAAGATATAATTGAAGAAGTTGGTAGAATATATGGATACGATAAAATTGAAGGTAAACTTCCTGTTTTAAAAGCTAGAATTGGTTCAAGAACAGATAGAGAAAATATGTATCGTATAGTGCGTAGACAGTTACAATCATTAGGTTTAAATCAAGTTATTACATATTCGCTTTTAAAAGAAAATGATAGTCAATTATTTGAAAATGAAAAAGAAAAAATTATTCTTTCAAATCCAATGAGTGAAGATAGAAAAGTTCTTAGAACAACATTAATTACATCATTATTAGAAGTATTTAATTATAACATAGCCCATAATGTTAAAAATATTAATATATTTGAAACAGGCTCTATTTATTTCAAAGAAAATGATTACATTGAACAAGCAACAGTAGCTGGTTTAATGTATGGAGAATATTTAATGAATAATTGGCAAGGCATTAAAATAAATGTAGATTTTTATACAGTAAAAGGTGTCGTTGAAAATATACTTACATATCTAGGATTTAAAGGAAGATATTCATTTGAAACATCTAAAGTAAAAGATATGCATCCTGGAAGATGTGCAAATATTTTAATAGATAATAAGCAAGTTGGATTTGTTGGACAAATTCATCCAAATATATCTAAAAAAGAAGTTTATGCCTTTGAATTAAATATAAGTGAAATAATGAATTTTAATGTAAAAATGATTAAAAGTAAAGAAATTTCAAAATATCCTAGCGTTAATAAAGATTTAGCATTCATTATGCCTAAATCATTAAAATCAAATGAAATAGAAAAAATTATTAAAAAAGCTGGAAGTCATTTGCTAACTGATATTAAACTATTTGATGTTTATGAAGGAGATAATGTAGATTCTAATGAAAAATCACTTGCATATTCTTTAACATTCTCATCACCTAATAAAACTTTAAGCGAACAAGAAGTAATGGAAGTATTTAATAACATAATTAAAGAAGTTACTGAAAAATTAAATGTAAAATTAAGAAACAAATAAACTCCAATTTGGAGTTTTTGCATTTTTCAAAGAAATATGGTAAAATATCTCAAAAAAAGGAGCTTAACATGAATCAAGATGAATATTTTAAAAAACTAGCAAAACAATTTTTAAATTATACATTAGATGATGCAGATTTATCTAATACACTGAAGCTTTATTTAAACTATTATTCATTAACTAAATGTGTATGTGATAATAAAATATATTGGTTTAATTTTTCTGAGAATCTAGAGGATATAATAATTACATTTTTAAAACAATTACACAATCAATTGTATGAAGCTAATTGTGAATATTATTACTTTTTAAGTGCAAAAGCGAGTGAATATGAAAATAAAATTAATAAAATAGAAAATGACCTTTTAAGAAAAGATATTGAAGCATTTTATGGCGATGAAACTTATATAAAGCACCGAATTATATATTCAACTAGTAAAGTTTTATCAATAATTAGTAATGAAAGTATTCCCAATGATATTAAGGAAAAATTTAATAACATATATAATGTTTTAATAGATTATGTATCGGATTTAGGTTGTTTAAATATGACAGGTGATTTTGAAAGCCAAAAAAAAGTATATGATGTATTAGAAAGTTATTATAAACAACTATTAACTTTTGAAGATACCTTTTCGTTATATCTTGAAGATATATGGAATAAAAAAATATCTTCAACGCCAATGTGTGGACTAGCACACGGTTTTTCAAAAGGTGAATTTATGCCATGGGAAGCAAATAAAGTTTGTACAACATATTTTGATGAAAACTATATAACAATATATGGTGAATATGGATACTTATATCCTATGAATATGGAAATGTGCGATATGATATGTTCAACCGATGCTAGTAGTTATTTTGTAAATAAGAAAATTTTTGTAAAAGATATCAAAACATGGTGGCAAGGTTGTGCGTGGTGGCAGGCATGTGATGAGTTAAAAAAATTTTATAAACCAGCTATCACTTATAAAAATAATAATGCAATGTTCTATGCACAACCCAATAATTCTAAATTTGCTCTTTTTGATGATGTTTTAAGAGAAAACTATGACCTTGCCTTAAAAAAAAATTTAATAATAGAAAAAAATTTGCCATTTGGTTTTGGATATAATGAAATTGTATTTTTTGATGAAAGTAAAAATATTAAACCAATAGGAGTATGGGTTAAAAAGGGTAGTGATGATGCTTGCATAAAAGCTAAAAAATTAGCTGATAAATTAAATTTACCTTTAACTGTTATTGATATTCAAAAATGTAAAAAGGAATATCAAAATAAGCAAAAATAGAAACATTTATTGACAAGTAACATAAAATATAATAAAATTAAATTGTTCGATGGTTATTGTTCGTGAGAAATATTAACTTTGCCCGTTTCTTGCGAACTTATTGATTGGTGAAAATTAATTACTACATCACAATTCTAGTAATCTGAAACAATTTTGACCATCGATTTATGGGTCTATAGCCAAGCGGTAAGGCGTGGGACTGCAACTCCCTGATCGTTGGTTCAAATCCGACTAGGCCCTCCAATTGATTTTAAAACTCCTGCAATGGAGTTTTTAAATATTTAAAGAAAACCATAAATTTACTATTATGCAATTACCTTTAAATTTATTTGGTACTGTTTTTACTATATTTTTAGTATTTTTTCATTCAAATGTAAATTGCATTTTTAATAAATTTACATTTTTAATAAATTTACTAAATTTAGTTGACAAGAAATATAAATATGAGTATAATTTTAATTGTCTACTAAATGCAGGTGTAGTTCAATGGTAGAACCCCAGCCTTCCAAGCTGATTACGGGAGTTCGATTCTCCTCACCTGCTCCATAGTGATATTTAGTCGAACTTTTTAGTTCGATTTTTTAATACATAAAATTGCAATGGTAAAAAAATGACTGATAATAATAAAATAATATAAAAAAGATGAATTATATAATCATCTTTACTCATTTTCATTAATATAATCAATCAAACATTAAATAGTATACATATCAAAATAATCATTTTTAACTGATAGTTCAAATATTATATTTGGATTGTTTGTTGCAGAAGTAATTTTAACTTCATATTTTTCACAATCTTTATTTGATAAAAAATATCTTTTTCCTTCAGGTAACATATCACTATCAAGATAACTTTCGTTTTTTTGCAAATTTAATGGAAGATTTAGAAATAATTTATTGTTTTCTACATACAAATTATATTTATAATTTGAAAATTTTAATTCCAAGTGCCTTTTAAAATCTTCATAATAGGTTTTAGGCAAATTTTGACTTCCGCTTTTCTTTCTTCTTAGTGTAGTTTTTATATTAAAAAAATTATTGAACTGATCTAAAGAAAATATTTTTTTATTACCATTATTATCAACGGATATAATAAATTCAACATTTTTATTTTTCATATTGCTAGTAATCCAACCAAATGCAATTTCTTCTGGAACTGGAATATTCATACCTTTTTGAGCAACATTCTTATATAAATTAAAATTGTCATTAAGTATTTTTATTATCTCATTAGAAAATTCATTAGATTTAAATTTATTGGTATTTCCATAAATAAACTTATCATTTTTTATATTAACAACAAATTGTGATGTTTGTGATGCAGGCATTTTAGTTTCAATATAAAATTTTTTATTATTACTATTAATTGTTATTTCAATGTCAGGTATTGTACTATCAGCATTTCCATATTGTTTAACAATTACATCATATTCATGTAGCATTTCTTGTAAATATTTTGTCATTTTATTTTCAAAATCTTCCCATTTTTTCAATTTTATACCTCCTAGATTTCCTCTAATCCTTTAAAAACTTCTTTTAATAAATTTATTGGTACACTATTGCCAAATTGTTTTAAAGATTGATTATCATTATCAATAATTTTAAACGACTCAGGAAATCCTTGTAATCTTGCTGCCTCTCTTGGACTTAAACGCCTTACTTTACCATTTATATAATAGGCACCAGTTTTAGGTGCTGCACCTCCACTTGAAGCTGCTAAAGTAATTCCTATACCATTTTCATGGTAAATTCTATTTCCTTGCCCACCTTTAGCAATTATACCAATTTGAACAGGTTTATTAACTCGGCCATTTTGTTCAGCTTTGTTTAATTTGTCTTGATCAATATAAATATCATCCCTTTTTAAAATGTATTTTTCTGTTTTATCATCTGATTCCTTGATATCTGAAATTGTAACAAAATTGTCATTACCTTTAGGAAATCTAAAATTACCACTATCAACATCTTTACGAATACATACAATTGCAATACGTTCTCTATTTTGGGGTAGATTAAAATTTTTAGCGTTTAAAACTTGGTGATATATATTATAATTTAACTCGTTTAAAGTATTTGAAATTATTTCAAATGTTGAACCACCATTATGAGCTTTTAAATTTTTAACATTTTCTAACAAAATAATTTTTGGTTTATGGTATGCAACTATTCTAGCTATATCAAAAAACAAAGTACCTCTAGTATCAGAAAAGCCCTTTTGTTTTCCTGATACACTGAAAGGTTGACACGGAAATCCACCACATAAAATATCAAAATTTGGAATTTCTTTTTCATCAATTTGTGTTATATCGCCATAAGGAATATCATTAAAATTTAAATTATAACTTTCTTTACAATATTTGTCCCATTCAGAAGAAAATACACATTTGCATCCCAGAGATTCAAGTGCATATCTAAATCCACCAATACCAGCAAACAAATCAATAAATTTCATATTTTTTAGTTCCATATAATCATCCTTTCTAAATTATTAATACATAATAATTATAACATGTATAATGTTAAACATAAAGATTTCATAATTTAATATTGAAATTCCAAATGTTATCTAAAAACATGCTGAAATATTAACCGTGTAAATAAAGTACTAACTTAAAAAATTAAAAAATAAATGAATAGGGCTATGAAACATATATTTAAACAAAAATGAATTGCCAAAACATAAATTTTAAAAATAATTATATCAACTATAGATGACTAGTTTATACTCATCTTTAATAGAAAAATAGTTTTTGAAAAGATAAAAAAATTATCTTTGTGTTTCTACATAAATGTTGTATAATTAAATAGGTGATAGTATGAAAAATAAAGGTTTTACTTTAGCAGAATTATTAGGCGTCATTGCACTTTTGGGTATCATTTCCTTAATAACAGTTCCGGCCATTGATAGATCACTTAATAAAGGAAAAACAGAACTTTATGAAACACAAATTCAGCAGTTAAAAAAAGGATTAAAAGATTATCTTTCAGAAAACATAAAAGAAATGCCACAAACCGCTGGCAACAAAACTTGTAAGACAATTTCTGAATTACAATCAGGTGGATACTTACCTTTAAATATAAAAAATCCAAAAACCAATGAAGTATTTTCACAAACAACTGAAGTAT
The DNA here is from genome assembly GCA_963632935.1 of Oscillospiraceae bacterium. Lineage (GTDB taxonomy): Bacteria > Bacillota_I > Bacilli_A > RF39 > UBA660 > Coprosoma. Next base: position 40,739 of record CAVGWA010000007.1, read on the forward strand.
GCACAGAAAAAATAGAAAACAATGAATTCAAATATTATGTCAATGAAAAATAATTAAAATCATTGATAATTAAATTGTTAAGTGTTAATATACTTGAAAAGGAATGAGATTATGAAACATCAAAATTTAATTGAAGGACTTGATGAATTATTTATTGGTATAGATAGAATCGATTATCACAAATTAGAAAAAATTACATCCGATAATATTTTTATAGCCATTTTAGAAAATGATAAAAGATATGCTCATCTAATTGCTAGTATAGATAATAAAATATATGACTTTTCAAACCACGTATTTTTAGATAATAATACAGTTATAAGATATGCCAAACCACTTTCTGATATTATGCCAGATAAAATATGGCGATTAATTCATATAAATAATTATGACATTATTTGCATTGATATTGATGATGATAAATATTCCCTAATAAAACAATTTGAAGATGCATATTATAATTTTTTTGATGAAAACGCCAAAAGCAAAGTTTTAAAGCATAACTACAATACAAAAAACTCATTTGATTATCTGCCCCCAGATGCAGCTTATAAATTAACAAGCAAAGACATATTTATAGCCATTATAAATGATAATAAAACTTTATTAACGCAAGAACAAATAGATTTTACAATTTTGCTTTTACGTATGATTATAAAAGAAGAAGAATTAAAATTATTTCGCACAACTATGGATGAATGTATTGATTTATACTTAAATTGTTTAAAAGAAATTATTGATGAAACAGGTTCAAAAAATATTAATTTTGTAATTAATATTAATGATGAAATATACAATCTTACAACACATAAATATATTAATTTATCATCAATTAACTATATGATTCCAATAGATAGTGTATTAAAAGAAAATCAGTGGCAACTTCTTTATGATTTAAATAGTGATTTATATATGATTTATTTAAACGAAGATGCAATAGATTCTTTAATTGAATTTGAAAGTAATTATAAAAATAAACAAAAAACATTAAATTTAAAAGATATTAGGTGATTCCATGTTCCAAAGATTAGAAATATTAATAGGTAATAAAATAAATTTATTAAATCAAAAAACAGTTATGCTAATCGGCTTAGGTGGCGTTGGTGGAAGTGCATTTTTATCATTAGTAAGAAGTGGAATAGGAAAAATAATAGTTATTGACAATGATATATTCGATATAACAAATTTAAACAGACAAGCCCTTTCATATAATAAAGCATTAGGAAAAGATAAAGTTTTAATTGCCAAACAAATCGCACATGAAATAAATCCTAACTGTGAAATAATTACAAAAAAAAAATTTATAGATAAAACAAATATAGAAAATATTTTAAATGAAAAAATTGACTTTGTAATTGATGCTATTGATACAGTAGAAACAAAAAAATTAATAATAAAAAACTGTTTAAATAAAAACATTAAATTTATATCAGTAATGGGAACAGGAAACAAAATGCATCCTGAAATGCTTGAAATAACAGATATTAGGAAAACATCATATGACCCTATTGCTAAAATAATAAGAAAAATGGTAAAAGATGAAAAAATAAATAAAAAAATACCAGTTGTCTTTTCAAAAGAAAAGCCACTAGTTAAAGGTAAAGTAGGGTCAACTGCTTTTGTCCCACCATCTGCCGGACTAATGGCAGTAAGCTATGTTGTTCAAAATCTATTGGAGGAAGAAAATGAATGAAAAACTATTACAAATTGTAAAAAAATCTAAAGGCGTATTTTTAAATATTGGCCTAACTGATGAAAAACTATTAGATGCCATAGAAGAAAATGATAATATTCATACCTGCTATCTTTTAAGTAATGCTAGTTTAACAGGTAAAAAATTTAATGCAATAGGTTTTCATCACAATAGAAAAATAAACATAAAAAAATTAAAAAAATATTTCAAAAAAAAATCAATAGATACAGTAATATGTAATTATCAAACTATAAAACAGTTCAAAAGAAGTTTCATTCCTAATAGCGTTTATATAAATAAAAAAACGCTTTATATATACGGAAACACAAATGAGTTAAACGAAATATCAAATAAATATAAAAGATACACAAATAATATAAAATTAATTGAATTAGACAATGAGGCTATTTTAAAAATAGATAATACAAATACAAAAAATAACTTTTTTAAAGATATTTTTTATAAAACAAAAGATTTTATGTCAGATAGTTTAGATTTTATAACCGAATTGCTTATTAATTAAGGGTTGACAATAGGCTAATTAATTAATATAATTTATTTGTATTTAAAAGCGATGACGGGCTTGGAAACCTAACAGCTATATTTTTAAAGATATTCTTCTAGAATAAGTAAGGTGGAACCACGTTCATAACGTCCTTATATATTACTAGAAGTTTTTTAAACGGAGGCATATATGGAAAAAGTTACAATGGATAAATTAGTTAGTTTAACTAAACAATATGGTTTTATATTTCAAGGTAGTGAAATATACGGTGGCCTTGCTAACAGTTGGGATTATGGACCTATAGGTGTTGAGCTTAAAAATAACATCAAAAAAGCTTGGTGGCAAAAATTTGTAAAAGAAAGAATAAACATTTATGGTTTAGATAGTGCTATACTTATGAATCCTAACGTTTGGGTTGCATCTGGTCATGTTTCATCATTTGCAGACCCATTAATTGATTGCAAAAAATGTAAATCAAGACATCGAGCTGATAAATTAATTGAAGAATTTACTAAAGGTGAAGAAACAGGCGACGGCTGGGATAATGAAAAATTAGAAAATTTCATTAAAGAAAATCACATTGCCTGTCCAAAATGTGGCAACCATGATTTTACAAAAATTAGAAAATTTAATTTACTCTTTGAAACTAGTATGGGTGTTACAGAAGATACTAAAAATAAAGTTTATCTAAGAGGAGAAACTGCTCAAGGAATATTCGTAAACTATAATAATGTTCAAAGAAGCATGAGAACAAAACTGCCATTCGGTATTGGACAAATAGGTAAAGCATTTAGAAATGAAATAACACCAGGTAATTTTATATTTAGACAAAGAGAATTTGAACAAATGGAACTGGAATTTTTCATAAAACCAGAAGAAGAAAACAAATGGTTTGATTATTGGCGTAATTACTGCATGGATTTTCTTAAAAATATTGGAATAAAAGAAGAAAATTTAAGATTTAAAGATCATAGTAAAGAACAATTAGTCTTTTATAGTAATGCAACCACTGATATAGAATATAACTATCCACAAGGATTTGGTGAACTTTGGGGAATAGCAGATAGGACAGATTATGATTTAAAAACTCATATTGAACATTCAAAAACAGAATTAACTTACCTAGATCCTGAAACAAATCAAAGATATATTCCATATGTTATTGAACCATCAGTTGGTGTTGATAGATTGTTTTTAGCAATTATCACCGATGCATATAGATGTGAAAATCTAGAAAATGGAAAAAGAGAAGTAATGAGTTTTCATCCTGCCCTTGCTCCTTATAAAGCAGCCATTTTACCTTTAGTTAAAAAAAATCATCACGATAAAGCAATGAAAATATATAATAAGCTTTCTAAAAGCTTCATGATAGCATATGATGAATCAGGAAACATTGGCAAAAGATACAGAAGGCAAGATATCATTGGAACTCCATTTTCAATAACAGTAGATGATGATACATTAAATAATAATACCGTAACAGTAAGAGATAGAGATACAATGGAACAAATAACATTAAAAATAGAAGAATTAAAAGAATACATTAATAATAAAATAAAATTATAAAACATAAAATATTAAGAGGTGTAATAATGAAATATTATGATGAAAAACATGTTTTAATTCCAAAAGGTGAGCACATTATATTCTTGCCTGAAGGTACAAAAATTATAGGATATGAACAAATAAATATTGATGACAAAAAAATGAAAATGGTACAAAATAAATTAAATGATTACATTGATGAAAATACTTTATCATTCATAAATACTTCTTCAGTAATTGTTAGACTTGAAAATATTGTTAAAAATATTCCAGGAATTATCTTTGAAGAATATGAAAAAGAAAACAAACAAAAAACATATGTAAAAAAAATGATGTAGCTTAATTGTTATATCATTTTATTTGACTAAGGAGGAATAAAATGTTATATAGTGATTTTTGCTTGAGAATTGGTTTTGCCTTACTCTCAAGTTTCTTAATTGGTTTAGAAAGACAGTGGCGTAGAAGAGCAATTGGTCTTAGAACAAATGTCCTTGTTTGTATTGGCTCTTTCTTTTTTGCATCATTAGATGTTATTAAAGGCAGTGGTGATTTAAGAATAGCCGCACAAGTCGTTAGTGGTATTGGTTTTTTAGGTGCAGGAGTTATCCTTAAAGATGGAACTAATATTAAAGGGTTAAACACAGCAGCCACCTTGTGGTGTAATGCTGCAATTGGTGTTCTTTGTGCATATGGATTATTATTAGAAGCCGGTAGTGGAACAATATTAATTTTAATGTCTAATATTGTTTTAAGATTTATCTCAAGAAAATTAATGGCAATGAATACAAATAATCAAAATGAAAAATATATAATTAAAATAATTGCTGATTATGAAAAAGAACTAGTTATAAGAACCATGCTTACACAAAATATAAATGATGGCGAAGTGACATTAAATAGTTTAGATACAAGAAAAAAAGACGACAAAATTGAAATTACAGCTAGTGTTAATTTAACCCAAGCAACCAATTCTATTGACCATTTAATTACAAGATTTACAATGGAACCTGATGTTTATTATGTTAATTATACTAAATGTAATAATCTATTAGACGATGATGAAAGTTAAAATCAATTGAAAAACTACACAGAAAATGTGTAAACTTTTATTAAAAATAAACAAAAAAACTGATAAATATTAAATATCAGTTGTCTAAATATTCTTTAATAGCTAAGGCAATTCCTTTCGCATATCCATTAATGTTTGATAATATGTTATTTAAATTTTGAACATTATCAATATATCCTAATTCTAAAAGGTATCCTTCAGCTGTACAGTTTGAATTATAATATGGATTTTTTCCATATTTTTCATTACTACCATCAACGTAAGCACCAGTTGCAATGCCTCCAATTTCTCTTGTCGTATAATAATATGGAATATTATTGATTAATCTTTGATAAATACCATTTGAAACTTTATATTCTTTTTTATTGGACGTGTTAGTATTTCCGTAAGTTTTAATGTTTTTAACAAGTGTTTTAGCAAAATCCAATTTAGTGTTATTCGCAATATAAATTTCTAATCCTTTAGAGGTTGATAATCCGCCTGGTACGTTAGTTGAATTGTTGTGAATGGCAAAATTAAATTTAGATTTAACTTTATTAGCCGTTGTTGCAGATCCCATATCACCATAAGTTCCTAAACTTTCAGTTTTACTATTTCTAGTTAAAATTACTTTATAACCTAATTTTTCTAATTCTTTTTTAACTTCTTTTGATATATCAAAATTGATATCACTTTCTTTATAAAGTGTGCTGTTTTTACATATTTCATTAACAACAGCATCACCATTTTTGCATACCATCATTCCAGAATCTTTGCCATCGTGACCAGGGTCTATTGTAATGTCGTATAAATTTTCTGGTAATTTAGTTTGTTTAATATTAAATTTTAATAAATCGTCTTCCCATTTGATATCAATTTTATTATTAGAATTATTTTTTGTTATTGTATAATAAGTTAAATTTTTATATTTTGTTTTATTTTTTAATGATATATATTTAAACTTATCATTATTTTTAACTTTTAATAGCAAATAATAATTTCCCTTTTTTAGTTTTTCTAAATTAATTCCATCATTTATATATTTACTTGTATAAAATGTATAATTATTATTGCTTTTTGAAATGTTAAAACTTAACTTTATTTCATCTTTTCCATTAGAAAGAACAAATGATGGATTAGATAAATTATCATCTAATTTAAAATTACCTTTAAAATTCAAATGAATGCCATAAATATCATAATATGTAATATTTACTTTATTTTTAACATCAATTTTATTTTTAAAATCATTTTTATAATAAAAGCCAATAACAATTAATATAATTATTATAAGTATTAAATATTTTCTATTTTTTTTCCTTTTTTTACGTTTCATAAATCATTACTTCCTAATTTGATTATAACATTTTAAAATATATTTAGTATAAATTATTGCAGTTATTTACAATTTCATGTAAAGAAAATAGTATTTTATATCCTACTTTACACAAAATAAGAAAAGAAAATAAAAAAAAGTTTCCTTTTTTCTTTAATTATGATAAAATTAATTGTAGCAAAGGTATATTTTTAACTTTAAGGAGGATAAATATGGGTTTAATTAAGAAAATCATAGGTGAGGAAGAAGATGTTTTTTCCGCACCTGTTGGTGATAAATATTATGATTTAAAAACGGAAGAAGCTTTAACTGAAGAAGGTGGAGCAAAAATGATATTGCTTGAACCTAGAGCTTATTCAGAGTCACAACAAATTGCAGATCATTTAAAAAAAAGAAATACTGTTGTTGTTAATTTAAAAAGAGTAACACCTGAACAAGCAAAAAGAATTGTTGATTTCTTAAGTGGTACAATTTATGCGATTAGTGGTGATTTACAAAAAATTGGTGGGGGTATTTTCCTTTGTACGCCAAATAATGTAAGTGTTCAAGGAAAAATAACAAATGAAACCGATGGTAAAGGCATACATGATAATGATAATATAGATATTGAGTGGTAGTGTTCTAAAGGCGAGGGAAGAATATGGAAAAATTTACAAGGACGATTAGAGGTTACGATCCTGATGAAGTTAATGAATTTTTAGATCAAGTTATAAAAAAAGTTGAAAAAATGGTAGCTGATATTGATGCTAAAAATAAATTAATCATTGAAAAAAATGAAAAAATAAAATTTTTACAATCAAAGTATGACGAAACAAATGCTTTGAAAGAAAAACTCGCTCAATATGAAAGAATGGAAAGTACACTTAATCATGCTATTATTATGGCTCAAAAAACTTCAGACCAATTAAAAGTATCTGCTCATAAAGAGTGTGATATCATATTAGATGATGCTAAAAAGAATGCTAGCAGAATAGTTAATGATGCCTTAATGAAAGCTGAAAAAATAGAAAATGATGCTGATGTAATGAAACGAAATATTAATGTGTTAAAAAGAAGATTAAAAAATATTATTGAATCACAATTAGAAATAATTGATGATATTGATAAATTAGATATGTAAAACAAATGATGGAACTGTTATATTAAAATAAGTTTAAAGAGAGCTAATGGGTGATGTGAATTAGTAACTATTTAATATATGTATCATTCCTGATGTTTCTTTTTGAAGTGATTTAGAAAAGAACGGTAACGCGTTATAGTTTTGAGTGTATTTTATAAAATAAGGTGGTACCGCGGGCATGCTCGTCCTTAATCTAGGACGGGTTTTTTATTGTCTGCACACCCTTAGTGTGCTATAATTAATGAAAGGTGATGGAAATGCAATATAAAAATTTAAATATAAATTATGTTAGATATGGAAATAAAAAAAACGATACTGTTGTTTTATTGCATGGATGGGGACAAAATATTCAAATGATGAAGCCTATTGGTGATAATTTAAAAGATAAAGATGTTATTATTATTGACCTTCCTGGTCATGGTAAAAGCGATGAACCTAAGGAAGTATGGCTTTTAGATGATTTTGTTGAAATGATTCATGAACTACTTTTAAAAGAAAAAGTTGAAAATCCTACTTTAATTGGTCATTCATTTGGCGGTAAAATAAGTTTAATATATGCTAGTAGATATAAGGTTAAAAAATTAGTTTTATTTGGAAGCCCGTTTAAAGTTAAGAAAAACCCTAATAGTTTAAAAGTTAAAATACTAAAAAAAATTAAGTCACTTCCTGGTATGGAAAAATTAGCAGAGAAAGCTAAAAAGCATATGGGCTCAACTGATTATAGAAATGCTTCACCTATAATGCGTGAGATTTTAGTTAAACATGTAAATACTGATATTACTGATTTAGTTAAAAAAATTAAATGTCCAACTATTATAATATGGGGCACTAATGATAAAGCGGTTAATATTGCTGATGCATATGAACTTGAATCTTTAATTAAAGATAGTGCAGTTATTGCTTATGAAGGATGTACGCATTATGCTTATTTAGAAAGACTTGTTCAAACTAATAATATAATCAATAAATTTTTGGAGGAAAAATAATGGATAAAGATTTTTTAATATCATGCTTAGTTTATATTATTTATGTTTTTATTAAAAGCTTAAATAATATGCAAATGCTTCAGCAAAACAAATATAATAGAAAAAAAACATATTTAAAATGGATAAAAAATAATTTAAAAAAAGTATTTAAAGATTATAGTATTTTATTTATTATTTTTATATTTTTTAAAGATGAAAGATTATTAAGAGCTATATTTATTTTATTTTATATAGTTTTAGATATTAAAATGGAAATTGATAAAAAATATAAACAAAATAAATTACCTTTAAAATATACCTCTAGAATGAAAAGATTATTATTTACTAATACTTTAGTTATTATAATTCCAATAATTATTATGAGTTTTTACACTAAAGGTAATGTTAAGTTATTTTATTTAATATTAGGTTTATGTGCTTATTTAAATAGTTTATATATTTTAATTGCTCTTTTAATAAATACACCAGTTGAAAAATTTGTCGGTTATTATTTTAAAAGAAAAGCGATTAATAAAATTAAAAATATGAAATCATTAAAGGTTGTTGGAATTACTGGAAGTTATGGTAAAACCAGTAGTAAAAATATTTTAAATGATATTTTAAATATTAAATATAACTCTATGCCAACACCTAAAAATTTTAATACACCTTTTGGTCTAATGATTACAATCAATAACTATTTAGATAAATTTACCGATGTTTTTATAGCAGAAATGGGTGCTTGTCAAGGTGGGGATATTAAAGAGTTATGTGATTTAGTTCATCCTAAATATGGCATTATTACCAAAATAGGGGTAGCTCATTTAGCTACATTTGGTAGTAGAGAAAATATTCAAAAAACTAAATTTGAACTTATTGAATCATTACCATCCGATGGAATTGGTATTTTAAATGCGGATGATGAATGGCAAAAAAATTATAAAATAAAAAATAATTGTAAAATTAAGTGGATTGGTATTGATAATGAAGCTGATGTTATGGCTAAAAATATTAAATTATCTCCTAATGGTACTAGCTTTGATTGCTATTTTAAAGGCGATGATAAATCTTATAAGTTTGAGACTAAATTATTAGGTTATGCGAATGTTTATAATATTTTAGCTGGCATTTGTTTAGGTAAAGAATTTGGTATGAGTATAGAACAACTCCAAGCTGGTGTTTCTAAAGTTAAAGCTGTTGAACACAGATTAGAACTTAAAAAACAAGGTGATATTACATTTATAGATGATGCTTATAATTCTAATCCAACAGGTGCTTTAATGGCTTTAGATGTATTAAAATTAATGCCAGGTAAACATATTATAGTAACTCCAGGTATGATTGAACTTGGAAGTGAAGAATATAATAAAAATAAAGAATTTGGCCTACAAATGTCTTCAAGGTGTGATGAGGTTATATTGGTTGGAAAAGAAAAAACAAAACCAATTTATGAAGGCTTAATTGAAGGGAATTTTAATAAAAATAAAATACATGTTATAAATGATGTGTTAGATGCTTTTCCTTTAGTACAATCATTAAAAGAAAATGAAACTTATGTACTTTTGGAAAATGATTTGCCAGATATATTTAATGAAAGAGGGAAGATAAAATGATAAAAGTTGGAGTTATTTTTGGAGGAGATTCTGTTGAACATGAAGTTAGTATAATCTCTGCTTTACAAGCTATGGAAAATATTGATACAGATAAATATGAAATTATTCCAATTTATATTAGTAAAGATCGTCATTTTTATACAGGCGAAGCTTTAAGAGATATGGAAACATTTAAATATTTTGATAATATGAAAAAATTTGTTAAAGAAATTACTTTATGCCGTAAAGGTGATGAGGTAGTTATGCAGAAGATTAAAGGATTTTTTGGAAGAAACGTTAATACTATTGATGTTGCTTTTCCAATTGTTCATGGTAAAGGTGCTGAAGATGGTACTTTATCTGGATATTTAGAAACTTTAGGACTTCCAGTAGTAGGACCATCCGTTTTAGGTGCTTCTTTAGGACAAGATAAAGTAGTTTTAAAACAAGTGTTAGAAGCTAATGGAATTAAAACGCCTAATTATGTTTGGTTTTATGATTATGAATATGATATGAATAAAGATGATATTATAAAAAATATTGAAAAAATAGGTTATCCAGTTGTTGTTAAACCAGCTAATTTAGGTAGTACAATTGGTATTAATACAGCTCATAATACAGATGAAGTTAAAAAGGCTATAGAAGAGGCTATAGAGTATGATAAAAAAATTGTTGTTGAACAGATGATACCTAATTTATTAGAACTTAATTGTGCGGTTTGTGGCAATTATGAATATATGGAAACTAGTTTAATTGCTCAAATGAAAATGAAACATGAACTATTAACTTTTGAAGATAAATATTTATCAGGTGGTAAGAAAACACCAGGTGTTAAACAATCTGGCTCTATGTCTAATAGTGAATTTGAAATACCAGCTAAAATATCAGATGAGATGACAAATAAAATATATGAGATATCTAAGAAAGTATTTAGAGTTTTAAATTTAAAAGGTGTTAGTAGAATTGATTATTTGGTTAATGAAAAAACAGGTGATATTTATGTTAATGAACCTAATACTATTCCAGGCTCACTTGCATTTTATATGTATAAACCAAAAGGAAAAGATTATAAAACTTTAACTGATGAATTAATAAAAACTGCTATTAAAGATTATAAAAATGAAAATAGAAAAACATCTAGTTTTACATCTAATATATTAAGTAATTATAATGGAACTAAAGGATTTAAAAAGGGAGTTAAATAAGGAGGATTTATGGATTACAAAGATACGTTATTAATGCCAAAAACTGAATTTAAAATGCGTGGTAATTTGGCAGAAAATGAAGTTAAAATGAGAAATCACTGGGAGGATATTGATTTATATAGTTTAATTAAAAATAAAAACAAAAGTAATAAACCTTTTATTTTACACGACGGCCCACCATATGCGAATGGTAATATTCATTTAGGTCATGCTTTAAATAAAATTTTAAAGGATTTTATTAATAGAAGTAAAATGATGGAAGGATATTATGTAGAATATATTCCTGGATGGGATACTCATGGACTTCCTATTGAACAGGCTGTTACTAATAGCGGTGTTGATAGAAAAAGCATGAGTGTAGCTGATTTTAGAGAGTTATGTAAAAAATATGCTTTAGAACAAGTTAATAAACAAAGAGAAGATTTTAAAATGTTAAATGTAATGGCTGATTGGGATAATCCTTATATTACTTTAACTAAAGAATATGAAGCAAGACAAATTGAAGTATTTGCTAAAATGGCACAAAAGGGATTAATTTTTAAAGGATTAAAACCTGTTTATTGGTCTCCATCTTCAGAAACTGCTCTAGCAGAAGCTGAAATCGAATATAAAGATAAAACAGATCCATCTATTTATGTACCTTTTACTGTTTGTGAAGGAAATGAATATGTATCTGAAGGCGATAAATTAGTTATTTGGACAACTACACCTTGGACATTGCCTGGTAATATGGGTGTGTGTGTTGGAGCAGATTTTGAATATTCTAAAGTTTCATATAATGACAGTAATTATATTGTCGCAAGTGCATTACTTGAAGATTTAATGAAAGAATTTGAATTTGATAAATATGAAGTTTTATCTACATTTAAAGGCAGTAATTTAGCTGGAGTTATTTATAAACATCCATTTATGGATAGAACTTGCCCTGTTATTACTGCAAACCATGTTACTTTAGATGCAGGAACTGGTTTAGTTCATACCGCACCTGCATATGGTGTTGATGACTTTATTGCTGGTAAAGCAAATAACTTAGGAATGATTAATGGTGTTAATGACCAAGGTATTTTAACTGAAGAATCTGGTATGTTTGAAGGATTATCTGTAGAAGATGCTAATAAAGTTATTCCTAAATGGCTTAAAGAAAATGGTTATTTACTTAAATTAAAATATATTACTCACTCATATCCACATGATTGGAGAAGTAAAAAGCCAATAATTTTTAGAGCTACTAAACAATGGTTCTGTAGTGTAGATAAAATAAAAGATGATATTTTAAATGAAATTGATAATAACATTGACTTCCACACTGAATGGGGAAGAGTTAGAATGCATAATATGATCAAAGATAGAGGAGACTGGTGTATTTCTCGTCAAAGAGCTTGGGGTGTACCAATTCCAATTTTCTATAATGAAGATGGTTCTGAAATTGTTGATTATGATGTTATGATGCATGTAGCGTCTTTATTTAGAGAATATGGTTCTAATATTTGGTTTGAAAAAGATGCTAAAGAATTGCTTCCAAAAGGATATACAAATCCTGCTAGTCCAAATGGTGAATTTAAAAAAGAAACAGATATTATGGATGTATGGTTTGATTCTGGATCTTCTTGGAATGGTACTTTGATTGAAAGAAAAATGCCATATCCAGCTGATATTTATTTAGAAGGATCTGATCAGTATCGTGGTTGGTTTAATTCTTCATTAATTTGTAGTATGGCTACTAATGGAAAAAGCCCTTATAAAGGTTTAATTTCTGCTGGGTTTGTTTTAGATGGTAAAGGATTTAAAATGAGCAAGTCATTAGGAAATGTAGTAAAACCTATTGATGTAGTAAGTAAACAAGGGGCGGATATTTTAAGACTTTGGGTTGCTTCAGTAGATTATACAGAAGATGTTAGATTTAGTGATGAATTACTTTCACAAGTTAAAGAATCATACCGTAAAATTAGAAATACTTACAGATTTATGTTAGGTAATTTATTTGATTTTGATCCATCTTTAGATAAAGTATCTTATGATAAAATGCCTTTAACAGATAAATATATGTTAAATGAACTATCTACTATTACTGATAAGGTAATTAAAGAATATGACAATTATAACTATGATGAAATTTATAAAATTATTAATAATTATGTTAATAGTTTATCTAATTTCTATTTAGATTATACTAAAGATATTTTATATATTGAAAAATCAGATGATAATTCAAGAAAATCAGTTCAAACAGTTTTATATGAAATTTTAACCTCATTAATTAAATTGATGGCTCCAATTTTACCTTATACATCAGAAGAAGTTTATAATTTGATTCCAGGAAAAAAAGAAGTAAGTGTACATTTAGAAAATTTCCCTGAAGTTAAAAAATATAAAGATTCACAAGAAATTAATGAAGTATTTGAATTATTCTTTGGTATTAAAAACGATGTTTATAAAGCTTTAGAAGAAGCTAGAGCTGATAAAATTATTGGTAAATCATTAGAAGCTAAAGTATTCTTGAAATTGCGTGATGAAGATAAGGAAACATTAAAACCAATTTTATCTAACTTAAAACAATTATTTATAGTATCTGATGTTGTATTAACTACTGAGGATGTTACTAAATATGAATATTGCAGCGTTCAAGTTCAAAAATTTGAAGGTGAAAGATGTGAAAGATGTTGGAATTATTTCAATGAAATTGATTTAACTGGTAATTTATGCCCAAGATGTCATAGTATTATAAATGAAAAATAGAATGGTTCTTTGTCAAATAGTGTTGGTGAACAATAAATTTGATAAATGAATTGATATT
>CAVGWA010000008.1:0-48569 GCA_963632935.1 Oscillospiraceae bacterium
TAGATAAAGATAGAAATATTACTATATGTTTTAAATATGATATTGTACCAGAGGTGATTTTTAAATATGAAAATAGAATTTCAGCAAGAAATCCTTATGGTAGAAAAGGTAAAAAAATTTAAATAGAAAAAATTTGCTTAAATAGTAAAATATTGATTTATTTAGAAAAAAGTTTATAATATAAAACAAGAAAGGAGATTTGTTAATGGACGAAAATTTTAATGTAGGGAACCCAACAAGAGAAAATATTGATTATGCTTTTAAAAATTTAATATATTATGTTACGGCTTCAATTCAACTAGATGTATATAGTGATCAAAAAGAAAATTTTGAAAAAGTCTTGGCTGAAATTAATACAATTTTATCAACATATGTGAACAAAGAAAGTTTAGTATCTATAAATGAAGAAAAACTACAAAATATAAGGTTTGATTTAATTGATCTAGATACTGAAACAAAATCTTTAAAATCTTATTTTGCAGAATGGTCTTTGTTGTGGTTAGATGCAATTATTTCTTTAAGAATGTCAGAAATTAAAATGGGAGGTGTTAATAATGGCAGATAGAGATAAATATGGAAATTATGTTAATGACGAGGGAGTTACTATAAAAATAACTACTGATAAAAGAGGAAACGATCACGTTAGTTTTTACGGAGATGAAGTTGATAAGCCACATGATGCGGTACACGTTAATGTAAATTATGATAAAGAAACTTGGGACTCTACAACACACGGGCCAGATAAAAGTGATACTAGTTCAGGATCTGGTGGTTGCTATTTAACTTCAGCTTGTATGAAATATTTTCAAGAAAATTTTAATGATAATTGTTATGAATTAACATTATTAAGATGGTTTAGAGATAACTTTGTTTCCAAAGAAGATATAGAACATTATTATGAAATTGCTCCAATAATTGTTGAAACAATCAATAAAGAAGAACAATCTGGTATTATTTATGACTATATTTATGATCACGTAGTCAATTATTGTGTTCAACAAATTGAACGAGGAAATTATGATAAAGCATATAGTAGGTATAAAAATAGTGTTTTAACATTAGAAGAACAATTTGCAAAACCGATTTTGGAAAAAAGACTTGTCAAGTCTTTAAGATTAAGCATATAAATAATGTTAAAGATAAATAATAATAAATATAAGGTTTTAACATCGGAAATTAAATATATTAATGCCACCCATAATGAAAGAAAAGGATATTCTATTTTGGTATCATTAGATATAGAATTAAATAATGTTAAAGGGTACATTAGTTTTTATGTAGATTTTTTTAAAGACAAAGATTTTAAAAATATAAAAAATAGAAAATATATAGAATTACCAACAGAATTAAATTCTAAAATAACAATGATAGAAATATTTGATACTGCTAATTTTATTGATTTTATTGACAGTGAGGTTAATTTGGAATTTGGTAATATATATAATAATCAAATTGAAATGAAACTAAATATAAATGATGAATTAATAAAATTGGAATATAAAGGATTACTGAGTATTAAATAACAATAAATTAATCGATGACTTTTATTAACATCGATTAATTTTATTATAGGTAACTAAACTCACCAGGTGCTGAGGGTGCTGAAGTAATTTATGCTTTAAGAAACAATAGTACTTTAGCACAAAATATTTTAACATCTTTGGGCAACGCTGGCCTAAAGATGAGGAAGTATTTTCAAAGAAGACTTCCTAGTAACACATCAAAGGATTATTATTTTATTCATAGAGATACTGGAACTAAAACACAACCAGTTATTGTTGAATATGGTTTTATTGATAATGCTGATGATTTAAGTAAGATACAAAACAATTATAAAAAATATGTTGATGCTGTTGTAAACGCCGTTATCGAAACTTCTTTGGGAAAGGTAATTGAAAGTATTCCAACAAATGGAAATTATTACACAGTTAAAAGTGGCGATAGTTTATGGAAAATAGCAAAACAAAATAATACTACAGTTGATGAATTAAAAAGTTTAAACAATTTATCTAGTAATAATTTAACGGTAGGACAAATTTTAAAACTTCCTGGTAAAGATGATGATACAGAATATACAGTTAAAAGCGGTGATAGTCTTTGGAAGATTGCTAATAAATATGGGCTTACTGTTAATGAACTTAAAAATCTTAATAATTTAACCAGCGACAATTTACAAATTGGTCAAAAATTAAAATTAAAAAATGATAATACATATTCTAGTTATACTGTGAAAGCAGGGGATACACTTTTTATGGGGAATAATGAGTATTAAACCAATATTTATATATAATATATTGCATTAGGTTGAGAAAAACTTAGATTTTTTGGTATAATCATATTATCAAAACTTATTTGAGTGGAGCGTTATTTTTATGAAAGCAAAATTTAATAAAGTAATTGAGGTATTAAATTTTACAAATGATGAAAATAAATACTATTATAATTCGGATAATGATAAAATATTTATGTCAATGTTGAGGATTTCGAAGATTTAAGTGAAAATCAATTAGGTGAATTATTTAATAAATCAATTATATTTTTTCCTAAATGGTAGTGGAACATTTAGATGGTTTAAGGATATATGTATTTATTTTGATATTATTAATATAGAAACGAGTTTAAAGGTGAAAGATATAAGAATTTGCTATAAATTATTACAAAGAAAATAATATTGAATTTGGATAGGAGATGAATTATGAAAAAGTTTTTAAAAAATTATGATTTTGAAGATAATTTTGATTTTGCTATTTTATCTCGTGGTAAAAATTATTATGAGGAAAATAGAATATTGGATATTTGGTGCCAAGATGATAGAATTATTGCTTATATTGATGGTACTGAAATATATAGAGTTGAATTAAGAGCAAATAATAATGAATTAAATAATTTCTATTGTTCTTGCCCATATTCAGAAGATGGTCAGTATATGTGCAAGCATATTGCAGCGGTTCTTTATCATCTTAAAGAAAATGATGTTCCAGAATTAGAAACATCAAATAATAAAAAAGTAAAAAATAAATCTCAACTTTCTAAAATATATGATGAAATGAATTATGAACTTAGAAAAATAAGTGATAGAAATGGATTTGTTAATTATTATAATGGAAGATACTTTGTGGACTTAATATCTAATGTGTCCAATCACATATATGATTTTATAGATAATGAAGAATATAGCAATGCTTTTGAATTGATTAAATATGCATATAGATTTATAAAAGATACATTTATGGATGGCTCTAATGGTGAATTTCAAGATTCATTATATCTAATCAATGAAAGTGCAAGTAAACTGTTATATAATGATGAATATTTCAATATATTTTTAGACTATACAGAAGATATATCATTAAATAATGCTTTAGATGATTTTTCTGATTGTCCATTGCATGCATTTATTCTTTATGTTCATGATAAAGATTCAGCTTTAAAAGTAGTTAGGGTGTTAGATGAAATCGAATTAGATTGTTTTGGTATATTTGTAGATCAAAATTTAGATAAAATATCAATCACATATGATTTTATTAGTAAAAATAATGCTATAAAAATGTGCTACGAAAATATTGAACATTATGGAGTAAAAGAATTATTAATTAAGTATTTAAAAAAAGATAATAAAATAGATGAAGTGATAAGATTATTAAAAGATGATATTAAAAACCATGTAAGAAAAGATATGGCTTATGATAAATTATTAAATATCTATGATGAATATAATATGTTAGAAGAAAAGAAGAAACTATTACCTGAGGTAATTGTGAAAACATCTAGTTTTAAAAGATATAAAGAATTAAAAAACATGTATAATGCTTCTGAATGGAAATCCATAAAGAAAACAATAATATCTAAAATAAAAACAAACAATATTTATTTTCTAGAAAAAATATATGCCGAAGAAAATGAAATTGATAAATTATTTGAACTATTAAAGAAGAATTTTAGTTTGTCTCTTTTAGCAGAATATCAGGATATATTAAAATTTAAGTATAATAATGAATTATTGGAATTTTATAAACCACAGATAATTGAATCGTCAAAAATTGTATCAGATAGAAATGCATATTATGGTTTGTGCCGTTATATAGGAATAATGAAAGAACTTGACAATTCTGATGATTTTATCTTTGATATGTTAAAAGAAATGTATCCAAATTATAAAAGTAAAAGAGCATTTAAAGAGGAAATAGCAAATGTTTTAAGTTCTAAAAATAAACAAAGATTTTATGAGCTTATAAATAACTAGAAAGATGGTGATATATTGAAAAACAACATGATTATATATGTATCAAAAGATGGTAATGTAAAAGTTGATGTTAACATTAAAAATGAAAATATATGGATGAGTCAAGATGTAATGGCTAATCTTTATGATACAACTAAAAATAACATCTCTATGCATTTAAAAAATATTTTTGATGAAGGTGAATTACAAAAGGATTCAGTTGTTAAGAAATTCTTAACAACTGCTAATGATGGTAAAAAATATAATGTTTTACACTATAATTTAGATGCTATTATTGCTGTTGGATATAGAATAAATTCTAAAAAGGCAACAGAATTTAGAATATGGGCAACTAAAATATTAAAAGAATATATGATTAAAGGATTCGTTTTAGATGATGATAGATTAAAAAATAATGGTGAAAGTCCTTATTTTGAAGAATTACTTGCTAGAATTCGCGATATAAGATCTTCTGAAAAAATATTTTGGAGAAAAGTATTGGATATTTATGCAACGAGCGTTGACTATAATCCTAAGGATAAAATATCAATAGAATTTTTTAAAACAGTTCAAAACAAGATGCATTATGCCACGCATGGACATACTGCTGCTGAAATTATATTTACAAGAGTTGATTCAAATAAAGAAAATATTGGACTTACAAATTTTAAAGGTAATTATCCAACAAAAAGTGAAACTGAAATTGCAAAAAACTATCTAACAGAAGAAGAACTTAATACATTAAATAGAATGGTATCTGCTTATTTAGATGTAGCAGAAATCAATGCTTTAGACAGACATCCAATGACTATGCAAGATTGGGTTAATGAATTAGATTCATTTATAAAAATGACAAGAAAAGACATTTTGAAAAATTCTGGATGTATATCTCATGAGAAAGCATTGGAAAAGGCACACAAGGAATATGATAAATATATGCAAAAACATTTAACGATTGCTGAACAAGATTATTTAGAAATGTTAAACAAGGAATTAGAAGAAATCTATAAATAAAGTTGGTGTATAAATGAATAATAAAGAAAAATATATAAGTGATATTGAACAAAGGTTTCATGGTAAAACAAAAGATATTTTAATTAAACAAGTAGAAATGTTTTATTTGAATGTTGAATCTATAATTAAGAATGAATATAGTTTTGGAGAAATGGTTGGATTATCAAAAGGAACGTTTATACATGGTATATTTGGTGGATTGGAAAATTTTGATTTTACTATTAAAAATGGTTTTATTGCATCAGATTTTACAAATGAATCAAGGCCAAACAAAATATGTAATAGTGTTGGAATGTGGAATATAAAAGAAGATATATTATTGAAAGATTATATTAATCAATATAGTGGTTTTACAATAACATATTCAGTTGGTAGAGGACCAGAAGCTAAACAAGTAAGTGAATTAATTCCATATCATAAATTTGATGAAATCACTGAAAGAATAAATAATAATGATGAGATATGGTCATATTTTGGTAATAAAACAAAAGAGGTATCGTTTATTCCAAGTTTGGTTTCTGATAAAAGACAGATAGCATTTATATTAAACATGAATTCGGATTACGCAAAGCAAATGGCACATAACGATGTATGGAATTTAGATTTTGATGAAGAAATATTAAAACCATTCTTAGATTATAGATATGTAGAAAAATTTATAAAAGAAGATAGAATTAGCAGAAATGCTTCTACTACTGATAGAGAATCAGCAATTATGTTTGGACTACCCGCAAAACTTATTGAAGGTGTATTTGTTGGAAGAAAAATTGAAAGTGATAAAGAAGCATTAGAATATATAAAATCTAGATTACCAGATTGTTATATATGTAATTTAGATGGTAAAGTAATAATAGAAAACAAAATTCAGAAACAAAAAATTAATCATCCTATAAAATCTAGTGAAAATTAGAGATTAGGATGATTTTTTTACCTCTTAAATTATTTAAATAATAATATAAAATCTTTTTTTATTTTTTATATCAACCTATAAGATAGGATGAATTTTGCAAGTGCAAAATCAGAATTGTGCATATGCGATTTCTTACAAAATAAGGATTAAATCGGGTATGATACACAATCTTCTTATCCTGCTATTTCATAATTTAGTGAACTATGAAATGATTTAGGATGATAGACAAATTTTCCTATAATTAATGACTTGACTCCTTTAATTATTGGAGCTACTATGCATCATGAAAAGGAGATGATGTTTATGAATACGATGGAGGTTTATGATAGTAAGTAATATTGTTAGGTATGTTTTAAACATATCAAATAATATTACTAAAACAATGCTTATTGCCATAGAATTTATTGGAGGTATTAAACTCTATGGTTAAATACAAAGTTAATTTAAAATTTAAAGAGAATGGGAAGTCTTTAAATGAAATAATAACTGAAGTATTAAAAATTGAAATAAAAAAGAAATTTATGCTGACTTGCAATAATTTAAAAGTAGAGCTACCATGTAATCATACTCATTATTCCCAAAATGGAAGGAGTTATAATTGATGGTAGGGAATAATAGTTTTAAAGTAGGAATATATATAAGATTATCAAGAGATGATGGAAATATAGAATCTGATAGTATTGTTAGTCAAAGAAGTTTATTAAATCAATATGTTAAAGAAAATAATTATAATCTAATTGATGAATATGTAGATGATGGGTTTACTGGAACAAACTTTGAAAGGCCATCATTTAAAAGAATGATTAAAGATATTGAATCTGGAAAAATTAATATGATTATCACTAAGGATATGTCAAGACTTGGTAGAGATTATATAGGAACAGGAGAGCTAATTGAAAAATATTTTCCAAATAATAATATTCGGTATATTGCAATTAATGATGGGATAGACACATTTATAGATAATACCAATAATGATATAGCACCTTTTAAAGCAATAATGAATGATATGTATGCAAAAGATATTTCTAAAAAAGTTAAAACAAGTTTGCATTCCAGAATGAAAGAAGGGCTATATGTTTCAGGTAGATGTCCATTTGGATATATGAAAGATCCTAATAATAAAAATCATTTAGTTGTAAATAATGAACAAGCAGATACTGTTAAATTAATATTTGAGTTAGCATTAAAAGGAAATACATATCATTATATAGCACAATATCTTACCGAAAGAAAAATAAAAACACCAGCATCTTATTATAAATATGTATGGAATACCAAATGTACAAATACAAAATGTACATCACAAGAGTATGGAGTATGGGTAGATACAACTATAAAATCAATTCTAACTAATCAAATATATGTAGGAGATGCAGTACAAGGTAAAACTAAAAAAATTAATTATAAACTAAAAAAGACAGTAAAAAATAATCCTAATGATTATATTATTGTAGAAAATACACATGAAGGGGTTATTGATAGAGAAACTTTTAATTATGTTCAAACTCTACTACCTAAAAATGTTAAAAGACCAGAGAAGAAAAGATTTTATTTGCTAGATGGACTTTTATATTGTGGAGATTGCAAACATCGAATAACAATTAGATATCAAAATAAAACCGAAAGAAGTTACACAATTTGTGATTATTATAGAACTTATTCCAAATATCATGTTTGCATGCCACATACAAACAATTATGAAAATCTAGAAAAAGTTATTTTAAATAACATAAAAGAAGTATGTAAAGAGTACTTAGATAAAAGCAAAATAAAAGATTCAATTAGTAATATGGAATTTAAAGATAATTCTTTGAAGATTAAAAAACAAATAGAAAGTTTAGAACTTGCTAATAATAAATTAACAGAAAACCTAGATAAAAACTATATGAATATGTTAAAAGGTATTATTGATGAAGAACAATACATAAGAGTAAGTGAAAATATTAAAACCGAGATAAGTAATAATAAAAAAAGTATTGATAATCTTAAAAACGAAAATAGTGAATCTAATAAAATAGACAGAAAACAAATAGAAAAATATATAAATGAATTTTTATCACTTGGAAATCCAACTAGAGAATTAATAATTAATTTAGTTGAAAAGATTTATATCTATCAAGACAAACAGGTAGATATTATATTTACATTTAAAAATGTTACATAAAAATTGTATCAGGAGATAGTTTATGGAACATTTCTAACAAATATGGAATAACAGTCTCTGAACTTAAAAAAATAAATAATTTAACAAGCAATAATTTAATAATAGGGCAGACTTTAAAAGTGCCTAGCTGAAAATAAAAAAGATTACCACAAAATTGAAGTAATCAATATTTAAGTAAAATTAATTTATATTAGGAAATATAATCAAACTGAAATATTTTTAACAAGGTCAAATGTGTATCCTTGTTTTTTCATATTATTTATAAATGTATCTAATGCCAAATAATTTCCTTTATTTTTAGGATGGAGTAAATATATAGCACCGTTATGAACTCTTTTAGTTAGTTCATTTAAAGCTTTTTCTTTAGTTACATCACCATTAAAATCTAAATAATCCGCACTATAAAAGTATGATTTATATCCTAAATCTTTCATTATTTGCAAATCTCTAAAACTCCATTCGCCCCTTGGAAAACGATATATTTTTTCCATTTGTTTACCAGTTATTTTATTATATGTATCTTCTACATCGGTAATTTCTTTTATATATTTATCAAAGTTTTGTTTATTAGCTAATTTAGGCATTGCCAGATGATTTGCGGTATGATTTGCTATTGTATGTCCATTTTTATCCATTTTTATAATTAATTTAGCATTATCTTCAATATATTTTCTACATAGGAAAAATGTAGCTTTTACATTATTTTTATCTAAAACATTGGCAATTTCTTCAACATAAGTATCATTACTTCCTTCATCGAAAGTTAAATATAATACTTTTTTATCATCACCTAAAAAGAAAGCATTGTATTTTTTTAATTTATTTATATCACCACCACCCGAAGGCCGCTTTCCATCTTTTTTATTACCACTCCACCAACCGTGCATAGTATTATCAATTTTGTCATAATTATCTTTATATGTAAAATTATTTTCAACTACTTTAATAAATCGATGGGCTTCGGCTTTTTCTCCTTTGGAATTTGTAACAGTATAAATTAGTTCATAAGTACCTTTTTTATTCAAAATATTTCCCTTTATTTTTACACTTTTAGTTAAATCCGATTTATTATCATATGCCTTGAAACCTAATTCTTTATATTTTTGATTAGTAGTTATGGTAATAATATTTTTCCCATATAATATAATTTTTGGAATATTTGTTTTGTCTTTTAACAGAAAATTATAATAAATTAAAAAACTTATAGAAATAAAAATAATAATTACAATAATTTTTTTCATATTTTCACCTAGACAAATATATGCGTAAAGACAAAATTTAATGTATTGCACTTTAAAAATAATTAATATATAATTTAAATTAGGAGATGATGGGGCATGAAAATAACAAAAAATATAAATCTAAATATATTTAGACAGTATGATATTAGGGGAATATATGGTACTGATTTAAATGAAGATGTTGCCTATACAATAGGAAAAGCATTTGGTAGTTTTGTACATGATTTAGGTGAAAGCAAAGTAGTATTAGGCCACGATAACCGTCAAAGTCATAGTGTACTTTATCCTGCATTAATGCAAGGAATACTAGATAGTGGAATTAATGTCTTAAGTCTAGGTTTAGTAACAACACCTATGCATAATTTTGCAAAAATATATTATAATGTCAATGCTGGAATAATGGTAACCGCAAGCCATAATCCTAAAGAATATAATGGATTTAAAATGTCAATTGAAAAAGAAACTTCCCTTTATGGAGAAGATTTATCATCATTTAAACATTATTTAGATTGTTATGATTTTTATGATGGTAAGGGCTGCGTAATTGAAGAAGATGTTATGCCTTACTATGTTGAAAATTTAAAAAAATCATTAGATTTTGGTGATAAACGAATTAAAGCTGTAGTTGATTGTGGTAATGGAACTGGTAGTGTATTTATTGAAAATATATTAAAAATGTTTAATATAGAATATCAACTTTTATATTGTGAAAGTAATTCTAATTTTCCAAATCATATTCCAGACCCTGCTGTTAAAGAAAACATGAAAGCTTTAGGCAAAAAAGTAAAAGAAGAAGGATATGATGTTGGCCTTGCAGTTGATGGCGATGCGGATAGATGTGGAATGGTTTTAGAAGATGGCACATTTATTTCTGCTGACTTGATTATGCTTATATTTTATCGAGATTTAGCTAGTAATATGAGAGTGCGCAAAGGTGTATTTGATGTTAAATGTTCTGAAACATTAATAGATGAAATAAAAAAGTTAAACTTAGAACCATGCATGAATAGAACAGGAAGTGTTTATTGCCGAGATTTTGTTATTCAAAATAATCTAGATTTTGGTGGTGAATATTCTGGCCATTTATTTTTTCGCGATCGATATTTAGGATTTGATGATGGTATTTATGCAATTTTAAGAATTTTAGAAATAATGTCAAAAACAGGCAAAAAACCAAGTGAACTTTTAAGTAATATTAATAAATATTTTTCTACTGATGAGATAAAAATAAAAGTAAGTGATGAAAATAAATTTGATATTGTACGTAGTGTTATTAAATATGCAAAAGAAAAAAAATATAGTTATAGCTTGATTGATGGAATTAGAGTTACTTTTAATGATGGATTTGCTTTAGTAAGAGCAAGTAATACTGGGCCTGATTTAACAGTAAGATATGAAGCTAATAGTGGTAAAAGATTAGAAGAAATTCAAAAGGAATTTACTAAAGTTATAAATGCTTCAAAATAATATTAAATTATAATTATATAATTTAATATGCCACAATAGTATAAAGGTATTACGAGGCCATGGTAAGGCTTTAATCGGCGTTCAATTCGCCGTTGTGGCACCAGATTAATAAAAATTCAGACATATTGTTTGATTAGAAAAAATTTAACTAGAAATAGTTAATTTTTTTAATAATTATGATATAATAAATCCCGTAAAAGTATTTGTTTATATATATTATAGGAGGGTGTAAATGAAAAATATGTTAAAGGCTATCAATATTGTAAAAAAATATGGTAGTAGAGTAGTGATTAATAATATCAGTATGAATATTAATAAAGGTGATATTTATGGCTTTATTGGTAAAAATGGTGCTGGAAAAACAACATTTATGAAAATTTTATTGGGTCTTACTCCAAAGGATAATGGTGAAGTTATTTATTGTGATAATAAGGATATAAATGATATTGGTTTAAAGGTTGGTTCTTTGATTGAAGCACCGGGTTTATATAAAAATATGTCTGCATATGAAAATTTAAAAATGTTTTCTATATTATATGGAGCCGATGAAAGTAAGATTGATGAGATTTTAAATATGGTTGGTTTGAAAGACGTTGGCAAAAGAAAAACTAAGGATTTTTCTTTGGGTATGAGGCAAAGGCTAGGTATTGCAATTGCTCTTTTAAATGATCCTGATTTATTAGTACTAGATGAACCTATTAATGGACTAGACCCTGAAGGTATTAAAGAAATAAGGGATATTATTTTAAAATTAAACAAGGAAAAAAATATTACATTTTTAATCTCTTCACATTTACTTGATGAGTTATCTAAAATAGTTACTAAATATGGAATTATTGATAATGGTAGTTTAATTGAAGAAATTGAAGCTGATGAGTTAAATGAAAAGTGTAAAAATAAGTTAGTTATTGAGGTTGATGACAGCACTAAAGCTATGAAATATCTTGAAAAAGTTATTCCTAAAGATGAAATTAATTTAAAAAATAATGTTATTGAGATAAAATCACATTTAGAGGAATCTGGTAAGATTAATAAATTATTGGTTGAAAATGGTGTTATGGTTAGTGCTATATATCCAAATTCTGATAGTTTAGAAGAATATTTTATGAAAAGGATAGGTGAGTAAGAATGAATAAGTTAATTAAATTTGAAACAAAGATTTTATTTAAACAAAAATTCTATTTAGTATGTTTATTATTGTCACTTCTTCTAGGACCTATTTTTGATTTTTGTACTAATATTAATTCATCTAACTTTGAAACTATTAAAGTTATGCCAAAGATAATGAGTAATTTATCAAGTGCAGTTAGTTTAATTGATATTATTTTAATAGTTTTGTTTTGTTGCTTGGATTTTTCAGAAGGAACTTTGAAAAATGTTATCTCTAGAGGATATTCCAAGGTTCAAGTTTTATTTTCCAAGTATATTAGCTGTTTTATTGGTGTGTTTTCAATGTATTTAGTTATTTTTATAGTTACTTGTATATTGTTTGGAATAAATGGATTTGAATTTGAATCTTCTATGGTATACTTATTTATTGAAAGTGTTATTAAAATGATTGCATATGTTGTATTTTTTTCAACTATTTCATTTGTATTAGAAAAGACTAGTTTTGCGATAATTGCATGTTTATTTATTCAAAATATTATTAATTTGGCTTTAACTTTTGTTGATTCTAAGTTAGGCTTAGATATAAGTAAATTTTGGATTGATAATATTGGAAGTAATTTTTTAAACAATATTACAACATCTAATATGTTTTATACAATTTTTGGTTATGTAGTTTATACAATTATATTTATATTTATAGGTATCACATGTGTTAAAAGGAAAGATGTTAAATGATTAAATTAGTTCTTGTAAGACATGGCCAAAGTATTTGGAATTTAGAAAATAGATTTACTGGTTGGACTGATGTTGATTTATCTATTAATGGTATAAATGAAGCTAAAGAAGCTGGTAAAATTCTTAAAAAAAACAACTTTCATTTTGATTTAGCATATACTTCATACTTAACAAGAGCACAAAAGACTTTAGATTTAATTTTAAATGAGTTAGGTGATAAACCTATAATTAAAAAAAGTTATAAATTAAATGAAAGACATTATGGAGCTTTACAAGGCTTAAATAAGGATGAAGCAAAAAAAACATATGGCGATAAGCAAGTTCATCTGTGGCGTAGGAGTGCGGATGTAAGACCACCTTTGCTGAATATTGATGATGAAAGATATCCTGGAAATGATTCTAAGTATTTTGGTATTGCTAATTTACCTTGTGGTGAAAATTTACTTGATACTGTTACAAGGGTTGTAGAATATTATAATGAGGAGATTAAAAACAATTTAAAAAATCACCATATCATTATAGTTGCTCATGGAAATAGCTTAAGAGGATTAATTAAGTATTTAGATAATATTTCTGATGAAGATATTGTTAATTTGGAAATACCAACAGGTAAGCCTATTTGTTATGAATTAGATGAAAATCTAAGTCCAATAAAACATTATTATATTTAAAAACCTTATGAAAAGTCATAAGGTTTATTTATTTAGAAAATCAAATGAATATTTAAATACTCTATAAGCATATTTTTTAGCATTATATTTAAATTGTTTTATTAAGTTTCCGTCACTGTCATATTCGCCAAAGGAATTATCTTTACCACTACCAACAATAATGTTCTCTTCATATAATTGAACATCACTTACAATACTAGAATAAGGTACTTTTATACTTGTTACAAGTGTATAAGTTTTATTTTTTTCATTAACTTTGTATTTATAGAAATATGAAGTCTCACCTGTAGTATATGTTCCTATATTAGGAAAATTAGACCAAGATATATCTTTTCTTGTAGTTATATTTCCAAAATTATTATTAAACATGGTTAAATAGTATTCATCATCTCCTTCAACATAACTAACAGCATGTTGTCCAGCTTGAGATGTAAAGTTACTTGTTTTACTATAAAGTAATTTACTATAACTTGTTCCTTCAACCATAGCTTCATCTGCTAAAATATATTTAATTTTCGGATTTGTTTGATAATTACTAACATAAATAATCATACTAAGTTCTCTTGAAGAAAGTATTGCATCATTTCCTTTAATACTAATACTATTTAAATGAATCCAATCTAATGCTTTACCACCATAACTGTTTTTACCAGGATTAACAGCTTTTTCATAAAGTTCAGATAGTAAATTTTTCATATCCAGTACTTTATTTATTTTCCCTGTTTTAAGATTTAAAGTAATAACAACATCTTCAATTGTATTTTTATTATCTTCATTTACAAGAATTGATAAATTATTATCATCTAAAACCATATCATGATGCATTGAATAATTACCTAAATTGTATATTTTTTCAATTTTTCCTAAAGAATTAACTTTAATAATTCCTTTTTTAGAATAAGGATAATACATATAATTATCTTTGAATATAATTCTATCTGCTCTATAACTGTCTAATACTAATTCGTTTCTTAAAATACCTTCATTATCATATAGATAAATATTTGAAGCATAATTTTTATCATGACCTAAAACAGTATATAAACCATTAGTTAGTTTTTCACTGGAACCTGTAGTTTCAAGTTTAATATCAACATTTTTATTTTCTGGTGTAGTTATATTAATTTTCTTTTTATATTTACCACTAGTTAAGGTAAGAGTATTTTTCATACCAGGTATAAATCCAATTAATTGATATTCCTTTTTACTGCCTAAATTATTTTGATAATCACTATATCCATCAGTAGAAATTTTATAATTTAAATTTTTATAAGATTTTCCTAGATATATATAATATGATTGCATACCAGTACCATACGGATTATATATTATTAATGGATTTTCAATTGAATAATTTTCTCTTGTTTTTAACTTTTCTATTTTTTCTTCAATAACATTTTGATAATTTAAGTTAAAAATAGAAATTTTTTCTTTCATATTAACTTCATATATACCCTCATCATTCTTAACCAAACTGATATTATTACTTAACCATAAAATATTATTATGCTTGTTTTTTTGATAACCATCACATAATAATTTAAAAATAATTATAACTAATATAACAAAAACAATTATTAAAAATAATTTCACAATTTTTTTCATATGTCACTCCCTCTTTTAATAGAATACCCATAAAAAGTGAAATTAAATTGAAATTTTTGAAAAAAGTGCATGAAAAAAATCTTGAATAACCAAGATTTTAGTATCTAAATGGCGTCCCCGGAGAGATTCGAACTCGCGACCCACGCCTTAGAAGGGCGTTGCTCTATCCAGCTGAGCTACGGAGACAGCTTTCCTTAACACGTATAATTATACTATAACTTTACACATAATTCAATAGTGTTTTTATATTTTCATAAAAAAATGTTATAATTAATATGAAAAGAGGAATGTAAATGCAAGAAAATTTAAAACTTAGTGAAGCTTTTTTTAAAGTTAAAACATTAATAAAAAAGGAACTTAATATCAATGAAGCGTTAACTGATGAAGAAATAAAAAATAATTTAGAATTTATAATAAGAGCATACGAAGAAGAATTTGAAAAAGATTATTCTTCATTATTTATCTATACATATTGTAGTAATCTTTTAAATAATACAATGGATGAAATTATAAATTTTACCTCAAACAGAAAGCCAATGGATAATAATGGAAAATATGTTATATTAAATCAAGAAAGAAATGATATGAATACCTCTTTACAAATGCTTGGAATAAATTATCTAAATAATTCATTTGTCAGTAAAATAACTAATAAAACATTTAAAATTAATCAAACAGTTAATGAAATAATAAATAATAACGATATTTTTATAAGGCCACCTAAAGGTAACCCCAAATTACTTGGACCACATATTACATCAACAATTGTTTATGATACAAATTATTGGATTCAATTTAAAAAAGATATTTGTAAATATATAAATGATTTTGAAAATATTTTTGATAAAGAAACAATAAAAAATTATTATACTATAGTTAAATTGTATGGTGCATTTACTACCGCTTTAAATATATGTGAAACATTAAAAGGAGAAAATCATGTCAAAAATTAAAGATATAAAAGCAAGAGAAATACTTGATTCAAGAGGAAATCCAACTGTAGAAGTTGATATTATTTTAGAAAATGGAATATTTGCTAGAGCGTCAGTTCCATCAGGAGCCTCAACAGGTTCTAAAGAAGCTATAGAACTTAGAGATAATGATAAAAAAAGATATATGGGTAAAGGTGTTCTAACAGCTGTTAGTAATGTAAATAATATTTTAAAAAAGCCATTAATTGGAATGGAAACAGGCAAACAAAAGGAAATAGATGATATACTAATTTCATTAGATGATACAGAAAATAAAAGCAAATATGGTGCAAACGCAATATTAGGAATTTCCCTAGCATATTTAAAAGCAACCGCACTAGATAAAAATATTCCATTACATAAATTATTTGGTGATAACATATCTATGCCTACTGCTATGATGAACATACTAAATGGTGGAATGCATGCAGATAATGGATTAGATTTTCAAGAATTTATGATTATACCAAATGCTAAAACTTTTAAAGAAAGGCTAAGAATTGGAAGCGAAGTATTTCATAATTTAAAAGACGTATTACATAAAAATGGATATAATACTTCTGTTGGTGATGAAGGTGGATTTGCTCCAAATTTAAATACAAATGAAGAAGCTTTAGATATGATTATAAAAGCTATTATAAAAGCAGAATATAAACCAGGAGTAGACGTTAATATTGCATTAGATGTAGCATCAAGTGAATTTTATGAAAATGGAATTTATAATTTAAAAGGGGCTAATTTAAAATTAACTACCGATGAACTTATTGAATATTATCAAAGTTTAATTGATAAATATCCAATCGTTTCTATTGAAGACCCTGTTGATGAAAATGATTGGGAAGGTTTTCAAAAAATAACTGAAAAATTTGGAAATAAAGTTGATTTAGTTGGAGATGATTTATTTGTAACTAATAAAAAATATCTTCAAAAGGGTATTGATATGCATGCTGGCAATGCGATTTTAATTAAAATGAATCAAATTGGAACAGTTAGTGAAACAATTGAAACAATTAAACTAGCTCATAAAAATGGTTATAAAACTATAATATCACATCGAAGTGGTGAAACTGAAGATACATCAATTGCATCTTTGGCTGTTGGTTTAAATACTAAAAAAATAAAAACAGGTTCATTATCAAGAACTGATAGGACGTGTAAATATAATGAACTATTAAGAATTGAAGAGGAAATATATGAAAAATAAAGGTTTTACTTTAATAGAACTACTAGGAACAATTGTAATTTTATCTGCAATACTGTTAATAATTGTTCCTAGTGTAACTAGTAATATTAAAAAAAGTCAAACAAATGCAGATAAAAATACCAAAGAAAATATTATTTTGTCCGCACAAAATTGGGCTAGTGATAATAAAACAATCTTAAATAATAAAACGACATATAATCTTTCTTTAGTAACACTTCAAGACGGTGGTTATTTAGAAAAAAATATAAAATTACCTTCAACCAGTGAAACAATAGAAGATGCTTGCGTAACCATAACGGTTAAACAGACTGAAAATAAAACGGTATATTCATATGCGTACAAAGATAATTGTTAATGAAAGTAGGGATAATATGAAAAAGGGATTTACATTAGTTGAATTACTCGCTGTAATTTCCATTTTAGGTATAATTGTTTTAATAGTCACAACTTCAGTTATTGATACATTAACTAAAACAAAATCATCACTTTCAAATACTCAAATTTCGACAATAGAAAAAGCTGCTGAAAACTGGGGAACAGTAAACGCAGATAAAATGCCTCTTGATTCTACAGAACTTAAAGTTGATATAAATACATTATCAAATGATGGCTATTTAGATAGTTCTAATTTAAAAGATCCTAAAAACAACTCACAAATATGTGGTGTTGTTAAAATCAAATATGATAACGAAAAAAATCAATATAAATACACATTTGTACAAAATACATGTAAATAAACATTAAGATAAAAAAATGATGAAATATAATTTTCTCAAAGCTGGCGTGTAAATTTATTATATTTCAATTTAAAGAACATAAGCTAACTTTATTAAAAAACACTGTTAGCTTTTTATATATTTGATAAATTTCTTCCAATATATTTTCTTTAATAGTAAAACATTATTTCAATTTAGTATCAGCATATTAAATTTTTCAGATTTTAATTTTGCTATTTTTAAAACTATTTATTTTACACTTTGTGTATATAACTTAACTTAAAAATCTATTTGTTATGTGCTATAATTAGATAGTTGGTGATGGTATGAAAAAGAAATATATTTTAACTGTAACATTAATTATTTTATTTATTACAATAGCTTATTTAGTTAAAAGTGATAATATAAAGTGGTTTGATAGTTTTGTCTATAAAATAGTTACATTAAATAAATTATCTACAATGACAGCTTTTTATAAATTTATAACTCAGTTTTCAAATGAATTTATGATTTTATTAATTTGTTTTGTTTCTTTTATAGTTTTTAAAAACAAAAAATATGGGTTATTAATTTCTTTAAACGCTATGTTAGTTTTCTTAATCAATTATATTTTGAAATCAATTTTTACAAGATCTAGACCTTTTGATTTAATGCTTATATTTGAAAGTGGTTATAGCTTTCCATCGGGTCATGCAATGGTATCTTTAAGTTTTTATGGATTTATTATATATTTAATTAACAAATTAAATTTAGATAAAAAAATAAAAATATTTTTCAGTATTTTATTAATAATTTTAATCATATTAATTGGCCTTAGTCGTATTTATTTAGGCGTTCATTATCCATCTGATGTTTTAGCTGGTTATTTAATTAGTTTAGCTTATTTAATAATATATATATCAATTGGTGAAAAATATGTCTAAATATATTAAAAATATAATATTAATTGGTTTATTTTCTTTATTAATTTCTTTTTTATATATTAATATTAAGCAAGTCATGATAAAAATAAATACAGAAAATTTTATTAATGGTTCTAATGTTTTAGGAATGTATGTAACAACATCAAATGTGAACATTAATTATTTGAATTTATTTTTAATTGTATTATTCATAAGTATTTTATATTATTTTTTATCATCATTTTTAATAAGTTTTATTTTTAAAATTAATTTTTTAGATATATTTAATATAATATCTAATAACATTATTTTGATTATTGGAATAATTATTTCATTTTTCTTTTTAAATAGTTTATATTTAGTTTATATAATATTAATAATTTGTTTTATTCTTTATTTAAAGTTTATTTATGATAATTTAAATTTATCTATAAAAAATAAAATTATATGTTTATTTATAATTATTTTATTATTTTTTGAATTATTAATAATAAATATTGTTTAAAAACTTTTCTTTTTACTCATTATGTAGTAGAAAGGAGTTTTTTAATGGCAAAACATAAAGTTGAAATTTCTAATGTAAATACTGCAGAACTTGAAATTTTATCAAATGAAAAACAAATTGAATTATTTAAAAAATATCAAAGTGGTGATGCTAATGCGAAGGAGATTTTAATTAAAGGCAATCTAAGATTAGTTCTTTCTGTTTTAAAAAATTTTAATGGTAGATGTGATAATATGGATGATTTATTTCAAGTAGGAACAATTGGCTTGATTAAGGCGATTGATAATTTTGATTTGTCTCATGAAGTTCATTTCAGCACGTATGCAGTTCCCATGATATTAGGAGAAGTAAAAAGATATTTAAGGGATAATAGTAGTTTAAGAATATCTAGAAGTATTAAAGATACAGCATATAAAGCATTAAAATTAAAAGAAAAATTAACTTATCAAAATAATGAAGAACCATCAATTAATTTAATTGCACATGAAATGAATTTACCTGAATGGGAAGTTGGATTTGCCCTTAATTCATTAAAAGATACAGTTAGTATGTTTGAACCAATATATAGCGATGGAGGAGATGTAATATATTTAGCTGATCAATTATCTAATGATAATTCAATGTATGACCAAGAAACTATAATTGCTTTAAAAAAAGCTTTAAATGAAATAAAAGATAAAGAAAAATATATTATTACTCAAAGATATTTAATTGGCAAGACGCAAACAGAATTAGCTGATGAAATAGGTATTAGTCAAGCACAGATATCAAGACTTGAAAAAAATGGTTTATCTAAAATAAAAAAACTAATTAAATAGGATGCCTTACCGCACCCTTTTAATGTATAATAGAATAAAATAATGTAGGAGTGATTTGTATGAAACCAGTTATAGGAATTATTGGACCAAGAATATTTAATAAAACTAATCCTTTTAAATGTCAAACAAGATTTGTTGATAATTTTGCAAAAAGGATTATTGAATCTGGAGGAATTCCAATTGGTATATTTTTTCCTTCAGAAAAATTTAATAAAGAAGTTTTAAATTTATGTGATGGTTTAATTTTTCAAGGTGGTCCTCATTTGGGTAGTTCCCATATTTGTGCGATGCATTATGCTTATATACATAAAATACCTGTTTTAGGAGTATGTTTAGGCATGCAAACAATGGCTGGATATGAGTTGTATAGAAAAAATTATAATGATAAATTATCTTTTAAAGATATAGAAAATAATTTTAAATATGTAGATGAAAATAAATATTTATATGAGAAAAAAGGGCATAATAATTTAGATCCATTTGATATAAGTAAAATTGATGCGTGTAAGCACAAAATAATTTTAAATAAAAATAGTAAACTTTATAATATTTATAAAGATGATATTTATGAACCATCATTACATAATTCTATAGCTAAAGAAGAAATATTCAAAGGTGGTATATTTAAAGTGGTTGGTAGAAGTTTAGATGGAGTTATTGAAGCTTTAGAATGTAAAGATAGTTGGATGATTGGAGTTCAATTCCATCCAGAGTTAGAAGATAAAAATTTAAAATTATTTAAAGAATTTATAAGGCAGTGTAATTTGACAAAAAGGTAAAAAAATTTATAATAATTTTTCAGAGATGTGGTGTTATTATGAACAAAGATTTATATAAGGGTATCATTACTAAAGAAAAAAGTAAGTTAATTAACGAACTTATTTCTAATGGCAAATTAAAAAAATACGGATATTTAATTGATATGTTTGAAAAGGAAACATATCTTCTTTTAGAAATGATAGATAGAAATCCAATAGATATTTATAATGAAATAATTAAAGAATATTTAAAAATAGTTAAAGGTATTTCTATGATTACACCAGGTCTTTCTACTGGAATAAAAGACTCTAAAAGTAATATTTATTTATATACTTATGATGGCATTACTTGTAGTGGCAATGAAATTAATGAAAATACTCGTTTTGATGTAGCTAGTGTAACAAAATTATTTACTAGTTTAGAAGCTTTAAAAATGCATGAGGATGGATTAATTGATTTGAATAAAAATGTATCACAAATAAATAAAAAATATAAAAATTTAAATATACCCATAGAAAAAATGGCTAAGTTTTATTATGAATTAAGAACTGATGGTAGGTTAGATGATGACATATCTTTTGAAGAGTTACAAAGAAGACTATCATTTACCAAAATTATTTCAGATAATACATTTTTATATAGTGATATTCCTTTTATTATTTTAAAAGATTTACTTCCTTATTCTGATAAGTATTTTAAAAAATATTTTAATGATGAGTTGAATATGCTTCAAACTAGTTATGATAATTTTGGAATTATTACAGGTGGTAGTGATAATCTTCCGTATGATTCTAAAGCTAGATTGTTTGAAAAATATAATATATATCCAGGTCATGCTGGCATTTATAGTACTTCTTATGATTTAGTTAAATTATTTGATGGATTAAATAATGACTTTTTATCTTCAAATTCCATTAAAAATTTAATTACACCAGCTCACGATGAACATATTTTATTAGATAATGATGAAAGTTTAAAATTAAAAAAAGATAATAACATTTATAATGTAACGAGAGCTATGGGCGTTTATATTAAACATCCAGAAGGAATAAAAGTATGTGAACTTACCGATGTTTTAAGTACCGATGCTTTTGCTATTACAGGTTTTACCGGTTCTTATGCAGTATTTGATTTAAAAAATGGTTTAACAGCTAATATACTTGCTAATCCACTTTCAAGTGATAAGATAAGAAAGATAACAATAGATAATAAAAAATTTACTATTGCTGATTGTCATAAAAAAATTAAAGATGGCACCCAATTTAAAGTATGTGGTAAAGTATCTCAAGTTGGTGATGAAAAAATTCCATTTACTAGAATTACAAATACATTAAAGGAAAGTCAAATATATACTTTACTTAAATTAAGATTAGCCAAAAAAGTTTTAATGAAAAAAGCAGAAATTTTGAATAGTGAATTATTGAAAGAAAATGTTGATGAAACATTTAAATTGAAGGCAAAATAATTTCAAAATTGTATAGAAAATCACTAAAAATTCAAATTTTGTGATTTTTATTTTTTAATTGTTTGAATATATTTATTAAATTTGGTATACTTGTTACAGTAAATCTTGTAACAGTATAGGTAATAATAGGCGTAAAATGGAAATGGGTGATAATATGCACAAAAATGGAAATATTGTTATTTTTGTTTTATTTGTAATACTTTTATGTATGGCAGTTGGTTATTCAGCATTTCAATCAACTTTGAATATATCAGGCGTTTCTAAAATAACAAGTAATTGGGATATAGAAATAACAAATATTAGAAGTAGTAATTTAAAAACAAATGGATATGATATTGAAAATCCTGTTTATACTAAAAGTAGTGCTAATTTCAAATCTGGTTTAATTAAACCTGGTGATACTATGATTTATGAAGTTGAAGTTAGTAACCTAGGAACAATTGACGGTAAAATTTCTATAACAAATTTTAGTTGTGGGAATAATTCATCAATTATATGTAAAGTTGGTCAATTTTCGGGTAAGTCTTATGATGATAATTGGAATTTAGTTAGTTCTAATTTAGAAATGGATGTAGCCGATGGTAAGACTGATTTTTCAACGAAGGGTATAACTATTAATTCAAAAGAAAAAAAATATTTATATATTAGTGTTACATTTGATAGTAATGCCACTAGTGTTCCTAGCAATACTTCTGCTGAGATAACTTTAAATTTAAATTACGTTCAAAATGATGGCAATACTGTAAAAGATGCTTATTTATTAACATATGATTATTCTACTAATGGTGGTAGTTATTCTACTTTAGATCGGGCTTATTATAAAGCCTTAGATGAAGTTGATTTAACACCAACTGCATTTAAATCATCTACTTTATTTTTAGGATGGAATACAGATAAAAATGCTAGTAATGGATTAGATTCTTATCAAATTAATAAAGATACGGTTTTGTATGCCATATTTTCTAAAAAAATAGAAGTTGTATTTACTGAAAGTGGTACAAACCCTAAAACAGTTAAAATATCTTTACCACGGGAGTGTAGTGGTGTATACACATGCACATATCAAAAAAATAATGAAGCTGAAGTTACTGTAACAAATGATACAGAAGTGACTTATACTGAAGATGGTAGTTTAGTTGTTAAAATATCTAATGTTAAAAGTAGTATAAGTACAAGCTATATGGTTAATATTGTTGATGATGCCACTTTAAATTTAAATAGTAATTCTGCAGTTCAAAATGGTAATTGTTCATATTGGTTTGGATGCGGAATTAGAATTGATGATGAAAATGGTGGTACAGTAAACCTTAATGGTGGAGTTATTCAAAACAACAATAAAATAGCAATTCATGCTGGTTCTAAAAGTACTGTTAATATAAATAGCGGAAAAATAATTAATAATAGTATGAATGATAAATATAGTGGTGGTATTAACTCAATTGGTACAGTAAATTATATAAATGGAACTATAAAAGATAATACTAGTACTGATATTTCAGCTAATAATTTTAAAATTTATGATGATGGTAAATTTTATGATAAAAAATTAAAATATACATCTACTAAATCATTTAGCTTAGGTAATTATATTGATACTAATTATAGGCTAGATGTTGATGATGCTACTGTAGCTGATAATACAAATATTAAATTGTGGAAGTATAACCAATCTAATGCCCAAAGTTGGAAACTACTACCTAGTAGTGCTGATGGTGATGTTATATATTATTTTCAAAGTCAAATTGCTGGTTCTCAATATATGTGGATTTCAAATAATTCTTTTGATGATGGGACAAATGTTATAACACATTCTATGAATGAGAAAAACGGTGGTTATTGGTATTTAGTGAAAACAAATGATTATTACTATATTAAAGCTATTAATAATAATATGTGTTTAGATGTTGCTGATACTAGTTTAACTAATGGCGTAAACGTTTTAATTTCTACTTGTAGTGATAGTAAATCTCAAAGATGGAAATTTGTATCATAAATTATTGTAAAAGGCATTGTAAGATAAATTAATTTTTGATGTAGGAGCTGATATAAAATGAAAAGATTACATAGAAAAAATAGAAAACAAAAGAAGATTATTATTAGTTTGTCAGTATTTTTAGTGTTATTTTTATCCGTTGGATATGCTGCATTTCAAACTAATATTTCTTTAAAGGCTAAAGGAAATATAAAAGAAAAACCTATTTCAATTAGTGATTTAATTAAAACTATAATAACCACAGGAGATGGATTATATTCAGATTCTACAGAAACTGGTAGATATATCTATAGAGGAGCAAATCCAAATAACTATATAACACTAGGCTCTGATACATATAGAATAATATCAGTAGAGTCAGATGGAACACTCAAAGTTATTAAAAATGGTAGTATAGGAAGTAAAACGTTTGACCCAGGATATTCAACGAATATATCAGGAGTAACAGATGCAAGTTCTGTTACTGGAACAAGATATTCAAGTGCATCTACAGATTACTGTTACCAAAATTCAGGTACAGCATCAAATTATTATGGCTGTAAAGTATGGGGAAGTGAAACAACAATGTTAGACTCAAATGGAAAAAATGTAACAACAATGCCAAGAGAAGTAGGAGGAACATCATATAATCTTCCATCTACCGAAGCATATTTGAATACATATTTAAATAATGATTGGTATAATAGTTTATCAAGTACTGTTCAAAGTAAAATAGTAACACATTTGTTTAATGTGGGAGTTGTAAAAATTACTAGTGGTCAAACATTAGCTACGGATATATCACAAGAACAAGCGTATAAGTGGAAAGGTAAAGTAGGGTTAATGAGTGCAAGTGATTATGTAAAATCAAATAGTAATACAAGCTTGTGTGGAACAGTATATGCCAATAGTTATGAAGCAGGTAATTATAGTACATGTAAAACAACAAGTTGGATATTTGCAGGACCTGCAGGTAATTATAGTTCATGGACAATCTCGCCGTCCTCTAGCTCGTTTGCTAACTATGAGTTCCTTGTCGGCAGTGGCGGCAACCTCAACACCGTCGCTGCTGACGACTCTTACGGCGTTGCCCCAGTTCTCTATCTGTCATCTGATATCACATTAACAGGAGAAGGAACTGAGGGTAGTCCATATACTTTGAATTGAGGCCAATAAAAAACGGAGAATATTCGTAAGCCTCCGAAAGGAGGCACATGAGCGAGGCTAGCGAAGTGCATGCCTCGCCAAAAGTTCAGGCCTCAAGTGCAACACAAGTCTGAACAGGCTTTTCCACATTTAAAATTGTATAGAGGCTCTTGTAGACCTTGTATAATATGGCGTGTAAATTATAAAACTTTATAATTTTTAAAAAGTACAATTAAATAATGATTTTAATGAGATTCTAATACCAAAAATTACTAAAGATTGTGAATAAATGCATAATCTTTTTTAATATAAATACAATTAATTAGGTGGTAGTATGATGCTTTCTGATATGCAATCAAAAGACATAATAAATGTTTTTGATGGAAAAAAAATAGGAACAATAATTGATATAAATATTGATAAAGAAGGAACAATAATTGAAATGAATGTACAAAGAAGAAAATTTATTTTTTTCAGTGGTGGAACTACTAAAATTAAATGGAAGCAAATTGACAAAATTGGCAAAGATGTTATACTAGTAAATGTAAATAACTAGGAGGAATTATGAAGATATTGTTGCACACAGGTAAATTTAAAGAAGTAGAAAAAAGTGGAGTAGGTAGAGCAATTGTTCATCAAAAAAAGGCCTTAGATTTAATGCATATTCCATATACAACTAATCCAAATGATGATTTTGATATTGTTCATATAAATACCATTTTTCCAGAAAGTTTAATGCTTGCAAAAAAATGCAAACAAAATGGTAAAAAGGTAATTTTCCATGCTCATTCAACAGAAGAAGATTTTAGAAATTCATTTAAATTATCTAATGGTGTTTCACCACTTTTTAGAAAATGGTTAAAAATTTGCTATGGCTCTGCAGATTTATTAATAACACCAACTCCTTATTCAAAAAAGGTTTTAGAAAAATATGATTTAAATAAAGAAATTATTCCTATATCAAATGGAATCGATTTAGAATTTTTTGACAGAAAAAAAGCTAAACCAGAAGAATTTAGAAAAAAATATGGCTTTACCAAAGATGATAAA
Organism: Oscillospiraceae bacterium; assembly: GCA_963632935.1. Taxonomy (GTDB): domain Bacteria; phylum Bacillota_I; class Bacilli_A; order RF39; family UBA660; genus Coprosoma. The sequence goes on from CAVGWA010000008.1 coordinate 26,651, forward strand.
ATTATTATTTCAGTTGGCTTATACATTGAAAGAAAAGGTATTTTAGAATTTATTGAGCTAGCACGAAGACTTCCTCAATATAAATTTGTCTGGTTTGGTTATACCAATCCAGCTTTAGTTCCAGTCAAAATAAAAGAAGCTATGAAAAATAAAACTAGTAATTGTTTTTTCCCTGGATATATTAAAAGTGATGAGTTAAAAGATGCTTATGCTGGATGTGATTTATACATATTTCCAACTAAAGAAGAAACAGAAGGCATAGTTTTATTGGAAGCTTTAGCTATGAAAGCCAAAACATTAGTAAGTGATATTCCAATTTATGATGAATGGCTTATAGACGGTGTTAATATATATAAAGCAAAAAATATTGATGAATTTGAAGAAAAAACAAAAAAAATCATAGAAGGAAAATTACCTGATTTAACAAAAGAAGGTTATAAAGTAGCAAGCGACCGTGATATCAAAAAAATAGGATATGAACTTAAAAAGGTATATGAATACGTATTGGAAAAGGACCTTGTTAAATGAAAATTTTAAAAAAAATATTAGAAAAAAGAAACTATATAATATTATTTATTATTATAGTTTTATTTATATGGATTTTATTTTTTAACAAAAGAGAAGTTTACCTTAAAAGTTTTAATTATTTTAATGAAACAATAACATATAAGATATATGACAATATTGATAAAAATAAAGTAACCAAAGATATAAATGACATATATAAAAAATATACAAATTATAATAAAAAATTAAATCAAAAAAAACTAAATGAAAACATGAATTCTCTATTAGAATATGGTAAACTTTTATATTATAATACAAATGGATATATTGATATAACAAGTGGCGATTTACTTAAAAATATAAAAAATAATAAAGAATATACATTTACAAGTAAAATAGATAAAATAGGTAAAGAAAATATAAACTATAATTTTGAAAATATTATAAGTGCATATGCTACTAACGATGTTATATATTATTTTAAGCAAAATAATATAAAAAAATACATTGTAAATCAAAACGGTGATATAACAGTTGGACAAAGATATAACAAAAATAAATATAAAATTAGCCTATTAGATAATGAAGAACTAATGAATATTTTAAAGTTAGAAAATAAAGCTGTTGCAACTAGAAGAAATGGAAATTTTAAAAGTTATATGGTAAATCCAAAAACAAGTGAAAAAGAAGAAAAGTATGATATGGTTGTTGTAATTGCTAATGATAATTTAACAGCTAATATGTTAGCAAACACTCTATATTTAATGGATATTGATTCAGGGAAAGAATTTATTAAAAATTATAATGTTTCTGTTTTATGGAAAATAAATGATGAAACATATCAAACTGCAAATTTTAAAAAATATTATACATAAAAATGTAAGATAGTTTATTTGTTTTGGCTTTATTTAATTTTTTTTGTACATTTTTGAATGTAAGAATTTATTGTTTAAACTTTAAAATTATTGAAGAAGGTTTCTACAGGTTTTATACCAGTAGATTTCATTACTATAGAAATATTTTCTAACTTATAATTATTAATTTTATATAGTAAATAATGAAATAATCAAATTTCTTAAATTCAATTCATTTACCACTCAGTATTATACGTGATATAATTTAATCGAAAGGAGAAAAATGAAAAAAAACCAATCGACTGTTATATTACTACTTTTGCTTGTAATAATATTAGCTGTATTATGTACTTTATTCGCAACAGGGAAAATTAAGTTTGCTGATTTAAAAAATGAAAGTAAAAAGGAAACTACTGAGAAGCAGGAAGATAATAAGCTTTCAGAAACAGAAGCAATTTCTCAAGGAAATAAATTATATAAAAAAGCTAATAAAGCGTATTCTGTTTGGAAATTATTACCATATTGTGGTTATGATTTAATTGAAATTTATAACCAAACTGGCATTAAATTAGATAGTAATAATTCATATATTGAGTATTATGAATCTAAATATAGTAGTGTTGAAGATTTAAAAAAAGATTTATCAAAATTTTTATCAACTGAAATTATTAATGATAAAATTTCTGAAGACAATGATACATTTTACAAAGTAAATAATAATAAATTATATTGTCGTAAAACACTTGGTAATGGTTGGGTTACACCTTATTTAAACAAGTATGATTTGGAGATAAATACAATTGAAGAAAAGAAAATTACGTATACAGTAACTTCTTATTATGCTATAGATTTTACAAAATGTAAAAATAGTAGTAATAACATGAGTGTTTCAGATTGTGAAGAATCTAACATTGAAACAAAGAACACAAATTTTACAATTGAAAAAGTAAATAATAATTGGGTTGTTACAAGTTTCACATTACATGATTAAGGAAAATTTCTTGTTAAATAGTGATACATAAACATTAAACAACCATATTTTAGAAGGTCGAAAAATGGCTTTCTTTTTAGTTTCTCTAAATTTAGAAAAATTCAAATAAAGATGAAAGTATAGGCATTTTATAGAATTTTTAAAGTGCAAATGTTGTGGTGTATTATGGTAAAATGAACTTTAAAAGGAAAAGTTTATTACTATTATTCTATACTATAGAAATAAAAATTGTGAAAATAATAAACTTGTTAGTGAAAAATGATTATTCAAATTGGTGTTAGGATAGATATTAGAACACGAAAATTTACACACTGTGATATAATATGAAACAAGTTGAAAAGGAGGTGTCCTATGGCAAGAACATATAAGACATATGAGGATGATTATGGAAACGAATATTGGTATGCCCGTGAATTACAAAAAGTATTGGAATACAAGGATTGGAGAAATTTTCAAAAGATAATAGATAAAGCTGTAACATTTGCAAAAAATAGTGTTTCTAGTGAAGTTGATTGGGTTGTTGAGGTAAACAAGCCAATAAAAACTGGTAAAGGAAAGAAATTATTAGAGATTATAAATTATCAAGATATGTATGTTATTTAATTGTACAAAATGCAGATTCAAACAAAGAAATTGTTGCCTTAGGACAACCATATTTTGCGATTTAAACAAGAAAATAGGAATTAACTGAGCAAGAATAGTATTCTTTATCAAAGAAAATTAACAAAACAAGGTAATTATACTTTGCAAAGAGTTGCTTCTGTAACAGATGTTAAAAATATGGCTGAATTTCATAATGCAGGATATAAAGAATTATATAATGGTGAAACGGCTGATGATATTTTTAAAAGAAAAAAACTAGAAATAAAAGAACAAAAGAAACTTGAAGGAACAACTAAACAGTAGGTAGTAAGGAAGATATGATTATGATAGTTGAATATAGTGAAGAAGTGAAAGACTTATTAGTAGAGTTACAAAAATATATATCAAATATTGATATAGAAGAGTATAATATAGTTGGCAATTAATATAGAAAAAATATTTTAAAGAAATGTTAAAAAAATAAATGTGTAGTAGTTATGAAAAACTTTTATATAACAACAAGGAAGGAGAGAATATGGCAAAAGATTTAATAATTAGAAGTAGTGCTGAGGAATTTATAACATTTAAAGTACAAGAAAAAGATAAAGGAATACAAGTAAGATACGAAAATGAAACATTATGGATGGCTCAAAAAGCTATGGCAGAATTATTTAACGTAGAACAACCAGCAATAGCAAAGCATTTAATTAATATTTACAATCCAAGGCTATGTTTTGGATAAAGAAAGAATGAAAAACGGTTCGTTTATAGATAAAGATTATTTTGAAAAGTTATTAGAAGAAATAAGAAAAATAAGATTGTCTGAAAGAAGATTTTATCAAAAAATAACAGATATTTATGCAACTAGTATTGATTATGATTCTAAATCTCCAATATCAATCGAATTTTTTAAAAAAGTTCAAAATAAATTACACTTTGCAATTTGTTTCTAGGCTAGGTTAAAAATAAAAAGCCCGTTAAATAAGGCTTTTAACATTTTTACAATAAGAAAAAAACGTGTTTAGATACTAATTATATACTAAAAATTATTAAATGAAATTGATTTTTAATATATATTTGATTTTTCTTGTAGTATCTAAAATATAAAATAGAAAGGAAGGATAATATATGAATAATAAAATTACAACAAAAATGAATGTAAAAGATAATTTGATAAACGTAATGAAAATTGATAATATAGATTATATATCTTTAACAGATTTGGCAAGATACAAAAATCCAGATAATCCTGGGGATGTTGTTATTAAGTGGATGAGCAATAAAAGTTCTTTTGATTTTTATTCACTTTGGGAAGAACTGTTTAATGAAAATTTTAAACTAGCGGAATCCCGCGAGTTTAAAAATGACTCTGCAAATAATTCTTTTACAATGAGTCCTTCTAGATGGATAAGTACTACAAATGCTAAGGGTTTTGTAAGTAAAAGAGGAAAATATGATGGTGGCACATTTGCACATCCAGATATTGCCTTAGAATTTGCGTCTTGGATAGATCCCGCATTTAAATTATATTTGATTCAAGAATTTGAAAGATTAAAATATAATGAAACATATCAAGAAAAAATAGAGTGGTCTGTTAGAAGAAGCTTATCAAAAACAAATTATAGAATACATACTGATAGTATTAAAGAAAATTTAGTTCCTACTTTAACAGATAAACAAAAAGTTTTTGTTTATGCCAACGAAGCAGATGTAATAAATGTAGCATTGTTTGGAATGACTGCAAAAGAGTGGAGAGAAAATAATCCAAAATTGGAGGGTAATATAAGAGATTATACAGATATTTTACATTTAGTTGTCTTATCTAATTTAGAGGTATTAAATGCCAGTATGATAGAAAATAATATTGGTCAAAAAGATAGATTAGAAAAATTAAATGAAACTGCTAAAAGACAAATAACTATTTTAACAAGCGATAATAATATAATAGGTATAACGAAATTAGATAATCAAAAATTAATTGGAGGGGCGAATGAGTAAGTATTGCATGCTTGAAATTGCTTTTAATAATAAAGAAGAAATTAATGAAGCAAGAATGATAGAGAATGGAAGTGATTAAAATGGATATGTACCAAAAAAGAAAAATCAGAGCAGAAAAGAAAAATAATGATAGTCAAAAAAGTTTTCCATCAGTCGGAATTAACTGGTAAATGGAGAATTATGAAAAACTACCCACAAATCCTTGAAAATAAAGGAATTTTTGTTAAATGCTTTTTACATTTTTGAGGTATTTTCTTATAAAAAGTCTCTAAAAAATATGAGTGTAGGACTTATGAAAAACAATAGAAAGGATGTAAATTATGTTAGAAAAGAATTTTAAAAATATTATCAGTAATATTAAAGAAGAAATTATAAATACGCAAATTAAAACTATGCAAGAAGTTAATAGTAATTTAATTATGTTGTATTTTAAATTGGGAAAAATTGTTTCAGAAAACAAACAATATGGAAATAATTTTACGAAGCAAGTATCAACAGAACTTAAATTAACTTTTCCTAATATGAAAGGCTTTTCTGAAAGAAATATAAGGTCAATGAGATTATTTTATGAAGAGTATGCTGATGATGAAAAATGGCAACAACTTGTTGCCAAATTACCTTGGGGACATAATTTGTTATTAATTGAAAAAATTTGGTGTTAGGATAGATATTAGGACACGAAAATTTACACACTGTGATATAATATGAAACAATGTGAAAAGGAGGTGCCCTATGGCAAGAACATATAAGACATATGAGGATGATTATAAAAAAAATATAGTTAAACTTGTTGAAAATGGTAAAGCTATATCAGATGTTGAACGTGAATATGGCATAAATAGAAAATTGATTTATAATTGGAAAAATAAATATGGTACTATTAAAACATCAACTGGTGAAACTACAACCAATGATGAAATATTAAAGTTAAAAAAAGAATTGAATGAAATAAAAATAGAAAATGAAATATTAAAAAAAGCGGTTGCCATATTCACGAAAAAATAGAAAACAGAATCAATTTTATTGAATCCAATAAAGATAAATATGATATTAAAAAACTATGTAAAATATTAAAAGTAACAAGATCGGATTATTATTATCATATAAATCATAAAACTAATCTTTATGAAGAGAACAATAAGAAATTAGAGCAATTAGTAAGAGAAGAGATGAATACCAAATTCAATACTGAACAATTAGATAGAAAAATATTAAATAATTTAATAGACATGGTTGATGTTATTGATAAAAATAATATAAAAATACAATTTAAAAATGATATAATTTTAAAAAAAGGAAGTGAATAAAAGTGGACATGTATCAAAAAATAAAAGCAAGACAAGAGAAAAGAGAAAATAATGTTGATGAAAAAAGTTTTTCTAAGACTTCGATTAACTGGTACCCAGGTCATATGGCTAAAACTAAGCGTTTAATAAAAGAAAATTTAAAATATATAGATATTATATATGAAGTTGTGGATAGTAGAATGCCAAAATCTTCAAAATTAATAGATATTGATGATTATATTCAATCTAAACCGAGAATTATAATAATGACTAAATATGATTTATGTGATAAAATAGAAACGAACAAATGGATTAAATATTATGAAAGTCAAGGACATATTGTTGTTCCAATAGATTTAGAAAGTACGGCTAATGTTAAACCGGTTATAACGGCGACAGAAAATGTAGTAAAAAAAATAGATATTCAAAGGGAAAACAAGGGCCTTTTAAAAAGAAAGGCTAGAGTATTGGTAGTAGGGGTGCCTAATGTAGGAAAAAGCACATTAATAAATAGACTCGCAGGAAAAAAAGTTGCTTCAATTGGCAACAAACCAGGTGTTACCAAAAATATAAGCTGGATAAGAGTAAATAATAAAATAGAACTTTTAGATACACCTGGAATATTATGGCCTAAATTGGATAATAATGAGGCACTAAATCTAGCAGCTTTAACCAGCATAAAAGAAGAAATTTTACCTCTTTTTGATGTTGCATCGCATATTCTATGTACAATAGAAAAATATTATCCAGATAAATTAAAAGAAAGATATAATTTAGATAATCTTAATGAGGATATTGTAATAAGCATGGAAGAAATTGGAAAAAAAAGAGGATGTTTAATAAAAGGTGGAAATATAGATTATGATAAAGTAATATCTTTAATAATTGGAGATATAAAAAATGGATTTATTAAAGGTATAACATTTGATAGGATTGATGAAAATGAATATTAATTCTCTTTCTTTAGCATATTTAGGTGATGCCGTTTATGAATTATATATAAGAAATTATCTATTAAACAAAGGAAATATAAAAGTTAAGGATTTACAAGCACAAGCAGTAAAATACGTGTCAGCTAAAGCCCAAAGTGATTTCTTGGATAAAATGCTTCAAAATGAATTTTTAAACGAAACAGAAATTGTTGTAATAAAAAGAGCTAGAAATCATAAATGTCATAAAAGTCCAAAAAACACCAATATAATAACATATAAAAAAGCGACTGGACTTGAAGCACTAATCGGCTATCTTTATATAAAAAATAATAAAATGAGAATTGAAGAAATAATGAACTATATAGTAGGTGAATAGAATGAAAGTATTTGGTAAAAATGTTATAAAAGAATATTTAAATGAAAAAAATAAAATCAAAAAAGCTTATATTTATGAAAATTTCAATGATAGAAATATATTAAACCAACTAGAAAATATTCCATGTGAATTTTTAAGTAAGGTAGAATTAGATAAAATTGAACATGGTAATCATCAAGGAATCATATTAGAAGTAAATGATTATGAATATACATACATTGATGATATATTAGATAGCAAAATAATAGTAATATTAGATCATTTAGAAGATCCACATAATTTTGGTGCAATTATAAGAACATGTGAAGCCGCTGGAATAAAATCAATTATAATACCTAGAGATAGAAGCGTTAAAGTAAATGCTACCGTTATGAAAACAAGTGCAGGAACATTAGAAAATGTAAACATTTCCATGGTTAGTAATTTAGTATCAACTATAAAAAAATTAAAAGATAATGGTTTTTGGATAATTGGTACAGATATGGAAGGAACAGACTATAAAAAAATAGACTATACGGGCAAAATAGCTTTAGTAATAGGAAATGAAGGCAAAGGTATTAGTAAATTAGTTGAAAAAAACTGTGATTTTATGGCAAAAATTCCAATGTATGGTAAAGTAAATAGTTTAAATGCTTCAGTAGCAGCAGCTTTAGTAATTTATGAGGCGGTGAGAAAACAGTGAATTATGATGGCATTAATGACTATGAATTATTAATGGGAGTTAGTGAAGATGAAGAATATACTAGTGCACTTTTTAAAAAATATCAGCCATTAATAGTTGGAATGGCAAAAAGAATTTATTATTCTAATCAAAATCTAGGATTTGATTTAAATGATTTAATTCAAGAAGGAATGATAGGTTTTAGTGTAGCAATCAATACTTTTAATAATCAAAAAAATACAAAGTTTTATACTTATGCTAAAACATGCATCGAAAGAAAATTTATTAGTATATTAAAATCAGCTAATAGATTTAAATATCAACCATTAAATGATTCTTATTTTGTTGAAAATTTCACCAGTGATAAATTAGAATTTTTATTTGAAGATAGAATTAGTAATCCCGAATTTAAGTTAATAGATAGTGAAAATACAAAAGAAATAGTTTTAGGAATTAAAGATGAATTAACTAATTTTGAAAATGCTGTTTTTGAATTAAAAATAAATGGATTTACATATAAAGAAATTTCAGAAATATTAGATAAAAACAAGAAAGCTATTGATAATGCAATTACAAGAATAAAATTGAAAGTTACAAAATATATGAACAGAAAAAAAGAACATTAAAAGTATTTAATCAATAAAATATACAATAAAAACGGAAGTAAAATTCCGTTTTTATTGTATAACATGGATTCATACTATTTTTAAAATAAAGTAGATACAATCATCATTAATTCTAATGATGATAAAATGAATATATTTAAAGCTTATTAAAAATATTTTTTACTTAAATAATGCTTTAAATATTGATGTATTAGGTACAAATATAGTACTTTCAATTGGAAAAATAGAAATATTGAAGAAAATATATTAATCAAGTAGAAAAAATCGTATAATCAAAAATAAATATATAGCCAAATGATGGTATACAACATAATTTGATTTATAGCTAGAGAACAATGTTAAACAAGAAAAATAAACACCCAACAAACAAAGCCTATTTAGCCAGCATTTGTCTATTAATGTTCAACTAAGGGAAATTATGCTTTAATTTATTATTTATGTGATTAAAAAAATCTTAATAACTAAAATTTTAAATATTAAACTTTCTTAAGTTAATGACATTGATGAAAATATTTGATTTTTTTTCATATATTTAATTGGTGATTATAATGTTTTTTAAAAATATCCATAAACGTATAAAATTATCATTAATATTTATTTTTTTAATCTTTACAGTAATAATATTTAGAGTTTTTTATATACAAGTAATTGATTATAAAAAATTAAATAAATATGCGAGTAATTTATGGAGTAGAAATTTACCTATTAAAGCAGATAGAGGATTAATTTATGATAGAAATGGCATTGTACTTGCTGATAACATTACAACTACATCATTAGTTGTAATTCCAAATCAAATTAAAGATAAAAAAGAAGTCGCAAAAAAATTATCGGAAATATTAAATGTGAGTTTTGATAGTATGTATAAACATGTTAGTAAAAAAACATCAATTGAAAGAGTTCATCCAGAAGGAAGAAAATTATCTTATGAAATAGCAGATAAAATTAAAGCCTTAAAATTAGATGGTGTATATTTAGTCAAAGAATCTCAAAGATATTATCCTTATGATACATATATGGCACATACCCTAGGATTTGTTGGTATTGATAATCAAGGACTAAGTGGCATTGAGCTTACTTATAATAACTATTTAACTGGTGAAGATGGTGCTATTAAATATTTTAGCGATGCTAAAGGAAACAAATTAAATTTAAATGAAATATATGAAAAACCACAAAGTGGTATGAACATAACTTTAACTATTAATAATGAAATTCAAACGTCATTAGAAAGAGAACTAAGTAATGCTACGACAAAATATTCACCAGATAGAGCAATTGGTTTAGTAATGAATCCTAATAATGGTGAAATTTTAGCTCTATCTGCAAGGCCTAATTTTTCACCTAAAAATTATAAAAATTATTCCATCGAAGAAATTAATAGAAATTTACCAGTGTGGGCAACATACGAACCTGGTTCAACTTTCAAAATTATTACCCTAGCAGCTTCATTAGAAGAAAATATTGTTGATTTAGATAAAGACACCTATACCGATAAAGGCAGCATTAAAGTAGAAAACGCAACACTACACTGCTGGAAACATGGTGGGCATGGTAAAGAAACATTTAGACAAGTTGTTGAAAACTCTTGCAATCCAGGTTTTGTAGTTTTAGGACAAAAACTTGGAAAAAACAAACTATTTGATTATATTGAAAAATTTGGTTTTGGTAAAAAAACAGGAGTTGATTTAAACGGAGAAGCTTCAGGTATTTTATTTAGCAGAAATAAAGTAGGCCCAGTTGAACTTGCTACTACTGCTTTTGGACAAGGCGTGTCTGTAACACCAATTCAACAAGTAACAGCCGTGAGTGCTGCCATAAATGGAGGAACACTGTACAAGCCATATATTGTAAAAAGCATAAATGAACCTGAAACAAATACTGTAGTTAAAGAAAACAAACCACAAAAGGTAAGAGAAGTTATTAGTAAAAAAACAAGTGAAAAAGTAAGAGATGCCTTAGAAAGCGTAGTTGCTAATGGAAGTGGTAGAACATCATATATTGATGGATATAGAGTAGGTGGTAAAACAGGAACCGCACAAAAGGTAGAAAATGGTAAGTATTTATCTAATAATTATATTTTATCTTTCATTGGCTTTTTACCAGCAGATAACCCACAAGTTGTTGTATATATAGCAATCGATAATCCAAAAGGAACAGTTCAATATGGTGGAACAACAGTAGGACCGATTAGTAAAGCCGTTTTAAAAGATTGTATAAAAGCATTAAACATTCAGCAACCAAGTGGCGGAATGGAAAAAAAATACAAATGGCCTGATGCTAAAGTGAAAAAAGTGCCTAATGTTATAGGGAAAAACATAGAAGAAGCAAAAGAAAAATTAAATGGATTTAATGTAGAAATAAGTGGTAATGGTGAGAAAGTTATATATCAATCACCTAAAGCAAAAACAAAATTAGAAGAAGGAAAAACAGTAAAATTATTTACTAGTTAGGAGGATTTAAATGCTAATATTGATTAAATCACTTATAGCTGTAACAATAGGATTTATCTTATCTGCTTTATTTGGTTTTATATTTATTCCTTATCTAAAAAAATTTCATATAAATCAAACATTAAGCATTTATTTAGAAAAAGAACATCGAAAAAAAACAGGAACCCCAACAATGGGGGGAATTATATTCATACTACCACTAATTTTAATAACATTAAGTTTTATATATTTAAAAAAAATAAGACTAACTTATACATTATCAATAATTTTATTTACCTTCATAAGTTACGCATTAATAGGATTTATTGATGATTATTTAATAATAAAAAAGCATAATAATAAAGGACTTACAAAATCGCAAAAATTTACTATGCAAATAATTGTTGCTGTAATTTTTTTCTATATGTTTATGAAAGCAGGAAATGAGCCATTACTTTGGATTCATAGTTTAAATTTTAAATTAAACATCGGATTTTTCTATGGTATATTTATTTTATTTATTCTAACAGCAAGTAGTAATGCTGTTAATTTAACAGATGGACTAGATGGACTTGCAGCTGGACTTTCAACAATATGTTTTTCTACATTTGGAATTATATCTTGGCAAACAGGATGGCTAGAAGGATATGAAGATATTGCTATACTTTCATTCACCTTAGTAGGATGTTTACTTGGTTTTTTAATATTTAATATAAACCCTGCCAAAGTATTTATGGGAGATACTGGATCACTTTCCTTAGGAGCAACCTTAGGAGCTTATGCAATACTAACCAGACATGAAGTTTTACTTGTTTTAATAGGACTAGTTTTTGTCTTAGAAACATTAAGCTGCATTATTCAAATAATAGTATATAAACTTACTAAAAAAAGAGTTTTTCCAATGACACCAATTCATCATACCTTTGAAAAATTAGGTTTTAAAGAAAAAAACATTGTAAAAATGTTTTGGATAATTGGTTTAATTGCTTCAATTTTATCATTAATATATGGAGTGATATTATGAAAAAAATGAATATTAGTTTATTTATATGTATAATCGCCCTTTCTTTATTTGGCCTTTTAATGGTCTATTCTTCATCAAATGTATGGGCTGAATATAAATTTAACGATCCATATAAATATGTAAAAAACCAAGGATTATTTTTAATGATTGGAATAATTATTATGTATACCGTAAGCAAAATAGATTATAAAAAATATTATAAATATTGTAATAAAATATTTATAACCTGTTTAACCCTAATCATATTAGTTTTGTTTATAGGCAGTGAAAGAAACGGAAGTAAAAGTTGGTTTGGCATTGGCTCTTTTGGTATTCAGCCAAGTGAATTTATGAAACTTGCAATGATTATATTTACAAGCAAATATTTATGTAATAATAAAAATGATATAAAAAATATATTACCAATATTATTTATAACACTTATTATATTTATTTTAATTATGCTTCAACCAGATTTTGGTACAGGAGTAATTTTAGTAATGGGTGTTATAGGTCTACTATTTATTAGTGGAGTTAATTTAAGTTTTTTTCTTAAAATTGGTATTTTAGGATTAATAGGTATAGTAATTCTTATTTTAGCCGCACCATATAGATTGAAAAGAATATTATCTTTTTTAAATCCTTGGAGTGATCCATTAGGCAGTGGTTTTCAAATAATTCAATCGCTTTATGCAATTGGACCAGGTGGTTTATTTGGCTTTGGATTAGGAGCATCTAGACAAAAACATTTTTATCTTCCAGAACCTCAAACCGATTTTATATTTTCAATCATTAGTGAAGAACTTGGTATAGTTGGCATTTTAATTGTATCTAGTTTGTTTTGTTTTATAATATACCAATCAATAAAAATATCATTAAAATGTAATGATTTGTTTGGTAAATACTTATCATTTGGTATTATTTTCTTGCTTTCATTTCAATCAATATTAAATTTAAGCGTAGTTATTGGCCTAATTCCAGTAACTGGAGTAACCCTCCCATTTTTAAGCTATGGTGGTTCAAGTTTATTAATAACACTATCAAGCATGGGAATTATTTTAAATATAAGTAAACATAATTAAAAAATATAGATTTATAAATGTTTATCTATATTTTTTTTCTTTTGATTATTTTCTACCAACATTACTCCAGTAGAACCTTCTTGAATAAATTGTAACAAAGTAAATTTAATCTCGTTTATTTGTTCGTTAATTTCATTTTGTTTAACAAATAATTTTTCTAATGCATTTGTTAATATGACGATATTTTTATCATCAATTTTTTTAGTGAATTTAAAAGTTCTTCATTTGAGATAGCTTCTTCATTGCTTGTTTCAACCATACCTAAATGTAAGTTATAAGAGACTAAAATATTTTCTACTTCATTTAATACTTTTACACCAAAATTTCTGATTTTTAGTAGTTGCTCTGGTGTAAGACATACCAATTCCTTAACTGTTTTAATCTCTGCATCAACATAATTAAACATATAAGCTTTTTTTTAAACAATTACACGTTTTAGAATTTAAATTTTCAATTTTAGTATTTAAAATAGTATTCATATTCTCCCCCTCATGAAATGTCTTATAATATACATTTTTTTAAATAAATATCAAATTATTAAATAAAAAAAGGAAATAAAATAAAAAAATCGTATGTTTATTATAGAAAGTATATTTATCGACAAAAAAAATTAATTATATTTTATATAGTGTTTGTGAGGTGGAAAGATGAAAAAATATATTTTACCAATTACTGTTTCATTCATAATAGGAATTAGTATGTCATGCTTTATAATTAAACAATATGAAAACATGCCTGCTATGGCTATTTCTTCAAATGCAGAAACATTATATTATATTCAAAGAGGAGTATATTCTGATTTTGATAATATGAAAAATAATATGAAAGAATTTACCCATTATATTTATAACGTTGAAGATAATCAATATTATGCTTATATTGGAATTACATCAAATAAAGAAAATTCTTTAAAAATACAAAAATACTATAAATCTATTGGATATGATACCTTTTTAAAAGATAAAATAACTGATAACAAAAATTTTATAACAGTTTTAAAACAATATGATGACTTGCTTTCAAAAACAGAAGATGATGAATCAATAAAAGTTATTTGTAACCAAGTTTTATCAAAATATGAGGAGTTGATTAAATGAGCATTATGATAAAAGAAATACCCATTAATGAAAGACCGAGAGAAAGATTAATTAATAATGGACAAGAAAGCCTATCAGATGAAGAATTACTTGCAATAATTTTAAAAACAGGATATAAAAATATGTCCGCTAAAGATTTAGCCGCTTATATTTTAAGCATCTTTGGTGGAATAGAAAATTTAAAAAATATCGATTATCATGAGATAAAAAGTATTAAGGGATTAGGACCTGCTAAAGCATGCAGTATAGTTGCACTAGCTGAACTTAATAGAAGAATGAACCGTAAAATAATTTCATTAACTGGTATTAAAATTAATACGCCACAAAAAGTATTTGAATTTTATAAAAATAAAATAAACAGTATGCAGGAACATGTATATTGCATTTATTTAGATTCACATAAGAAAATTATAAAACAACAACTCCTTTTTATTGGAACAGTTAATTATAGTATGATTCATCCAAGAGATATTTTCAAAGAAGCATATCTATTAAATGCATCATCAATTATATGTGTTCACAATCACCCAACAGGAGATGTCACGCCAAGTAAAAATGATATTAATATAACCACAAGGCTGAAAGAAATTGGTAATCTTTTAGGTATACCACTTATTGATCATATTATAGTTGGAACTGATAAATACTATAGTTTTTTAGAAAATGGCAAAATTTAATTAAAACATCTGAATAAGTGTGATATAATTTTAAAGAAGGAATTACTTGGTGATGAATATGTATAACAAAAGAAGATTTGACAAAAGATATCTATTAATATTAAGCGTAGTTGCATTAGCACTAATACTAGTTATTTTAGCTATATCTTTAAAGAAAGAACGTGATTTAAATGTTATTGAAAAAGCTTCTAAAGATATTGGAACTGTTGTTTTAAAAGTTGTAGAAACACCATTTAATTTTATACATAATCAAATAGAAAAAATGAAGGAAAAAGAAAACCTATATAAAAAATATGAAAAATTAAAAAGTAAAGAAAAACAAACTGATAGTGTGATTGCTCAAAATGATAATTTAAAAAGTGAAGTAAAAAAATTAAAAGATGCTTTAGAATTAAAAACAATTTTATCGGATAAATATTTATTAACTGCAACAGTTGTTTCCCGTAATATTGGATATTGGTATGGAGAAATAACAATTGATAAAGGAAGCAAAAATGGAATAGAAAAAAATATGGCTGTTGTAATAAATACTGGGCTTATTGGCAAAATTACTAAAGTGAGTAATTATTCTAGTACAGTAAAATTGCTTTCTAATGACAATATGAGCGACAAAATAAGCGTTAAAATCAAAACCAAAAACGATTATGTATATGGCCTAATTTCAAAATATGATGTTAAAAGTAATACATATACTGTTGAGGGAATAAGTGAAAATAATGAAATAGAAAAAGGTGCCGCTGTAGTTACTACTGGAATGGGTACTATTTTTCCAAGTGGACTTATTATTGGTAAAGTAAAAAAAGTAACAACTGATAATTTTGATTTATCAAAAGTAGCCGTCGTCAAATCTTCTGTAGACTTTGATGATTTAGATTATGTAACAGTCTTAAAAAGGAAGAACAATTAATGATAGCAATATTAATATCGTTTTTACTTGAAGCTATTTTTTCTAATTTTGTTTCGATTAATGGCTATTTTGTTCCACTTTTTACATTAACTGCATTAATTGTTATTTATCCATTTTCAAAAAAAGATAAATATTATAAATATGCATTTATAACAGGACTTATGTATGACCTTTTCTATACTGATACGATTGTTTTTCATGCAATTATATTCTGCTTTATAGCTTGTATAGTTGTACGTTTTAACCTTATTTTAAGTGATAATTATGCAAATGAATTAATTATTTTAATTTTGTGTATATTAGTATATAGAATGGTAACCTATGGACTTTTAGTTTTAATTGGTAATGTATCATTTGATATATATAATTTTTTGTTTAGTTTTGTAAAGTCGTTAAGTAGTAATTTAATATATGGATTTGTTTTATTCTTATGTTTAAAAAAATGTAAAATAAAGCACCATTTTTAGGAAAATCAAATGATTTTCTTTTTTATTTAAAAAATGTGGTATACTTGTAATATAGGTGATGCTATGAAGTGGGTTGATTCCTTTTTAAATTATTTGAAATATGAAAAAAATTTTTCAGATTATACGGTAAAAAGTTATAAAATAGATTTATATGGATTTTATAATTTTTGTTCAAATAATGAAATTGATATTGAATTAATTAGAAATTATTTAAAAAAATTATATGAAAAAAAATATAAATGTAAAACTATTTCGAGAAAAGTAAGTTCATTAAAAAGCTATTTTAAATATTTAGAAAGTCAAAATTTAATTGATGAAAATCCAATGAGATTAATCAGTAATCCTAAAATAGACAAGACATTACCTAATTATTTAAACTATGATGATTTAGAAAAATTATTATCTTATCCTGATATTGAAAATAAATTTGGTTTAAGAGATGCTTTAATTTTAGAAATGTTATATTCTAGTGGTGTCAGAGTTAGCGAACTGGTGAATATAAAGTTAAAAGATATTAATTTTAATGAAAGAAAAATTTTAATTTTAGGAAAAGGCAATAAGGAAAGATATGTTTATTATGGTTTTAAATGTGAAAAGTTAATAGAAAAATATCTAAAATTAGATCATAAAAACAGTGAATATTTTTTGATTGGAAAGTCAAAAGGTAAAATAAACGAAAGAGAAGTTAGAAAAATAGTTACCGATACAGCAAAAAAATCTAATATAAAAGTTCATGTGTCGCCACATACTTTAAGACATACTTATGCCACTCACATGTTAAATGAGGGGGCTGATTTAAAAAGTGTTGGTGATTTACTTGGACATGAAAGTTTATCAACCACTCAAATATATACACATGTTTCTAATGAAAGATTAAGGCAAGTTTATTTAAAAGCTCATCCAAGAGCACATAAAAAGGAGGCTGTAAAGTGAAAAAATTTGTTTATTTATTTGATGAAGGGAACAAAGACTTAAAAAATTTATTAGGAGGAAAAGGAGCTAATTTAGCAGAAATGACTAATATGGACTTACCAGTACCATATGGTCTTACTGTAACAACAGATGCTTGTAAATTATATTTTAAAGAAGGTGAGATGTTAAATTCAGATATAGAAAGCCAAATATTCGAAGGAATTAAAAAGATAGAAATGAAAACTGGTAAAGTATTTGCTTCAAAAGAAAATCCATTATTATTTTCAGTTAGAAGTGGTTCACCAATAAGTATGCCAGGTATGATGGATACAATTTTAAATTTAGGCTTAAATGATGAGACAATTAAATCATTCATAAAAGATGAAGCTTCTACTAGATTTATATATGATTCATATAGAAGGTTAATCATGATGTTTGCTGATGTGGTTAAAGGTGCTGATAAAGAAGAATTTGAAAAGTATTTAACACTTTATAAGAATAAAAAAAATTATGAAAATGATTTAGATCTAACAGCCGATGATATGATAAAAATAACTAATGATTATAAAAAAATATATCAAAAATTAGTTGGTGAACCTTTCCCACAAGATCCTAAAATACAATTAATAGAATCAGTTAAATCTGTATTTAAATCATGGCATAACAAAAGAGCTGATGTTTACCGTAAAATGAATAATATTTCAGATGATTTAGGAACAGCTGTAAATATCCAGCAAATGGTATATGGAAATTTAGATGAAAATTCTTTAACTGGTGTTCTTTTTTCAAGAAATCCTGCTACTGGTGAAAATGTTTTGTATGGAGAATATTTGACTAAAGCACAAGGAGAAGACATTGTAGCTGGTGTTAGAACACCAATTTCTATTGATAATTTGAAAAAAGATAATAAAAAAATATATGATGAATTATATAAAATAAGTAAAAAATTAGAAAAACATTATAAGGATATGCAAGATATGGAATTTACTGTTGAAGATGGTAAACTTTATATGCTTCAAACTAGAAATGGTAAAAGAACGGGAATTGCTAGTTTAAATATCGCAGTTGATATGGCTAAAGAAAAACTAATAACTAAAAAAGAAGCTTTAATGAAATTAAATCCTAATGATTTAAATAGTATGCTTCATAAAACATTTGATTCAAATGCCTTAAAAACAAAAAAACCTTTATTAAAAGGATTGCCAGCTTCTCCTGGAGCTGTTTCAGGACAAATTTGTTTTACTGTAGATGAAGTTATACAAAAGTCAAAAGAAAATGTTCCTACTATATTAGTAAGAAATGAAACTTCACCAGAAGATATTGAAGCCATGAAATATGCTGTTGGAATAATGACTGTAAGAGGTGGTATGACATCTCATGCAGCTGTAGTAGCTCGTGGTATTGGCAAATGCTGTATTAGTGGATGTGAAAATGTTGTTATCGATGAGGCAAAAGAAGAACTAATTGCAGGAGGTAAGGTGCTTAAAAAAGGCATGTATCTATCTTTGGATGGAACAGAAGGATATGTATATGACGGCATTGTTGAAACAAAACAAGCAGTTATTTCAGAAAATTTTGTTACTATGTTAAAGTGGGCAAAAGAATATAAAAAATTAGGTGTTAAAGCAAATGCTGATACAGCTAAAGATGCAAGTGTAGCTTTAAAATTTGGAGCAGAAGGTATAGGTCTATGCAGAACTGAGCACATGTTTTTTGAAAAAGATAAAATCTTTGCTATTCGTAAAATGATAGTAGCTTTAGATGAAAAAGAAAGAAATGAAGCTTTAAAAACTTTATTAAAATTACAAATGAGAGATTTTACTGAATTATTTAAAACGGTTAATGGAAAAGTTTTAACGATAAGATATTTGGACCCACCATTACATGAATTTTTACCTAAAACAAATGCCGAGGTAAAGCAACTTGCAAGTAGTTTGAATATAACTGAAAAGGAATTAAATGAAAAAATAAATTCTTTAAAGGAATTTAATCCAATGATGGGTTTGCGTGGATGTAGATTATTAATTGTTTATCCTGAAATTGCTTTAATGCAAACAAAAGCTATATTTAAAGCTATGGAGGAAGTTAATAAACAAGGCATAGATACAAATGTAGAAATTATGATTCCACTTGTTGGGGATTTAAAAGAATTTGAATATTTAAAAAATATAATTGTAAATGAAGCATCAAAATATAATATTAAATATAAATTGGGTACAATGATGGAAGTTCCAAGAGGTGTTATAAATGCTGATGAAATAGCAAAACAATCTGATTTCTTTAGCTATGGAACTAATGATTTAACACAGATGACATTTGGTTTTTCAAGAGATGATGCTGGTGCTTTTATAAATGATTACTATAACAAACAAATATTAGCATTTGATCCATTTAAAACAATTGATAAAAATGGTGTTGGAAAATTAATGATGGTTGGTAATAAATTAGCAAGACTTTCAAACAAAAAAATAGAATTAGGTGTTTGTGGAGAACATGGTGGAGATACAGAAAGTATAAAATTCTTTCACAAAATAGGAATTGATTATGTTTCCTGCTCACCATATAGAGTTCCAGCGGCTATATTGGCGGCTGCTCAAGCAACCATTGAAGAATAAAAAAATAGGAAAGTTTATGGAAAACTTTGGAATGATTTATGAAAAAATGAATTTAAACTATAGTACAGTAGAAAATATGATGAGTACTATTTATCTTCAAATGCAAGAAACTTCTTCAAATCAACAATTAGAAGATGTTTTACAAGAATTAGGAAATATTGCAAATGGACTTATTTCTTCTCAAATGGAATTTGCTGAATTATATTGTAATCCAGATTTAAAGGAGTCATTAATGAATAATCTTTACGATAAACAAAATGCACTTTTAAGTTCACTTAATAAAAATAAAACTTTATAAACAGAGCACTTTTGGCTCTGTTTTTGTATAATTTGTTAAAAATTATATTAGCAATTTGAAACAAAAAAATAAGAACGAAATTTATTTTTAATTTTGACCAATTGATATGATATAATGAAATGGTTAAAATTATGGGTGGTGTGTGATATGAAAATTGATGAAATTATATTTATTGATAAATTGCCAAAATTGGATTTGCACGGATTTAATCGTGATATGGCCAAAGTTGCTATTAATGACTTCGTAAATGATAATATTAAAATGCATAATGAAATAATAGTAATAGTTCATGGAATAGGCAGTGGGATAATAAGGAAAACAACAATAGATACTTTAAAAATTAATAAACGTGTATTAACGTTTAAAAGTCCATATAATAATCGTGGATGCATGTTGGTTCAATTAAATATTAAAAATTGACAATCAGCCGATGAATGTATATAATAATGCGTAAATTTTCACACAAAGGAGGATTTATGGAAAAATCTTATTCTAATATAATAGAAACATTGTTAATTATTTATGCTTCTGATGAAGGGAAATTAAAAATTTATTTACAAAAGAAAGAGGAAGAACCATATAAAGGCCACTGGATATTACCTAGTAACTTTCTAAATAATAAAACAACAATAGAAGAAAATGTCTTAGAAATATATAAAAATATGACTGGACTAAATAAAGGAAAAATTTATCAAAATAAAATATTTAGCGATATCAATAGAAATTCAAACAAAAGAGTCATTGGTGTAAGTTACGTTGCTATAACAGATAAACAATTGACTGAAATTAAACAAAACGAAAAAAATAATTCTTGGTTTGCAATAGATGCATTACCAAAAATGGGCTTTGATCATGCTTTTATTATTGAAGAAGTTACTAATGATATTAAAAGAAAAATTATAAGTAATTATGATGACATTTTACTTGATTTTTTTCCAAGTGATTTTACCTTACCTGAATTACAAAATTTTTATGAAAGTGTCTCAGAAAAGAAAATTGATAGACGTAATTTTCATAAAAAATTTGTTTCTCAAAATTTAGTTGTTGATACAGGCTTTAAAACATCAAGAAAAAATGGTAGACCTGGTACATTATATAGATTCAATATTGAAAAAATGAAAGGCAAAAGAATATGAACAATGATGGATTTGGATTACAAAATTTCATAGTATTAATTTCAATTATGCTTGTATGTTTCGCAATAATATTAGGTATTTATAATGATAGTTTTAAACCATTATTTTCAAAATATGAAACAAATGTATCTTCATATTCAAAGATGCTTAATAAATTATCACTTGCAGCTCAAAGATATCAGAATGATAACTATTATACAAATAGTTATGAAAAGGTGACTTGGATTTTAACTTATTCACTTTTGAAGAAAGAAAATTATATAGATGAAATATTAGACAAAGATAATAAAGAATGTGAAGGATATGTTGTATTTAAACAGAATAATACTAAAATAAGCTATAAACCATATTTAAAATGTGATAATTATAAGACAAAAGGATATAACGAAGATAATGTTTAAACAGTAAGAGCTTATAAAGTACAACAGTAAAATAGAATAAAATATATAAAATATAATTAAATTAAGTAAAAGAAGAAGA
>CAVGWA010000009.1:0-45964 GCA_963632935.1 Oscillospiraceae bacterium
ATAGTTACGAGGGACTTTGTTTACTTATTTTTATCTTATGTTGCTTTATTTATAATTAGTGTTGGTACTTATATAGAAAATGGAAAAGTGGGTACTATTAATAGAGTGAATGGTCTATTACTTGTATGTTTCTTAGGAATTTATATGTATTCATTACTAGGTGATGCCAAAGGTAATATGAAGAAGGAAAAAACATCTAAAGAGAAAGTAACAGTTAAAGAGATACTATTTATTATCATAGGACTAATTGCTATAGTGGGTGGTGGAGAGTTAGTTGTTAATAGTGCCACTGCTATCGCTAAGATAATTGGTATAAGTGATAGTGTTATTGCCCTTACAGTAGTAGCGGTTGGAACATCTCTTCCTGAATTAGTAACTAGTGTAGTAGCTGCTAAGAAAGGTGAAGATGATATTGCTATAGGAAATGTAATTGGTTCTAATATCTTTAATATTCTTATGATTTTAGGTGTTTCTTCAATAGTTAATCCTTTAACGATAAGTTATAATTCTCTAATTGATATGATAGTAATGGTTATAGCAGGTATCTTAGTATATGTCTTTGCAATAAAAGACCAAAAGATCACTAGAACTAGAGGAATAGTAATGTTGATATTATATTTTTCCTATGTAGGCTATTTATTAGTTAGATAATGGTTAGTTTAATAGACTAATCATTTTTTTATATATAAGGAAAGTGGGTTTAGATTGTTTCTAAACTAAAAAATTAGATTATTAAAATTAAACTCACATGTAACATATTACTATCACAGTATGGATATAGTACTTTCCTTCTTTATATAACACAATGATTTCCTTAATAATACGAGAAATATTAAAACTTTTCTCTTTTTGAGTTTCGGCAAAAATAATTCTTGACATAAAAAAGTGAATATGTATTTTCTACAAATTCACTTTTTTGCTCTAAAATAGGGTAAGCAACACCTAAATTTGATATAATTTTATTGGTATTATAATTATATATACTAAACAAAAACTTAGGAGGTTGCTTACATGACTAATTATACTACAGAAACATATCAAACGAAAAGAGATATTTTAAATTTTTCACAAAAAATATCAATAGAAGTACGAAAACCAGTAATGAAAATGACAAAAGACATGATATATGGCATATTGGCTAGTAGAAATTGTCAATTAACTAAAATAGCATCTAGTTTAAAGGAAAAAGATACTACAAAACTTGCTAATACGGTAGATAGACTATCAACAAATTTAAATAATTTGGATATAGAAGACAAAAAAATACTAATAAAAAATTATTATAAGGAAATAATGAAATATTTACCAGAGGATTCGGTTATAGTACTTAATGATGATACAGATATAAATAAAGAATATAGTAAAAAACTGGAAAATTTATGCACTGTTAGAGATGCAAGCAGTCAAATTGAAAGATATGTTAATGGTTACAAAGTATGCGAATATGCAGCATTAACGGAAAAAACAAAAACCCCAGTAAGTTTATATAGTAAGATATACTCAACAGAAAGCGATAATTTTGTAAGTGAAAACGAGGAAACAAAACTGGGTGAGAAACAAGTAATATCTATACTAAAGCAATATAATAAAAAACCAATATTTGTAAGAGATAGAGGTTATGACGCTAATGAGTTTTTGATAAATGATATTAAGAACGATATAAAATTTGTGACTAGATTAAAAGGAAATAGACACTTATTGTTTAAGGAAAAAAAGAGAATAGTAGAAAAGGTAGCCAAGGAAAGAAAAGGAAAAATAGTTACTAAACTTATATATCATGGTGAAAATAAAGAATGTAGTATTAGTTATACAAAAGTAAAATTACCAACATATAAGGAGAAAGATATAACTTTGGTTACAATACATGGATTAAGTGGTGATGGTATTCCTATGATGCTATTAACTAACTTAGATGTGAATGATAAAGCTAGTGCTGAACATATTGTTAGATTATATTTTTTAAGATGGAGAATAGAAGAATACTTTAAATCAAAGAAAAGCTTTAATTGGGAGAACTCTTTGCTTAGAACATTAGAATCTATGAATAATTTAAATTTATTTCTAACAATGGCTATGACGCATATTGCTATATTGGTAGAAAAGAAAGATAAAAATTTTCATAGCAATATTATACTTGAGAGAGCAAACTCCCTAAAAAAAGAGTATTTAGTATATCTATCAACAATGGCAACGGGTATAGTTGAAATATTAAAATATGCTAGAACTGGAATTAGAGATTGGTATACTAAAAAAGATAAAAATAAAGGGCAACTACAGTTTAAGTTAATATTGGAATAACATATAATCTAATTTTATCTATGAAAAAAAGAACATGGTGACATGTTCTAAATTGGCGTGTTTTAAAATGAATATTTATAATTAATTTATTATTTTTTCTAATTAATGTGATGAAATTAAAAAGATTTACTGCTTTATCTAATAGTTATTTAGAAAAAAACCGAAACTCAAATCAAGTTATAGATGACAAAGAATATTTTTTTAGATATAATGACTATGATGATTTTGACATTTTAAAAAGGAGAAAATACTAAGATGAGTGAAATAGAAGAAAAATTAAGAAAGAAATTAAAAGAATATACTTTTGATTATGCAGAGAACAATATTGATGGTGTTATGCATTTACTTGATACAGAGGAAGATATGCAGAAAATGTATGATTATATAGTTGATAATAATATTACTGACACAGATGATATTTACGAATATGGATTTGAACTATGTGATGACATAGAAGATTTTGCAGGATTAGAAGAAGATGAAGATGAATAAAAGCACTTGAAAGAGTGTTTTTATTTTGAAGGAAGGATATGTTAAAAATGAAAGAAAAGGTAATTAGAAAATTAGATATGCAATTTAGGGCAGAAACTACTGAAGATGAAAAGATGGAAATAAAAGGTTATGCAGTAGTTTTTAATAGCCATGAAACTTACGGATATACTGAAATTATATCAAAGAGTGCATTAGATAATGCAAAGAGTTTTAGTTCTATGCCATCTTAAATTAACAAAACAAAATACCTTTATAAAAAAATAAAAAAATGATACAATATTACCCAAGGAATGATGTATATGATTAATAAAAAATGGGATATAATCTTAAAAGATGAAATGGAAAAACCATATTTCAAAAAACTAGGTGTATTTGTAAAAAACGAATATAATAAAAAAACAATATATCCAGAATATAAAAATATATTTAATGCCTTAAGATACACAGATTATGATGAAGTAAAAGTAGTGATTTTAGGCCAAGACCCATACCATGGACCCAATGAAGCTCACGGACTATCATTTTCAGTAGAAAAAAATGTAAAAAGGCCACCATCATTAGATAACATTTTTAAAGAACTAAAAACAGATTTAAACATAACAAGAACAAACAATAACTTAACTGACTGGGCTAAACAAGGAGTGTTTTTACTAAATTCAATAATGACAGTTGTTAAAGATACCCCACTTGCCCACAAAGATAAAGGTTGGGAAACATTCACAGATGAATTGATAAAATTATTAAATGAAAGAGAAAAACCAATAGTATTTATCTTATGGGGGGGATATGCCAGAAGTAAAAAAACATTAATAACTAACAAAAATCACTACATCATAGAATCACCACATCCATCCCCACTATCCGCATATCGAGGTTTCTTTGGAAGTAAACCATTTTCTAAAACAAACAACTTTTTAATTAAAAACGGTATGAACCCAATAAAATGGGGTGATAATAATGAATGACATATTAAAAGATATAAAAAACCAAATAAAAGAAAATGAAACAATAGTAGTAGCTTGCTCTGGTGGACCAGATTCCATGGCTTTATTATCACTATTTATAAATCAAAACATAAAAGTAATATGTGCTCATGTTAATCACAAATTAAGAAAAGAAAGTGAAAAAGAAGCTCAAATGGTAAAAAACTTCTGTAAAGTAAACAAAATACCATTTGAATATATGGAAATAAAAGACTACAAAGGAAACACCGAAAATTATGCAAGAAAAAAAAGATACCAATTCTTCGAAACACTAATAAAAAAACATAAAGCATCATATTTATTAACAGCTCATCACGGAGATGACCTAACCGAAACAATATTAATGAGATTAATTAGAGGCTCAAGTCTAAAAGGATATGCTGGATTCCAAAAATTAACCGAAAAAACAGGCTACAAAATATATCGCCCATTAATCATAAAAACAAAAGAAGAAATATTAAATTACGTAAAAGAAAACAAAATACCATATGCGGTAGATAAAACAAACGAAACAGATGACTATACAAGAAATAGAATGAGAAAATACATCCTTCCACATTTAAAAAAGGAAAATAAAAATGTTCATTTAAAATTTTTAAAATTTAATGAAAAAATAAATGAAACAGAAAACTATTTTCAAAAACTAATAGAAAAAAAGATAAAGGAAATTTATAAAAATAAAGTATTAAATATAGATAAATTAAAAAAAGAAGACCCATTAATACAAAAAAAAATAATAAACTATATTTTAAATGATGAATATCAAAGCGATATAACAAAAATAACAGATAAACACATAAATCAAATATTAAAAATATCAGCCTCATCAAAACCAAATCAAAAAATATACTTGCCCAATAAAAAGATATTTCAAAAACAATATGCAAAAGCCTTTATAAAAGAAGAAAAAAAAGAAAAAACATATAACTATATTTTAAAAGATAAAGTAATTTTACCATCAAACCACAAAATAGAAATAATAAAAAACACAAATGACACTTCAAATTTTATAACAAAGCTAAATACAAAAGAAATAGAAATGCCACTTCACATTAGAACAAAACAAAATGGAGATAAAATAACATTAAAAGGCTTAAACAAGCAAAAAAAACTAAAAGACATTTTCATAAACGAAAAAATACCACAAGAAAAAAGAAACACATGGCCAGTTTTAACTGACAGTAAAGGCCAAATTATTTGGCTTCCCGGCTTAAAAAAAAGCAAATTTGATAAATCAAATAGCGAAAACTATGATATAATAATTAGGTATCTTTAGAAAGGAAGTTTTTAATGAATAAAAAAGTTGTAAAAAGAGGAATGATTCCTTATGTATTTCTAGCACTTTTCTTATTTTGTATGTATGTGCTAGTAGGCACAATGAATACAAAAGTAAATGAAATGACTTACGGTGAATTCATGAAAGCCGTTAGTAAAAAAGAAGTACAATCAATAGTTGTAGTGCCAAATAGCCAGTCAAGCGTATACACAATAAAAGGCAAGTTAAAAGATTATAGTTCAAATGAAACATTCGCTTTTAATATGCCACTTACCAATGAAACAATGGTAAAACTATTAAACGCTGAAGAAAAAGCTGGATTTAAATTAACAACCCAAACAGATCCAAGCTCAAGCCCATTTTTACTATTTGTAGTAAACGTATTACCAATGGTAATTATTGTAGGATCAGCATTCTACTTCATTACAAGACAAATGGGAACAGGAAATAAATCAATGGACTTCGGTCGTTCAAAAGCACGTCTAAGTGGAGGAGAAACAAAAGTAACCTTCAAAGACGTAGCTGGACTCGATGAAGAAAAAGAAGAAATGTCAGAATTAATCGACTTCTTAAAAGCCCCTAAAAAATTTCAAAAAATGGGAGCAAGAATTCCAAAAGGTGTCTTATTAGTAGGCCCTCCAGGAACAGGTAAAACCCTACTAGCAAAAGCCGTAGCCGGCGAAGCAAATGTACCATTTTACTTTATAAGTGGTTCAGAATTTGTTGAATTATTCGTAGGTGTTGGAGCCTCTCGTGTAAGAGATATGTTTAAACAAGCAAAACAAAGTGCTCCTTGTCTAGTATTCATCGATGAAATAGATGCCGTAGGTCGCCAAAGAGGAGCTGGACTTGGTGGCGGACACGATGAAAGAGAACAAACATTAAACCAATTACTAACTGAAATGGATGGATTTGGTGCAAATGAAGGAATCATTATCATCGCCGCAACAAATAGACCAGACGTATTAGACCCAGCTTTATTAAGACCAGGACGTTTCGATAGACAAGTAACAGTTAACTACCCTGATGCAAAAGGAAGAGAAGAAATTCTAAGTGTTCATGCTAAAGGCAAAACATTCGCCCCAAATGTAACACTTTCAAACATCGCAAAACGTACAGTTGGATTTAGTGGTGCCGATCTAGAAAATCTATTAAACGAAGCTGCTCTACTTGCAGTACGTCGTAATAAAAAAACAATAACAATGGCTGAAATTGATGAAGCTCATGACAGAGTTCTAATGGGACCAGCTAAAAAAAGTCATAAATATACAGATAAAGAAAAACGCACAGTCGCATATCATGAAGCCGGACATGCCGTTGTCGGTATTAAATTAGATGGAGCAAACGACGTTCAAAAAATAACAATTATTCCAAGAGGACAAGCTGGTGGATATAATCTAATGTTACCAAAAGAAGAAACATACTTAAGAACTAAAAATGACTTATTAGATTCAATTAGTGGTTTCTTAGGTGGACGTGTTGCCGAAGAAATAATGTTCAAAGAAGTAACAACAGGAGCTCAAAATGATTTTGAAAAAGCAACAAAAATAGCACGTGCCATGGTTACTGAATATGGAATGAGTGATCTAGGACCAATTCAATTTGAAGAACAACAATCAAGCGTATTCTTAGGAAGAGATTATAATAAAGCTCAAAACTTCTCACATGAAGTCGCAAAACAAATTGATGAGGAAGTTCATAAAATAATTATGAAACAATATGAAATAACTAAGAAAATAATTAGTGAAAATATGGATTTATTAAAATTAATCGCTGAAACATTGTTAGAACACGAAACAATCACAAAAGAACAAATCGAATATTTAGTTAAAAATGGTAAAATGCCAGATGAAGATGAAAAACCAACTGAAGAAATTAAAAAAAGTGAAAAAAAGCCTGAAATAAAAGTAGCTAAATTAGAAGATTTATCCCTAGAAGATCTTCAAGATATAGCTCATGAAGAAGGAATAAAAGATTATAAAAAATTAACTAAAAAACAATTGATTGATAAACTAAATGAAAAATAACTTTCCACATTAGGAAAGTTTTTTTGTGTAAACAAAAAACATAATAAAAAATATAAATAGAAAGAAGAAAGATAAAATGAATTATACATTTAATGAATTAACAGAAATGTGGTTAAAAACCAAAACAGAAATAAAGAAACAATCAAAATTTAATTATCAAAATATGATATCAAATCATATTAATAAAAATTTAGGGCATATAAAAATATCAAAATTAACTAAAGAAAATATAGAAAATCTTTTTAAAAATTTTAAAAAAAAAGGAATGGCTATTTCAACGCAAATAAAACTGATGTATATAATAAAAGCAACAATTAATTATGCTTATGATAATGGATATATAAATAAATATTTAAATTTAAAAGAAATCAAATTTAAAAATAGAAAAACACCTATATTTATATTATCAAAAAAGCAACAAATAATATTGGAAAGAAAACTAACAACTAATTTAAATATTAGAAAGATATGCTTACTTTTATGTTTATATACTGGTCTTAGATTAGGAGAAATAAGTGGTTTAAAATGGAGTGATATTGATTTTAATAATAATTGCTTAACCGTCAAAAGAACAATAGAAAGAATAAAAAATTCAAATAAAAATGCAACAAAAAAAACAATTTTAATTGCTAGTAGTCCAAAAAGTAATACTTCTAACAGAACAGTACCAATTCCAAACTTTTTAATTCAATATTTATTAAAATTTAAAGGAAATGATAAAAATTATCTTTTGACCAATAGTGAAAAAATGTATGATCCTAGATTATTTCAACGTTTTTATCATAGATTATTAAATTCATGTGGAATTGCAAAAAATAAATTTCATACAACAAGACACACCTTTTCAACAAGAGCAATTGAATCAAAAATGGACGTAAAAACATTAAGTGAAGTACTTGGACATGCATCAATCGAAATAACACTCAAACTTTATGTACATCCGTCTTGCGAACTAAAAAAATCTTCCATAGAAAATTTAGTTGCTTTCATGTCTAAAACAAATAACTAAAACGCATCCGTCTTTGAAAAATCATTCAAAGAAAAAAGGAAAATTAAACAAAAAATCGTATGTTTATTATGAGGGGGAAAAAATGGAAAAAATAAAACTAGATAAATATCAAAAAAAAGTAATAAAAAACAACTCAAAAAACCTACTTGTAATAGCTCCAGCCGGAAGTGGTAAAACATTCACAATAATACAAAAAATAATCCACCTTACAAAAAATGAAATAAAACCAGAAGAAATATTATGCATAAGCTTCACAAAAGCCGCATCATTAAATCTAAAAGAAAAATTAAAAAAAGAAAACATTAACATAGATGTTCAAACATTTCATAGCCTTGGAAATAAAATAATCAAACAAGCATCTAAAAAAAATATAGTAAAAGAAGACGTATTAAAAAACATCGTCGAAAGTCACATTGACTCATATAACAATTTAAGTATATTAATAAATGCACCATTTATAGAATTTGGAAAAGGTGAAAGCAAAATACTAAAAAATAACATACTAAAACAAACAATTTATAAAAAATACATAATAAACACCATTATAACATTCATAAATTTATTCAAAAGTAATAATTATACAATAAAAAACTTTCAACAATTTCAAGATATAAATAAAAAACAAAACAACTATAGAAAACAAAAAAGACACAAAGAATTTTTAAAATTAATCAAAAAAATATATATTCATTACAATGATTATTTATCATCATCACATCAAATTGATTTCCACGACATGATAAACCATGCCACAAAAATAATAAAAAAAGAAGAAATATATCCATATAAATATATAATAATTGACGAATATCAAGACACATCATTAAACAAATGCGAACTAATAAAAGAAATTCAAAATAAAACAAATGCCAAACTAATAGCTGTAGGCGATGACTGGCAATCAATATATCAGTTCACTGGAAGTAACCTAGAAATATTCACAAACTTTAAAAAATACTTCAAAAAAGCAAAAACAATAAAATTAAAATATTCATATAGAAACTCAAATGAACTATTAAAAGTATCTTCAAAATTTATAAAACAAAATCCATATCAAATAAAAAAATGTGTTAAATCAAACAAAAAACTACCTAAACCTATTACTATATATTACTATAAAAACATAAATGAAATATGGAATGAAATAACAAAAAGCATAAAAGGAAAGGCATACATATTAGGACGAAACAACAAAGATATAAATAACCTACCATACATACCAAAAAACATGAAATTCATGACAATACATTCCTCCAAAGGATTAGAACAAAATCAAATAATATTAATAAACCTAGAAAATAAAATAGATGGCTTTCCCAGTAAAATAATACCAAGCGAATATTTAATGTATGTAACTTCAAACATAGATAAATTTCCATATGCAGAAGAAAGAAGACTATTCTATGTCGCCCTAACAAGAACAAAAACAAACGTAATTTTACTTGTAAAAAAAGATAATCCCTCCATATTTGTCACAGAATTAGTAAAAAATTATAAAAAGCACATAAAAATTATCGAAAAATGTTGACAAATAAAGAACAAAGTCATATACTATACGAGTATACCAAATTGGTATACCAGTTTACTTAGAAAGGGAAATATATATGAATAAAAAAGAAGATGTTGTAAATGCTGCCCGCGAACTATTTCAAACATATGGTTATAAAAAAGTAACCATGGACGAAATTGCAAAAAAATCAAACGTTACAAAAAAAACAATATATACTTACTTCAAAGATAAAGATGACTTAATAAAATACTTTCTAAAAGAAGAATTAATTAAAATGAAAAGTATTATAGAACAAATCGAAAAAGAAAATTTATCATTTGATTTAAAAATACACAAAATAATATCTACTTTACTAGAATATCGTAAAGAAGAAAAACTACTTCATTTTTTCAATGAAGAAGCAAAAAACTTACCTTCTAGTGTTGCAAAAGAATGTGTAGATAAAGTCAACGAAACAATTATCAATGAAATAAAAAACCTTTTAGAAAAAGCAATTGAAGAAAAAAACGTAAAACAGTGTAATACAGAATTAACATCTTTTCTAATTTATAAAATATATGTTGCCTTAATATTCGAATGGGATAAACCAATAGATAAAAGTGAAGTAACAGATAGTTTAATGCAATTCTTAAAATATGGTTTATTTAATTAGGGGGGAGAAAAAATGCAAGATAAAAAAACAAAAATAATGAAAGTGGCCGTAATATTAGGTGTTTTGATTTTGCCACTTATCTATAGTATTGTCTATCTTGGTGGTTTCTGGGATCCATACGGAAACTTAGAAGGCATTCCAGTAGCTTTAGTCAATGAAGACAAATGTGAAAAAGATTGTAAAGGTACAGAACTTATAGACCAACTAACAGATGCTGCAACCTTTAAATTTGACGTAGTATCTAAAAAGAAGGCAGAAAAAGGATTACTAAATAAAAAATATTATGCAGTAATTACTATACCTAGTGATTTTACTGAATCATTCACAAAAGCCTCAACACAAGAACGTCATGAAGCTACAATCACTTATTCACCAAACAAAAAAACAAGTTACCTAGCTTCACAAATAATCAATAGTGCTATGACAAAAGTTCAAGCACAACTTCGTTCAGAAGTAACAAAACAAGTTGTAAATACTTTAACTGATAACTTAAATAAAGTCCCAGAACAAACAAAACAAATTGAAAGTGGACTTACAACAATCAGTGAAGGAACAGATAAATTAAATAGTGGAGCTGATCAATTAAAAAATGGTACAGTAACACTAAACACAAGTTATAAAGCCTTTGATGGTGGTATTAATGAATTAACATCTGGACTTAATACATTAAATACTAATTATAAAACATTAGATGATGGTATTAATACACTATACGATAGCGTTCATAACACATTATTACCACAAGTAACTCAAAGCATGACAAATTTACAAAATGGCGTAACTCAAATAAAAGCAGGTAGTAATCAAATCACAAAAGAGTTAACTGAAAAAAAATACAAAGAACAAATAAATTCATTTATGGATAACACTAACCAAGTATATACTGCCTTAGCAGCAATGTGTGACGCTGGTCAACTTCCAAATGAAAGCTTATGCCAAGTTGCCAAAGCCTATACTACTGCTGATGATAAAGGAACAACAGGAATTCAAAAATTAAAATCAGGAACAAATAATTTACTTGACGGTCAAGCTGCCGTAGATGCAGGAATCAATAATCTCGCAAACAACCTATCAGGTATATCAGCTTTAACACAAGGATTAAATACCTTAGATGAAAGTATTTTAAAACTTAAAAACGGATCATCTACAGTATATAGTGGTATTACTAAATTAAAAGAAGGAGCAAACACTCTAGCCACAAACTCTGCTAAAATAAGCAGTGGAATAAACACATTAGACTCATCAGTATCAACACTAAAAGCAGGTACTAGTCAATTAAATAGTGGAGTTAATAGTGCTAAAACACAAGTTTCAAATAAAATTACAGAAACAGAAAACGAATTAAAACAACTAGATGGCCTAGATGAATATGCTGCAAATTCAGTAAAAATAAATGAAAAAGATTATGGTAAAGTAGATCAATATGGTACATTCTTTGCTCCATACTTCATGTCATTATCACTATGGATTGGTGGAATATTAATCTTAATCGGTCTATATTATGACCCGGATGGAAGATTTAAATTATTAGGAAGAAACACTACAAATAGACCACTTAGACTATTAGTTTATAATGGTATTGGTATATTACAAGCATTAATTTTAGGATTCATCTTAAAATCAGCAATGGGATTTACCGTAACAAATATATTCTTATACTACATAAGTTGTATATTAATCTCGGTATCATTCCTATCAATCATCTTATTCTTATTCATTAACTTTAAAGATGTTGGTAAATTCCTAGCAGTTGTACTTCTAGTATTACAATTAGCTGCTTCAGGTGGAACATTCCCAGTTGAAACAGAACCAGCATTCTATCAAGCAATCTATCCATTCATGCCAATGCATTATTCAATAGAATTACTTCGTGAATCATTTGTAAATATAGACAGTACAATAATAACAAGAGATGTTGTAATCTTAGTAGGCATATTAATTGTATTTGGTGGTTTAACTTTATTAACAGGTTACATCAAATCAAAAAAAGAAAAAGTAAAGGTTAAATAAGTCTTTACTTTTTTATTGCAAAATTATATTATTAAAATAAGGAAGGTGAAATTATGGGTTTATTAAAAGCCACAGCTAGTTCAATATCATCTGGACTAGGAGACCAATTTAAAGAATACATTATCTGCCCACAAATCGAAAACAACGTACTAATTCAAAAAGGATTTGTGAAACATGGAGATGGAAATAGAAATCCAAGTGATGAAATAATCACAAAAGGCAGTCAAATAGTAGTTCCAGAAGGAATGGCAATGATGATTATCGATAATGGTGCCATAGCTGACTTCTCAGCTGAACCAGGAACCTACACATATGAGCAAAGCACTGAACCAACAGTATTTGATGGTGGATTCTTTAAAGGAATAGGAGAAACAATCAAAACAATTGGTAGACGAATCACATATGGTTCTCAGCCCGCACATGATCAAAGAGTATACTACGTTAATACAAAAGTAATAACCGGAAACAAATTTGGTAGTCCCCAACCAAAAAAAATAACAGATGAAAAATATGGGATTCTAGAAGTTACATTCTTTGGAGAATATGCTTTTAAAGTACAAGATCCAGCTAAATTAGTCGCAAGTGTAATTGGAACTAATCCCAAAGACACAATTACCTACGAAGAAGTAGTTGGTGATCAATTAAAAACAAAATTCATAGAAAAAGTAACATATGCAATCTCAAATGTAATGAGAAACAAAAAAGTATCATTTGGTGATATGGGACTTTATGGAAGCGATATTTCTGATGAAATGAATGTATGCCTAAATGATTCATGGAAACAGCAATATGGATTAATAATTACAGATGTTGCCATGGCTGATATTAATCTAACAGAAGAATCAATGAAAAGAGTATCAAGAATTGACGATGCTAAAATATTCTCAGATTCAACTATGCAATCAGGTTTAATGGCATCCGCATCAGCAGAAGCTCTAACACAAGCTGCCGAAAACTCTAATGGCTCAATAACTGGATTTATGGGAATGTCAATGGCTAACCAAGCAGGAGCAACAGTAATGGGCACCGTTAATCAAAATAATCAAGAAAATAGTAAATTTTGTTCAAACTGTGGAGCTCAACTAAAAGGCCCATTTTGTAGTAATTGTGGAACAAAAGCCGAATGAATGAAATACTAAAATACAATAGTGAATTTACCGAAAGTAAATTTATAACATACGTAAATAATATTTTCGTGCAAGTTCATCTAGCTATAGTTACCAAAGAACTTGAAAACATAAAACATTTTGTTTCAGATAATCTATACAATAAATTAATCCAAAAAGTAAACATCTTAAATGAACAAAATTTAATTCAAATGTATGATGAAATTAACGTTGCTCAAACTGATATATTAAATTATCATATTGATAATAATACAATGATAATAGAAGTAAACATTGTATCAAGATATTTAGACTATCTAATAGATAGCAATGGAAACTATAAAAGTGGTAATATGGAAACAAGAGTGCAAAAAAACAATCACTTAGTATTTACTAAAAAAATAAATTTCAAACAATCACAAACAGTAAATAGATGCCCAGGCTGTGGAGCTTCCATTGATGTAAACCTAAATGGAAAATGTCCATATTGTGGAACAATCTATAACTTAGAAGATAAAAATTGGATTTTATCTTCACTAGAAAATTAGATGAAAATATGAAAGAAAAAATAAGAAATTTATTATTAATTGTATTCACGTTTTTAATGATTTTATTACCACAATATCATCCTCAAGCAGATTCTGGTTTTGATGGAAGCTATGATAGTGGTTCATCATCATCTTGGAGTTCTTCAAGTTCTTATGATTATTCATGGAGTTCATCAAGTAGTTCAAGTTCAGGTGATTCTTCTCTATCTTCTATGCTTATGACAATTATATTTCTAATAGTAATTGTTATTATAATAGTTGATAAACTAAAAAATCCCGATTTAATAAATCGATCAACTATGCCAACAACAAATTTATATGATTTTAATAAATTAAAACAAATATTACCCGATTTCAATGAAGAAGAATTTAAAAATAAAACCTATGAAATATATACAAATATTCAAACAGCATGGATGAACTTTGATAATGATACAATACAAAAGTTAGCCACAGATGAATTATATAGTATGTATAAATCTCAATTAACAACACTAAAAGTAAAAAAACAAACCAACATAATGAAAGATTTCTCATTACTAGATTTCAAAATAGTTGGTATGGATATTAATAAAAAAACAATTTCTCTATCAGTAAATATGAAAGTAGAATGTTATGATTATATAGTCGATTCAACAAATAAAGCAGTTAGAGGAAATGATAAACATAAAGTTACATATAACTACTTCATGACATTTAATAAAGGAATAAGTAATAAATCAAATCAATGCCCAAACTGTAATGCACCATTAGAAGACGTTAATTCAAGCAAATGTTCATACTGTGATTCAAATATAATAAATGAAAACTACGATTGGGTTTTATCAAAAAAACAAGTTATATCACAAACAGTAAATAAATAAACATATTATCGTTTACAATTACCTGAAAATATGGTATTATCAACTTAATTGATGAGGAAAAATAATAGTAGCATTTAAATCGGCAACAAGAAAGTTAGTGGCTGATGAAAACTAACCAAGATTTAAATAGTAAATTACATATTTGGAGTCAAATCGGTTAATCACCGTTATCAGATAAAAGAGCATATTAATACTATGAAATAAGGTGGTACCGCGAGCAATCTCGTCCTTATAAATCATAGTATTTTTTTAAGGAGGAATTATATGGAAATTGGAAAATATATCGATCACACTAATTTAAAAATGGATGCTAAAGAAGAAGATATTACAAAACTATGCAAAGAAGCCATTGACTATGAATTTGAAACAGTTTGTGTAAATCCATATTATGTACCTTTAGCAGCCACCCTTTTAAAAAACACAAACATTGGAGTTTGCTGTACAGTCGGTTTCCCGCTAGGAATGACAACACCGAAAGTTAAAACATATGAAGCAATTGAAGCAATAGAAAACGGTGCTGATGAAATTGATATGGTTATAAATGTGGGAGCCTTAAAAGACCAAGATTATAAATATGTAAAAGAAGAAATAGAAGAAGTTAGAGATAATATTGATGGAAAAACATTAAAAGTAATTATTGAAACTTCACTTTTGACACAAGAAGAAATAATTAAAATGACAGAAATTTGCAATGAAACATTTGTAAATTTCATCAAAACTAATACCGGATTTGCCAAAAGAGGAGTAACATTAGAAGATGTTAAATTAATTAATAAACATAAAAAAGAACCACTAGAAATAAAAGCTAGTGGAGGCATTGAAACCTTTAAACAAATGACAGACTTAATTGAAGCAGGTGCTACCAGAATTGGTACTAGTAAAAGCATACAAATTATAAATAATATGGAGGTTAAATTATGAATTTATACGATGAATTAAAATGGCGTGGGCTTATTAAAGATGAAGCTGGCGAAGATTTAGAAAAAAAATTAAATGAAGGTGGTATGACCTTTTACATTGGAACAGATCCTACCGCAGATAGTCTCCATTTAGGTCATCTTTCATCATTCCTAATAAGTAAAAGATTAGAAAAAGCTGGACACCATCCAATACTATTAATAGGAGGAGCAACCGGAAGAATAGGGGACCCTAGACCTACAGAAGAAAGGCCAATGAAAAGTATTGAAGAAATTGAAAATAATTTCAAAGCATTAAAAAAACAAGTAACAAATTTGTTTGGATTTGAAGTGGTTAATAATTATGATTGGTGTAAAGACATTAATTTCATTGATTTCTTAAGAGATTATGGTAAATACTTTAACGTAAATTATATGCTTGATAAAGACATTATTAGAAGAAGACTAGATAGTGGTATAACTTTTACAGAATTTTCTTATATGATAATGCAAGCATTAGATTTTTTACACTTAAATCAAACAAAAAATTGTACAATGCAATGTGCAGGCTCTGATCAATGGGGAAACATTACCGCAGGAATAGATTTAATTAGAAAAAAAACAGGTAAAGAAGTTTACGGATTTACCATGCCACTTGTAACAGACAAAAATGGGAAAAAATTTGGCAAAAGTGAAGGGAATGCTTTTTGGCT
Organism: Oscillospiraceae bacterium; assembly: GCA_963632935.1. GTDB lineage: Bacteria > Bacillota_I > Bacilli_A > RF39 > UBA660 > Coprosoma. Next base: position 16,384 of record CAVGWA010000009.1, read on the forward strand.
TGATAAAAATAAAACCTCAAGTTATGAAATATATCAATATCTAGTTAATAGTGATGATGAAAAAGTAATTGATTATCTTAAAATATTTACATTTTTAACAAAACAAGAAATTGAAGAAATAGAAAAAAAACATAAGGAAAAACCAGAAGAAAGAATAGCTCAAAAAACATTGGCTAAAGAAGTAATAACATTCTTACACGGAAAAGAAGAAGCCGACAAAGCAAAACAAATGAGTGAAGTATTATTTACTGGTCGTGTTAATAATTTAACTAAAAATGAAATAGAAAAAATCTTTAAAGATGTCCCTAAATTTGAATGTAAAGATGGAGAAAATATTGTTGACATTTTAGTAAATAGCAAAATATGTCAAAGCAAAAGAGAAGCTAGAGAATTTGTAAATGCTGGAAGTATTACAATAAATGAAGAAAAAATAAATAGTGAAGAATATAAAGTATCACAGAAAAAAGCCATTGAAGGGGAAATAATTGTATTGAAAAGAGGAAAGAAAAAATATTTCATTGGAAAAATTGGGTAACGCCAATTTTTTTTTAAAAAACAGATAGGAATTAATCCTATCTGTTGTAGTATTCGATAATTAATGCTTCATCAATATCTGCATTTAACTCACTACGTTCTGGCATTCTAACATAAGTAGCTTCCATTTTCTTATCATCATAAGAAACAAATTCAACTCTATTTTTTAATGCTTCTAAAGATTCTCTAACAACTTTTAATTCTTTATCATTTTCCATTAAACTAATAACATCACCAGTTTTAACCTGATAAGATGGAATATCAACACGTTTACCATTAACAGTAACATGTCCATGATTTACAAGTTGTCTAGCACCTTTTCTAGTAGTAGCAAACCCTGCACGATAAACTAAATTGTCTAAACGAGATTCTAATAATTTAAGTAAATTTTCACCGTTGACACCCTTCATTTTAACAGCTTTAGTAAAAGCTTTTTCCATTTGTTTTTCACTTAAACCATACATGAACTTAACTTTTTGTTTTTCTTGAAGTTGGATACCATAATTAGATAACTTTTTCTTACGATCTTGACCATGTTGACCAGGAGCATAAGGCCTTTTAGCTAATTCTTTACCACTTTCTAAAATTGAAAAACCAAAACGTCTAGATTTCTTATAAGTAGGTCCAGTATATCTTGCCATTTTGTCTCCTCCTTTCACTTAAATCCTGCGAAAGGTTATTTTAAAATAATTATAGGGTGAATTATACTAATACTCATTCGCAACTAACAAGTAACCCCTCTAGGGAATAACCACATTATAATTTTCTAAAACACCGTTGCTTTCGCTGGTTATAATTATATTATTTTTTATCAGCAAAGTCAATAGGCTTAAAAAACACATATATAAAAAGGTTTTGGAAAAAATTATAAACTAACATATACTGAAGAAGAACTTGAAAATTTAAATTTATTTTTAAAAATAAATAATGCTTTAAAAAATAATATAAAATAAATGTATAATATTTTAAATTCCCTCCAAAATATTACTGAGGAGGAAAAATATGAAAAAAATATTATATTTATTTATTTGTATAATGTTTATATCTGGTTGTGGTAATATGGGAAATACACCAACTAAAAAAGTAGAGGCATTTCTTAATAAGTATCAAACAAATGATGAGGATGTAATAAATGATTTAGATACAACTTTAATTAGTGATACTAATTTAACTGAGGAAGAAAGAACTAATTATCGTGAATTTATGAAGAAACATTATCAAGATTTAACTTATAAAATTAAAGATGAGAAAATTGATGGTAAAAATGCGACAGTAACAGCTGAAGTTACTGTTAGAAATTATGCGGATGCAGTTAATGAAGCTAATGAATATAAATTAAAAAATGCGGATAAATTTACAACTACTAACACATTCGCAACCTATAGATTAAATATGTTAAAAGATGTAACTAAAACAGAAACATATACAATTAATTTTTATTTAAGAAAAGATAATAATAATTGGAAATTACAAGAATTATCTGAAGAAGATGAAAGTAAAATTAATGGACTATATGGAGTAAAAGACGATACAGTAATATCTGACATTACAAATAATTCGTAAAAGGCATAATTGCCTTTTTTTTGTATATAATTTTTTAGGTGATTTAATTGAAAAAAATAATTTTTATTTTATTTTTATTTTTACCGTTTAAAATTTATGCTTATTCTACTACAGCTCATTCTTCTATTTTAATGGATATGAATAGTCAAAGAATAATATATGGTGATAATATTCATGATGTTCAAAGTGTTGCCTCTATTTCTAAGATTATGACTTGTATAATCGCTATTGAAAACTCTGATATTAATAAAGAAGTTACTATTGGTGGTGAAATATTAAAAGCATATGGTTCGGGAATATATATTCAAATAGGTGAGAAAATGAAATTAATTGACCTGCTTTATGGACTTATGCTTAGAAGTGGAAATGATGCGGCTTTAGCTATTTCTACAGCTGTTAGTAAAGATACCAATGAATTTGTTAAATTAATGAATGAAAAAGCTTTAAAGTTAGGTATGAAAAATACAACTTTTAATAATCCTAGTGGTCTTGATGAAGAAAAAGGTAATATGTCAACGGCATATGACATGGCACTTTTAATGAGTTATGCGATGAAAAATAAAGTGTTTAAAAAGATTGTTAGTACTAAAGATTATACTTTAAGAACAAACAAAAATATATATAAATGGCATAATAAAAATAAACTTTTATCAAGTTATAAATATACAACAGGTGGTAAAACTGGTTATACTAAAATAGCTAAAAGGACATTAGTTACAAGTGCTTTTAAAGATGGGCTTGCTTTAACAGTTGTTACATTAAATGATGGTAATGATTGGTTTGATCATAAAAAATTATATGAAGAGGCTTTTAACGAATATACATCATATAGAATTTTATCTAAGGGTAATATAAAAATACTAAATGAAAATTATTATAAAAATGATGTTTTATATTTAAAAAATAATTTTGATTATCCTTTAATAGAAAGTGAAAAAGATATATTAAAAATAAAATATGAAATTAATAAAAAAAGAAGTTATAAATCATTTGATAAAGTAGGTGAAGCTAAGATTTATTTAGGTGATGAATTAATTGGTAGTAATGGAATATATGTTAAAAAAAGAGAAAAAAAGGTAAATTTTTTGGAAAAATTAAGGATGGCCTTTAATGATAAATAAATTATGGACTATACTTATTGTATTAGGAAGCAGTAGTTTAATTTTCTCGGGTAAAACTGATGTTTTAAATGATCAAATTTTGTCTTCTGGTAAAGTTGCATTGGAGCTTATTTTTCAAATTTTTCCTTTAATTTCTTTATGGCTTGGTATTATGAAAATAGCTTTAGATTCTGGTTTACTTAAAAAAATATCAAATTTTATTTATCCTATATTACACATTCTTTTTCCTGATATTCCTAAAGGTCATATATCTTTTAGTTATATATCTTCTAATATTGTCGCAAATATGTTTGGCCTTGGTAATGCGGCTACGCCTTTTGGTCTTAAAGCTATGGAATCACTTCAGAATTTAAATGAAAAAAAAGATACAGCAAGTAAAAGTATGATTACATTTTTAGTTATTAATACTTGTGGTTTTTGTTTAATTCCAACAACTTTAATTTCATTAAGAATTTTTTATAAAAGTAATGATCCTACTTCTATTTTAATTCCATGTATTATTGTTAGTTTTCTTTCTTTATGTTTTGGTCTTACTATTGATAAATTATTTTCAAGGAGAGAAAAATGATTTCTAGTTTTTTTATACCTTTTATTGTTTTATTTGTTATATTGTATGGTAGTTTTAAAAAAATAAATGTTTATGATAGTTTTATTGCTGGAGCAAAAGAAGGAATGCCTATTGTTATATCAATGTTTCCTTCCTTGCTTGCAATGATTTTAGGCGTTAATATATTTTTAAATAGTACTTTTTTAGATTATTTTGTAGATTTTTTAACCCCTTTTTTAAATATAATAAAAATTCCTGCTGAAGTTTTACCAATTGCTATTATGAGACCATTATCAGGTAGTTTTGGACTTGCTTTAATTAATGATATGTATAAAAATAATGGACCAGATAGCTTTATTAGTATTTTATCTTCAGTTATTCAAGGTTCTAGTGATACTACCATTTATATTATTACGCTTTATTTTGGTACAGTTGGCATAAAAAAAATAAAGTATGCTTTATGGGTAGGATTGCTTGCAGATTTATTTATGATAATTTGTGCTTTAATAATTGTTCCTTTGTTTTTTTAAAATATTATCTTGCCTGTAAAAATGTTAAAATGTATAATTGAATAAAGGAAGGTGATTAGTGTGCAGGCAGATATACTTACTGAAGTTTCCTCTTGTAAGGACAAAACTTTTACTTATAATGTTCCTTCTAATATGCATCCATTAGTTGGAATGAGGGCACTGATTCCTTTTGGAAAGAGAAATATTGAAGGCTTTATTATGAATGTTCATGATGATGTTCCTTTAGATTATGAAATTAAGGATATTATTTCTTTATTAGATGAAAAGGCTGTTATTAATGATGAAATGATGAAGCTTGGTAAATATATAAGTGAAAAGACTTTATCTTCTTTAACTTTGTCTTATCAAACTATGCTTCCTTCTGCTTTAAAAGCTAAAGGGAAGGTACATATTAACAAAAAATATGTAATATTGCTATCTGTTATTAAAGATGGAGTTTTTAAGACAGATAGTCAAAATAAAGTGTTTAATTATGTTAAAGAAAATAAAGATGTTTTAAAAAGTGAAGCTAATAAAATATCTGCATCTAGCGTTAAAACTTTAATTAATAATGGCTTTTTAAAAGAAGAGAAAAAAGAAGTTTATCGGTTAGACGATGATATTAAAATTGATAGAAAACAATATGATTTAACTTTAGAACAAAAAAATGTTATTGATAGTATTTATTTAAATAAATTTAGACCATATTTATTACATGGTGTGACGGGTAGTGGTAAAACTTTAGTTTATATTAAATTAATTGAAAAAATATTGAAAGAAAATAAACAAGCTATTTTACTTGTCCCAGAAATTAGTTTAACACCTCAAGTAACCGAAATATTTAAAAAAACATTTGGTAAGGTTGTTGCCATTTTGCACAGTGGACTTAGCAATGGTGAGAAGTATGATGAGTGGAGAAAGATTGAAAGAAATGAAGTTTCTATTGTAATAGGGGCTAGAAGTGCGATATTCGCACCATTTACTAATTTAGGTATTATTATTATTGATGAAGAACATTCTTCTACGTATAAACAAGAAAATAAGCCTAGATATAATGCGATTGATATTGCTTTAAAAAGAGGAAAAACATATAATATACCAGTTATTTTAGGCAGTGCGACCCCTTCTGTTGAAAGTTATACTAGAGCTAAGATTGGAGTTTATGATTTGCTTGTTATGAAAAATAGGGTTAATAAGAATTTACCTGAAATTCATTTAGTTGATATGAAAGAAGAGTTTAAATGTGGTAATAGATTATTTTCTAATATGTTAAAAGAAAAAGTGCGTGATAGATTAAATAAAAACGAACAGGTTTTGATTTTACTTAATAGAAGAGGTTACAGCACAATAATTACATGTCATGATTGTGGTTTTACTCATAAATGCCCTAATTGTGATATACCTCTTGTTTATCATAAAAAAAATAATATTATGAAATGTCATTATTGTGATTATACTTCTTATAAATTACATGAATGTCCTAATTGTAAGAGTAAAAATATTAATGAATTTGGTATGGGAACTGAAAGGTTAGAAGAAGAGATTAATAAAGAGTTTCGAACTAAAGTGGTTAGAATGGATGTTGATACAACAAGAAAAAAAGGAGCTCATGAGAAGATAATTAAATCTTTTCAAAATGAAGAATATAACATTTTAGTAGGTACGCAGATGATTGCAAAAGGACTTAACTTTCCAAAGGTAACACTAGTTGCCGTTATTAATGGTGATGCTTCTTTAAATATTCCCGATTTTAGAAGTAGTGAAAGAACTTATGAACTTTTATCTCAGGTTGCTGGTAGATCTGGAAGAGATAAGTTAAAAGGTGAAGTTATTATTCAAGGATTTAACATGGATCATTATAGCATAGTTTGCGCTAAAGAAAATGATTATGAAAAATTTTATAATGAAGAGATGAAAATTAGAAAGATTTTAAAATACCCCCCTTACTATAACCTTTGTTTAATTAAAATTAGTGGTAAAAATTATGATGAACTTTTTAATGAAGGTGTTAAAATTGTTAATTATTTGAAAGAAAACTTAGATAATATTATACTAGGTCCATCATCATGCTCTATTCCTAAAATCAATAATATTTATTATATCCAAATAATTATTAAATTTAAAAATACTAAAGATATTTTATCTTATTTAAAATTTATTCAAAATCATTATACAAAAATAAATGTTGATATTGATTTAAATCCTTTGAAGATATAGTAAAATGTGCTAAAATATTTAAAGAAGGTAGGTGTTATATTTGGATTTTGATAAGATTGAAATTACAAAAGATCCAGTTATTATATTTATGGGAACCCCTGATTTTAGTGTTCCTGTATTAGAAGGATTAATTAATAATTATAAAATAAGAGCTATAGTCACGCAGCCTGATAAACCAGTTGGTAGAGGTGGTTTAATTAAACATACACCAGTAAAAGAAGTTGCTTTAAAAAACAATATTTTGTGCCTGCAACCTAACAAAATTAGTGAAGCACTTCAAGAAATTAATGCATTAGAACCTGATTTAATTATTACTTGTGCTTATGGTCAAATTCTTCCTTTAGAACTTTTATTAATTCCTAAATTAGGTTGTATTAATGTTCATGCATCGCTTCTTCCTAAGTTAAGAGGTGGTGCACCTATTCATCATGCTATTATTGATGGATATAGTGAAACTGGAGTTAGTATTATGTATATGGCTGAGACTATGGATTCTGGTGATATTATAAGCCAAAAGAAGGTTGAAATTTTAGATGATGATACCGCATCTAGTTTACATGATAAATTATCTTTAATGGGTCGTGATTTATTATTAGAAACACTTCCTAGTATACTAAATAAAACTAATAAAAGAATACCTCAAGATGAGTCTTTAGTCACATATGGATTTAACATTAAAAGAGAAGATGAAAAGATTGATTTTAGTAAAACTAAAAGAAAAATTATTAATCAAGTTAGGGGTTTAAATTCATATCCTGGAGCTTATTGTTTATTTGATGGTAAAATTATGAAAGTATGGAAGTGCAGAAGAAGTGATGAAATGTATGACTTTGGATTTGCTGGTCAAATTACAACTATTTATGATGATGGAATCGGTGTTAAATGCGGTAATGGTGAAGTTGTACTTACCGAAATTCAATTAGAAGGTAAAAAAAGAGTAATGGCTAAAGATTTTATTAATGGTTATCAAGGTAATTTAAAAGGAAAGATTTTGAAATAATGAAATTAAAAGAAAATCCTTATTTTATTAAATATAAGGAAATGAGAAAAGATCCTAAATTAAAACCAATTATATCTTTAATATTTTGGTTTATATTTATTGTTTTTGTAACTATTTTTGTTAAAACCGGTAGTATGAGTAGTTCAAATAAAACTGTTAGTAAAGTTAGTAGTAATTATGAATATACATATAAAGATAATTCTAAAACTATATTTGGTTATGTTAATAATAATTATCAAGAGTTTATTTTAGATAATAATAAGTATTTTATTGATGGCAATAATGTTTATTTAATTAATGAATCATCTGCAACAAAGATTAGTAATTTTGATATGGGAATACTTAAAATTACACCTAGTTTTATTAATAATTTAACTAACAATTTAAGTTATACTAATGGTTCAAATTATAAACAATATGCTGTTTTACTTAGTAATTTTATTAGTCTATACGAAAATGATACTGATATAGATTTATCTTTATATAATCAATATAATATTATTATTCAAGTATATTCTAAAAATAATGATATTTATATGTATAAACTTGATTTAAGTAATTATTATAAATTAAAAGGTATTAATGATAATGGTATTTTAACAATTAGTATTTATAATACTTCAAATGATTTTACTGGTTATTATAAAAGTTTGATAGGAGTGGTAAAATGACAATTCCAACAATTATTTTAATTTTGATTTTAGTTTTAGTAGTAGTATTTTTTAAAGACTTTCATGCTTTTGTATATTCAATAGTTATGATTGATATATTTTTAAGAATATGTACTTATTTAAAACTAAACATTATTAAGGATACTGCTTTTCCTTTCTTAAGTATGATTCCTTCTAATGTTCCCGATGTTATTAATTCATTTGAACTAGGATTTTTTAATGATATATTAATGTTTCTTTATATAATAGTATATATTGTTTTTGAAGTATTTATGATTAGTAAATTTGTACATAAGAAATTTTAATTTTTTTCTAAAAAAGGTCGTATAAATGTAATTTATATGGTCATATTTTAAAGATGATTATATGTATAGAGGAAAAAAACAAAGAAAAATAATAATATTTAGTTTGATTTTAATATTAATTTGTATGGCAGTGGGTTATTCCGCTTTTCAGTCTAATTTGGAAATTAAATCATCTTCTACAGTAACTTCTAATTGGGATATTGAAATAACTAATGATACTTCTGGAACTTCTACAGGAACGGCTGAAAATGCATCTGTTCCTATTTGGGATAAATTAACTGCATCTATGGAAGCAAATTAATATTACTGCTGGAACATCAGGTTATGCATCAGAATTTCAAAATTTAAAATATGAAATTTATGATTCTAGTAAAATATCTAAATTAACTGTTAATGGAACAGCAACATATACGGCAACACAAAACGGAACATATACTATAGTAGCTACTGATGTGTATGGAAATACTACAACTAAAACTGTTACTGTTTCTTCTATTACTCCAGCTGCCAATACTTTAAAATCAAAAGTTGTAATCACAGGAGATGGCTTATATTCAGATTCTACAGAAACAGGTAGATATGTATTTAAAGGAACAAGTCCAAGTAATTCTATTACCTTAGGCTTTGATACATATAGAATAATAGCAGTAGAGTCAGATGGAACGCTAAAAGTAATCAAAAATGTTAGTATTGGAAGGAAAGTGTTTGACCCAGGCTATTCAACAAGTATATCAGGAGTAACAAAATATGATGAAACAAACCTTTCAAATACAATAACTCAAGAGAAAGCATATAAATGGAAATGCAAAGTTGGCTTAATGACAGCAAGTGATTATGTAAAATCAAATAGTAATACAAGTTTGTGTGGAACAGTATATGCCAATGGTTATGGAGCAGGTAATTATAGTACATGTAAAACAACAAGTTGGTTATCTACTATTATTATTGGTTCACAATTTATTACACCTAGTGGTTATGGTTTATATTGGTATTCATCGGATTATGGATTAATAGGAACTGTTTTGGGTAATCATCCTGCCCGTTATCCCATGGTGCCAGGTCCAAAATTTCCAGTTCTCTATCTGTCATCTGATATCACATCAACAGGAGAAGGAACATCAAGTAGTCCATACACTGTGAATTGAGGTTAAAACTATGATGTAAAACATACACAAAATATTTTTGTAAATCCTAAAGAGAGTAATTAATTATATTAGTTACTCTAATGGAATTTATAAGAAATAAAAAGATTTTTCTCTATGCATATAATAAAAACATATAAGATTAAAATAAAAGGACCTTAAAAAGTCCTTTTAACATACAACGAATTTATCATCTTTAACATCAATACTAACAGTTGAATTAAACTTAATATTATCAGAAATTATCTCTTTAGCAAGTAAACTCTCAATGTTTTTACTTACATATCTTTTAATAGGTCTAGCCCCATATTTTTCATCATAAGAATTATCAACAATATACTTTTTAGCTTTATCAGTAATATTAATTTTTAATTTCTTATCACGAAGCCTATATTCAATTTCATTAATAATTTTATCCAAAATTTTATAAACAACATCTTTAGATAAAGAATTAAATACAACAATTTCATCAATACGATTAATAAACTCAGGTTTAAATGTTTTCCTTAATTCATTCATAATCATATCATTATCAGAATTACCTTCCAATATATATTCACTACCTAAATTAGAAGTCATAATAATAATAGTATTCTTAAAATCAACCGTTCTACCTTGTGAATCAGTAACACGGCCATCATCTAATATCTGAAGTAATATATTAAATACATCCTTATGAGCCTTTTCAATTTCATCAAACAAAATAATACTATAAGGATTTCTTCTAACAGCTTCAGTTAATTGACCACCATCATCATATCCAACATATCCTGGAGGAGAACCTATAAGCCTAGAAACAGAATGAGCTTCCATATATTCACTCATATCAATTCTAACAATATGACGTTCATCATCAAACAATTCATAAGCTAAAGCCTTAGCGACCTCAGTCTTACCAACACCAGTAGGACCTAAAAAGATAAATGAACCAATTGGTCTATTAGGATCTTTAATACCAGCTCTAGCTCTAATAATAGCCTCACTAACTAAATGTAAAGCATTATCTTGACCCTTAACCCTTTTGCCTAAATTGTCCTCTAAATGTAAAAGCTTATCCTTTTCAGTTCCAACTAATTTACTAATAGGAATATTAGTCCATTTAGAAATAATAGCAGCAATAGACTCATCATCAACAACATCACTTAATATAGAATTTTTATTATCCTTTTTAAGCTTATCAAGCTCTTTTTCTAATGATGGAATAACACCATGTCGTAACCTAGCTGCAGTCTCTAAATCATATTTAGACTCAGCATACTCTAACTCACGATTAGCATTTTCAATTTCTTCTTTCTTATGACTAATAGAATTATTAATAGCCTTCTCACTTTCCCAAGAATCTCTAAGAGACTTTTCTTTAGCCTTTAACTCACCAAGCTTATCATCAATTTCCTTAATCCTATTTTTAGAAATATCATCTTTTTCTTTCTTCAAAGCTTGCTTTTCCACCTCTAACTGCATAATCTTACGAGTTAAACTATCCAAACTAGTAGGAACAGACTCTAACTGTACCTTAATAGTCGCACATGCCTCATCAACAAGGTCAATAGCTTTATCGGGTAAAAACCTATCAGTAATATATCTGTCAGATAAACTAGCAGCCGCAACCAAAGCCTTATCCTTTATAGTAACACCATGATAAACCTCAAAACGAGATTTCAATCCCCTTAAAATAGTTATAGTATCTAAAACAGTTGGTTGTGAAACCAAAACCTTTTGAAAACGTCTTTCTAAAGCTCCATCTTTTTCAATATATTTTCTATATTCATTTAAAGTAGTGGCTCCAATACAATGAATTTCACCACGTGCAAGCATTGGTTTAAGCATATTACCAGCATCCATAGCACCTTCTAAAGCACCTGCACCAACAATCATATGAATCTCATCAATAAACATAATTATTTCTCCAGAAGAATTCTTAACTTCCTTCAAAACAGCTTTTAATCTATCCTCAAATTCACCACGATATTTAGCGCCCGCAATCAAAGCACCCATATCAAGCTCCCAAATTCGCTTATCTTTTAAACTAGTAGGAACATCTCCTTTAACAATTCTTTGAGCAAGACCCTCAACAATAGCCGTTTTACCAACACCAGGTTCACCAATCAAAACTGGATTATTCTTAGTCTTACGAGATAAAATACGTGAAATACTTCTAATCTCATCATCACGGCCAATAACAGGATCAACTTTTCCATCCTTAACACTAGCAGTAATATCACGGCCATACTTTTCTAAAACATTCTCTAAACCTTCTTGATATGCCTTTTGTTCATTCATAATATTCCTCCTCACTGAAAAAATAACCTTCAAAAGATTACATAATAAATATACCACACTCATTAGCACTTGTCAAACATGAGTGCTAAAGCAAAAATAGACAATCAAAAAAAACCATGATATAATTATAAAAAAAGAAAGAGGAAAAATATGTCAAAACTAAGTAATAAAACAATCGTAATCATCGCTTTTATTGCCATAATAATTGGTATACTTTTAATATCTAGTAGTTATTTGAAAGAAAAAAAGGACAAAGCATACCAAAAAATAAGCATCTCACTTTATGAAAAAAAAGAAAAAAAGGATAGTACCCCTCAAAATATAGAAGAAACAAAAGAAGAAGCAAAAAACGAAACTCAAGAAAATACCAATGATTATCTAGGAGTATTAAAAATAGATAAAATAAATCTAGCACAAGGATTCTATGACAAAGGAAATCCAAACAATGATGTAAGTAAAAACATAACTATACTAGACCCCTCAAACTACCCAGATGAAACAAACGGAAATTTAATACTAGTATCACACTCAGGAAGCGCCGCTATAAGTTACTTTAAGCACCTATATCAACTAGAAGTAGGTGACATAGCTAAAGTAGAATACAAAGGAAAAACATATACATATAAAATAGATAATATTTATTATGAAACTAAAGACGGTAACGTAACAATATACCGAGATACATCAAAACAAACATTAACAATGATAACATGTACCAAAAATGATAACACAAAGCAAACAATATATATCGCATACCTTCAAAGTGTAAAATAAATGCATAAAAAACAAAATAATGCATATTATATTAATAGGAGAAAAACCTTGAAAAATAAGGTAAAAGCCTATAAACAATTCTCCTCAATTTGACTAGACATACCAAATGTGCTAGAATAAAGCCTGTTTTCTGATTTTACAAATTAAGCAGGAGAGGGTGAATATGAAAACAAACCAATCGATTAAGGCCCTAATAGTGGCCATAATCATTTCCGCACTTTCAGTGCCAAACACAGTAAAGGCATATAGCCTTAAAAAAACCCAAATGTTAAATTTAACACATAACATAACATTTGAAGAAAATACAAACATTGAAAACTTAGAAATAAAACCAATCAATGCTAAATTACATGCAAACATAAATGAAGTAAAATTTGAAATCAATGTAGATGAACTAAGGCAAATAAAAACAGCGCGTAAAAAAGCATTAGAATTGGAAAAACAAAAACAAGAAGAAGAAAGGAAGAAACAAGAAGAAGAAAGATTAGCTCAAGAAAAAGCTAAAGCCGAAGAAGCAATAAATAATATAACATACACATCAAACACTTCACTTTCTTATGATGAACTTGTTGAAAAAATAAATCGTTCACTAAACTCAGACCTAACTGGAAAAGGTGAAACATTCGTAAAATACGCCGCAAACCTAGGAATAGATCCATACCTAGCCGTTGCCATCGTGCTTCACGAAACAGGTTGTGAGTGGACTTGCTCAACACTATTAAAACAGTGTAATAATGTTGGAGGTATGAAAGGCTCACCTGGTTGTAATGGTGGTTCATATAAATCCTTCAATTCTCTAGACGAAGGGATAGAAGCATTTATGAATAATCTATACAACAACTATATATCACAAGGATTAACAACGCCAGAACAAATAGGTCCAAAATATGCCGCATCAACAACATGGGCATCCCAAGTAAGAACGTACATGAACAAAATAAGCTATTAGGAAACCTAATAGCTTTTAATTTGAACAAATTAATACAACCTGATATAATACAAAAGGAGGGAACATATGAACATAAAAAAACACAAAGGAATATTTATTGATAAAGAAGGTATAACACATCCATTTGGAACAATGAAATTAGCCCATGCATCAGAACTAAAAAACGATAATTATCACGATGATGCCTTCAAAAAAGACATATTAAACACAGATTGGTTTCAAAGCCTAAATTTCGAATACTCTGGAAATATAAATGCCGACATTAAAAGACTAGCCCAAATAGGAATAATAACAATCATTAACGCATGTAGCCTAAATCCTAACAATGCGGCCTATAATGCATATGTAATAGAATTTCCACAAAACCTTACAGATAAACAAAAACAAACAATGCTACAAGAATATCAAAATATAAAAACAATAATCGATAATGACGAAGCATACCTATTTGCCGAAGTAGAAGATGGAAAAAACAATCAAATATATTTTCTAGATGAATTCTATGACTATGTAGGATTAAATCAATCATCTAAAACCTTAAAATAAACTAGTAAAAAAACCCATAAACAGGGTTTCAACTAGTCATTTTTTTTAGATAATTTACTTTTAATAAATGCAATCAAAATAGGTAATAATGATAAGAATATAATAGCTAAAATAATTAAAGTAAAATGTTCCTTAACAGCAGGTATATTACCAAAGAAATAACCAATACTTAAAAATAATGATACCCAAATAACACCACCAATAGCATTATACTTAATAAACTCAGGATAATGTAACTCACCCATACCAACAACAAAAGGTACAATAGTTCTAATAATAGGCATAAACCTAGCTAAAAACACCGCAACACCACCATGCTTCTTAACCAAAGCCTCAGCCTTATCTAAATTTTCCTTTTTAATTAGCCTATGCTTACCATTTAATATTCTTTTACCAAAATGACGCCCTATTTCATAATTAGCCGTATCTCCCAAAATAGCTGCAACAATAATCAAAACAAGCAAAAGCCATACATTCATCTTACCAATAGCCGCAAAAGCACCAGCCGCAAAAATTAAAGAATCACCGGGCAAAAATGGTAAAAATACAAGCCCCGTCTCACAAAATATAATAATAAACAAAACAGGATAAATAAAATTACCATAATTCGCAATAAAATCTCCAATATATTTATTACAATGTAAAATAAAATCAATCAAATTCATTTTCCTCAACTCCTTAGTTTAATTCATTGTATCATATATTTTTTAATTGTACAAAGTATTTTAAAATGATATAATCTAATCAAAGAGGTGCAGTATGAAAGAAATAGAAACATTACTAAAAGAAAACGATTACATAATAACAGATATAGATTATAAAAATGAAAAAATAATAAACTTTAAAGACTCAAAAGAATTTTTAAATTGGATAATGAAAAACAAAGACAAAAAAATAACATTCTATACAAAAGAAAATACCGAAATAAAAAAACAAGAAATAATGTATGAATTTATAAAATACTATTTCAAAATAAAAATAAAATGCGAAGAAAAAATGAACGACTATAACGAAATATTTCCAAAAGGCTATAATAATAAATTCTTAACCGAAGCCCTAAACCAATTCACAACAAGCAACCAAGGCGGAAAATTTTTAAGAGCAACCCTAATTGCCATGGGGTATAATATAAAAAACAAAGACGATAACTATCTTCCCCTTGCCTTAGCCCTAGAAATATTTCAAACATCAATTTTAATTCATGATGATATCATTGATAAAGCAGACAAAAGAAGAGGATTAGATACAATACCAATCAAATATCAAAAAATATATGAAAGTCCTATAAAAGAAGGAAAATCATTTGAAGAAAAAAGAAAGCAAGTATCTGATTCCATGGCTCTTTGCCTAGGCGACCTAGGGTTTTATCTAGCCCTTCAAATAATCACAAAAAACTATCAAAATAATGAAAACCTCGCAAAAGTATTAAACTACTATAATAGTGTTGCCATAAAAACTTGTGAAGGAGAAATGATAGACGTAATTTTACCATTCTATGAAGAATTTTATGGAAACGAAAACCTAGAAGATAGTGTAATGGAAATATACAAACTAAAAACCGCATGGTATTCAGTAGTAGGACCATACTGCATGGGAGCACTCTTAGCTGGCCTAGAAAAAGAAAATATCGAAAAATTAGAAGAAACATTAATAAACCTAGGAATAGCCTTTCAAATAAAAGATGACCTGCTTGGAATATATGGTGATGAAAAACACATAGGTAAATCAACAACATCAGACGTAAGTGAATTCAAACAAACAATCCTATATTCACATATAATAAATACAGAATATAAAGATGAATTACTTAAATACTATGGAAATGAAAACCTAACAGGCGAAGACATGGAAAAAGTAAAAGAACTATTTGAGAAAAGTGGTAGTAAAAAATACGCCACTGACTACATGAATAAATTATTCAAAGAAAGTCAAAATGCCATTTTAAATTTAGACTTTTTAGATATTCAAAACAAAAAATTACTACTAGGTTTTGCAACATTCCTTCAAGTGAGATCAAAATGAAAAAACTATTACCACTCCTATGTATATTATTAATAGGATGTACCGTACAAACACAAAAAATAACCAACCCAAATGGTAAATCAAAAACATATCAAACATTTAAAAGCATAGATACAAATAATTATTATCTAGAACTTTTTGATAGAAATGTCACAAAAAACGATAATACAAAAATAATAATGGCAAAAAAAGATAATAACTATTACTATGAAATAAACGGTACTTCCAAAATAGCAATAATCCAAAAACAAGGATATAAATATACCATAGACAAAGAATACAAAACATATAAAAAAGAAGAAAACCAAACAATAACAAATAGTGCCGAAGGAATCATTCAAAACATAAAAACACTAAAAAACCAAACCTACGAAACTGGCAGTGAAAAAATATATAACCAAACATTAACCTATGAAAAATATCAAAATAATCAAAACGAATCAACATACTACTTCAAAGGAAATAAATTAATGTACATAAAATATAAAACATATGAAAAAACATTACTCTATAGATTTAATAAATTAAAAAAAACGACCGATAAATTATTTGAAATAAAAAATTATCAAGAAATAACATATTAAAAAGGAGAAAATCATGAAAAAATCATTAAAATTTATAACCATATTATTAGTAAGCTTTTTAATGATAACCCAAGTAAATGCAAAAGAAATAAATCATTTTAAAGCTGATGCAAAAGAAAAAATAGAAAACGAAGAAAACATAAATGGCTCATTCGCCCTAGCCGCATCAAAAACAAACTATAAAGGAAAATCAAACGGAATAGGTTTCATCGCCGGCGATGAAATAAACTTCGAAGGCGAAAGTGAATACCTAGCCCTAGCAGGAAACAACATAAAAATATCAGGAACAGTAAATAAAGATGCCCTTATAACAGGAAAAGATGTAACACTAAAAGACACAGCAAACATAAAAAGAGATATCATAATAATAGCAGATAGTGTAGAAATAAACGGTAACATAGATAGAAACATTAGTATATATGCCACATCAATTACCCTTAAATCAGCGCAAATCTCTGGAAATATTAAAACATATTCAAATAAATTAACAATAAATGAAAAAACAAACATAAAAGGAACTCTTTCGTATTCAAAATCAACACAAACAAAAATAGATAAAAAGGCAAACATAAACAAAATAAACAAAACAAAAGAAATAGAAACAGAAAAAGATCAAATAGGGACTCAAATCATGAGTATCTTCTATTCATTCGCATCATTATTATTAATATTTGCTCTACTTACATTAATGCTTCCAAAAATGTTTAAAAACTTGGAACAAGAATATGAAAAATTAGACTTTAATAAATTAGTAGAAACATCAGCAAAAGGTTTAGCACTCATACTTCTACTTCCAATAATAATATTATTATTAATATTCACATCATTTGGTATGCCACTAGCCTTAATCATACTCGCATTATATTTAATAACAATATACCTATCAACAATATTCACATCATATCTACTAGGATATAAAATATGGCAAAAATATATCAATAAAGATATTAACATGCTCGCACTAGGATTATTAGGACTTGTAATAATATTCACTTTAAACTTAATTCCAGGTATTCAAATAATTGCAAAATTATTCACAATAATAATAGGCGTTGGTATAATTTATATCATAACATCAAAACAAATTCGCTCTACAAAATAGAGCTTTTTTGTTGCTAATAATAAAAACAAACATATAATAGTGTGAGGTGATAATTGTGTATACAATATATCAAACAAAAAAAGGAGATACCCTAGAAACAATCGCCCAAAAATTTAACATACCACTTCAAACACTAGCCATGATAAATGGATTAATGATAACATCTTCATTACCCCAAAATACAAACATAATAGTGCCCAAAGAAGAAAATCAATATTTTTCTGAATATATAGTAAAAACTGGTGATAACATTTATAAAATAGCCCAAGATTATAATATCACTCCGCAAGACTTGTTAAGATTAAATGGATTAAACGAAACCGATATAATATATCCAAATCAAACAATCACAGTGCCAAAACCAAACGTAAAAATATGCATAACAAAACAAGACGATACATTAAGCAATATAATAAATAAAATGCAAATACCATTAGACCAACTACTAAAACAAAATCAAACAATTTATTTAACAGCAGACCAACTAATAGTGTACAAAAAATAAAGTTTTTATTACTTTGTTTTTTTCTTGCCTTTTTTTTTACCAAAATTTGTTATATAATGATAAAAAGGTGATAGGAATGAAAAAACTAATAATTTTTTTAGCATGCATATTATTAACAGCAGGCTGCTCAATGAATAAAACATATAAAGAAATAAGCTATAAACAGTTAACAGACATGCTTAACAAAAAACAAAGCTTTATTCTATTCATAGGATCAGATACATGCAGTGCTTGTTCAAGCTATAAAGAAACACTAAATGAAGTAATATCAAAATATGGCACAGACGTTAAATATATAGATCTTCATAAATTATCAGAAAAAGAAGAATCTGATGTAATTAGTCAATTTCCAATAACAGGAACGCCAACCACAGTTTTCATTACAAATGGAAAAGAAAAAGATACATATAATAGAATAGTTGGAAGTGCTAAAAATAGTAAAATAGTAGAAAAATTTAAAGAAAATGGTTACATAAAGGAATGATAAAATGAATGATAACATAGAAACATTAAATTTAGATGAAACACAAAATATACCACAAAATCAATATATTAATCAAAGAAACAATCAAGGAATTGATTCAATGCAACTAGATCCAAACGAATATCCAATAATCACAAATTACTGTGAAAATCTAACAACAAAAAAATATGTCACAAACCCTGCAATAGCTAGAGAAGAAGAAATAAAAAAAACAATGCTTGTTCTATTAACACCAGACAAATCAGCATTACTTATAGGTAAACCAGGTATTGGTAAAACAGCCATAGTCGAAGGAATAGCATATAAAATTCAAAAAGGTGATGTTCCAAATGCTTTGAAAGGATATAAAATTCTAAAAATAAATTCTTCTTCAATGTTAGGAACAATGTTGGTAAATGGAAAACAAGAATCAGTTACTAATCTAATAGTAAACGAATTAAAAAAAGCACCAAAAACAATATTGTTTATTGATGAAGTCCATACATTAATAGGTGGAGCAAATGATGGCCCAATGGACCTTGCCAACATATTAAAACCAGCTTTAGATAGAGGTGACATTAAAGCAATAGGGGCTACAACAACAATTGAATATGAAACATACATAGTAAAAGATAGAGCCTTCTTAAGACGTTTTGATAGAATAGATGTCCTAGAACCAGATAAAAATGCAACAATTAAAATCCTATTAGGAACAATTCCAAAAATAGAATATAAAACAGGAATAAAAATGATAAATAATCATTTCATAACAACATTACTAATGGAATCAATTGTAGAAGCAACAAGTGAATATAAAAGAGTGTATGGACTATCAGCCATGTATCCAGACGTTTCATTATCAGTTCTTTCAGGTTCGTTTTCAAACGCCCTGTTTAAAAATAATGAAGAAGTAGGTATTTTAGATGTTTATGAAGCAATTCGAGATAGTAAAAGGATTTATCCAGACAGTAGAGTAAAAGAATGTGCCGCTTTTAAAGAAAAATTTTCAAGAATTTGTGAAGAAAAAGGAATAATATTACCAGACGTTACCTTAGAGCAAATCGATACAGGTAGTGACCTTTAAAAATATGCATATAATTAAACAAAGGAGGAAAAACATGAAAAAAATACCTAAAAAAAACTATATAATTTTATCACTTGTATTCATAATCACAATCGCACTTACCTTTTATGCAAAATCATGGTATAACACATCAAAACAATACTATGCTCAAAATTCAGTCATGACAAAAGTAGTAAGAGAAATAAAAAGTGAAGAAATCGCCAACTATACATTAGAAAATCAAAAATTTATTTTATATACCTCATCAGGCCATAATACAGACCTAAAAAACTTTGAAAACGAATTCAAATCATTAATTCAAAAACTAGATCTTCAAGACGACGTTCTTTACCTAAATATTGACAATACATCACAAGAAAACGTAAGTGACTTACTTAAAAGTTTAACCACAAACGAAAAAATAAAAAATCAAATAACTTCAACAATTACATCCGATATTTACCTATTCAACAATAGTAAAGTAGTCGCTGTATTAAAAAATGCCAATAAATATTCACCAAAAAGGTTAGAAACATTAATAAAAAAATGGGGTGTAAACAATGCTTAACGTAGTTTTATATGAACCAGAAATTCCACAAAACACAGGAAATATCATGCGTACATGTGCCGCAACCAATACAAAATTACATTTAATAAAACCACTAGGATTTAGCCTAGATGAAAAAGTAGTAAAAAGATGCGGAGCTAACTATATAAATGAATGTGATTATAAAACATATGAAAACTGGGATGAATTTATCAAAACAAACAAAGGTAAATTTTATTTTCTAACAAGATATGGTCATAAACCACATACATCATTTGATTATACAAACAACCAAGAAAATATATACTTAGTCTTTGGTAAAGAAAGTACAGGCATACCTAAAGAAATACTAAAAAATCATTTAGAAACTTGCCTTAGAATTCCAATGACAAATAAAGTAAGAGCCTTAAATTTATCAAACACAGTTGCCATAATGGTATATGAAGTACTAAGACAACAAAACTACAATGACCTACTTTTAGACGAGCCATTCAAAGGTAAGGATTATCTAGAAAAATAACACTTGAAAAGAATAAAAAAAAATGATATCATTATTTCAGAATAGGAAGGAGCATGAAACTATGGAAATTTTATCAAATCCAGCATTTTGGATTATATTAGCAACTATCGTTTTCATTTTAGCTATTATTGGATTCCTAACAGATGGACTAAATAAACAAAAGAAAGAAAAGTCAAATAAGGAAGAACCAAAAATGGCAAACACTACTACAAATGAAGTAGAAAAAGATGGAACAACTGAAAATTTAGTTGAAACACCAGTTGAAAACCCAGTTGAAACTAAAACAGATGACTGGACAGTAATGCCTGAAGTAAATACACCACTTGAAGAAGTTAAAGTAGATACTATCGAAGAAATTCCAAGTGAGCCAACTTCAGAGCCATTATTTAATGAGCCAGTAATCTCAGCTTTGCCTGAAACTGAATCAGTAGCTGAAACACCAACTGAATCATTAAATGAAAATCCAACTGAACAAGTAGTTGAAACACCAGTTGAATCATTAAATGAAAATTCAACTGAACAAGTTGAATCATTATCATTTGATACACCAGTAGAAACTTTATCAGCATCAACACCAGCTGAAACTGAAACATTAAAAACTGAAGTTCCTACAGAAAACCCAACTGATATTAATGATATTTGGAATGCTTAAAAGATGAAATTCATCTTTTTTTGTGCAATATGAAAGGCATACTTTATATAAAGTATAGTTAATACATGTACACTGTTATTGGCATGTATTCCATGAACAAAAAAATTAAGGGTTTTATCAAAACATTAAGTATGGTATAATTTAAATTAGGAGGTTACGATATGACAATAGAAAATTTGCTCGAAATAGCAAGAAAAATAATAGATATTTTACTTGTATGGGGGTTATTTTATTATATTTTAAGGAGCTTAAGAAGAAACGTAAAAATGATAATGCTATTTAAAGGACTGCTAATCATAGCAATCACAAAAATAGTATCAGACTTATTAGATTTAGTTACAATTGGTTACTTAATTGACTATGTAATTGAATGGGCACCACTTGCCTTAATAATAATATTCCAACCAGAAATTAGAGATGCTCTAGAACAATTAGGAAGAGCACAACTATTAGGAAGACATAAAACACTGTCATTAAGTGAACTTGAAAAATCAATTAGTGAAATAACAAGTTCTGTAGATTACATGAGAAAAATGAGAATTGGTGCTTTAATAGTAATTGAAAGAGAAAATAGCCTAGCAAACTATGCAATGAAAGCACAAAAAATATACGCCGATATTTCAGGACCATTATTATCATCAATATTCTTTACAAATAACCCACTTCATGATGGTGGTGTAATCATCCGTGGTGATAAAATCATTTGTGCTGGAGCAGTATTTCCAACCAGTGACAGTATGGCGATCAGTAAAAGACTAGGAACTCGTCATAGAGCAGCCTTAGGAATAGCTGAAAGAACTGACTGTATAGCTCTTGTTGTATCAGAAGAAACAAGTAGAATTTCAATTGCCATGAATGGAGAACTTATTTATAACTTATCATTAGATGAAGTTAGAATTCGTCTGCTAGAAGCTCTTGCTCCTTCTCAAAAAATATTAGCCAGTGCGAAAGAAGGTGGAACAAATGAATAAAAAGCCAAATATTTTTAAAAGATTTATAAACTTTATTGATAAAAAAATTGTTGTTCCAATAACCAAAGTCATTATGAAAGTAACAAAAGGTGCAAGTGGTTCTAACCATTCATTAGAAACATGGCTTTCAAGGAGTAACACACTACTTTTTGTATCTTTATTTCTAGCAATCTTAATATTTATATTATTTGATCAAAAAAGAATTATATTTAATGACACAAGTGCTGAGGTATTAAAAGACCAAAAAGTAGAAGCAGTATATAATGAAGAAGCATATGTAGTTGAAGGACTACCAGAAAAAGTAGACATTACATTAATGGGAAGTCGCTCAGACTTATTTATTGCTAAACAATCAACAGCATCAAAAGTAACAGTTGATCTAACAGGACTAAAACCAGGAACTCATAAAGTAAATATAGAATACATGAGACCAAACGCATCAGTTGAATATAGTGTTAACCCATCAGTTGCAACCGTAAACGTCTACTCAAAAGTTTCAGAATCAAAAACCCTAACAACAGATCTATTAAACCAAGATAGTTTAGATTCAAAACTAGTAATTGACAATGTCAAACCTGCAACAGAAAAAGTTGTAATAAAAGGTACAGATGATGAAAATGCAATTAACAGTCTAAAAAAAGTTGCAACCGTTAAAGCATTAGTTGATGTATCAAGCTTAAACAATCAAGATACTGGAACTGTAACACTAAAAGATGTTCCACTAAAAGCATATGATAAAAGTGGTAACATCTTGGATGTAGAAATAGTGCCAAATAAAATTAATGTATCAGTTAATATATCATCACCAAGTAAAGTTGTTCCAATTAAAGTAGTGCCAAAAGGAACAATTACATTTGGTAAAGCAATAAGTACAATTACAACAAGTGAATCAAACGTAACCATATATGGAAAACAAAGTGTTTTAGATAACATTCAATATGTTCCAGTAAATGTAGATGTATCAGGACTAAAAACAGATAGAGAATATAAACTAGAACTAACAAAACCTAGTGGTATTAAATCAATGAGTTTAAATAATGTAACAGTAAATTTAACACTAGGAACATCTTCAGATAAAGATATAGAAAATGTTAATATAGATGTTAGAAATTTAAATGATAAATATAGTGTCCAAGGATTATCACAAAACGATATAAAAGTAACAGTTAATGTAAAAGGCGTAGAATCAGTACTTAAAGAACTTACAGCTGACGACATTACCGCATACATTAACCTAAAAAATTATAAACCAGGAGAATACGAAGTTCCAGTAAAAGTAGAAGGAACAGATTCAAGATTACAATATTTATCAAAAACTAAAAAAGTAAAAATAAAAGTGGTTGAAAAATAACCACTTTTTGTAATATATGAAATAAAACTGAGCCTTGACTTTAACACCAAAAAAAGCTATTATTATTGTAGGAGATGGTACAATGCTAGATAAAATTAAAAACACATTAATTGCAACCGCATTACTTTACTTAATTTGTGGCTTAATAATGTTATTTTTTCCAACGACAATCATAAATATCGGCTGCTACATAGTGGGACTTATGTTTTTATTTGTTGGAGTATCAGGAATCGTTATGTACATGAAAACAGAATTAAAAACCGCATTTACAAGTTTTACCTTGGTAATGTCAATAATATTTGGCACATTTGGAATTTATATTCTAATGAGTCCTCAGAGCTTTGCAAAATTTATTCCATTAGTCATAGGAATATTCTTATTAGTAGATGCGATAAGTAAAGTATCAGTTGCATTTGATTTAAAACAATATAATTACACAAACTGGTGGCAAATGCTAATAGTTGCCTTTATAATACTAGCGTGCGGTTTACTACTAATATTTAATCCATTTGAAGCCCTAGCAGCTAGCGTTCAAGTTATGGGAATAATATTAATAGTAGATTCAATATCTAATATATTTACAATTTATAGTTATTCAAAAATAGCAATAAAATAAGTCTATCATTTATAGACTTATTTTTCTATATCAAACAAAAGTCCAATATTAATTAATCCAGCTATTCCTACTAATATATAAACCACATTAGTAAAAATAGTTTTAATACCAAATAAAGTAGATACCAAATTAAAATCAAACAGACCTACTAAACCCCAGTTAATCGCACCGATAATAGTTAAAACTAAACATATCTTTTGTAATATTTCCACATTATTCACCCCTTAATAATTATATTGTTCAAATTAAAACAAAATATACATATTTAAAAATAAAATCCATATAATTAATTGAAATTGAAAGGTTGTGAAAAAAATGAAAAAAATTGCCTTAATATTTTGCATTTGTTTTTTAATGATGGGATGTGGTAAATATAGCGTAAAAGAAGCAGAAAAAGATTTAGAAAAAAAAATAAATAACTTAAATAGCTATAAACTAACAGGAGAAATGGAAATAGTAAGCAATGATGATATATATAAATATAATGTAGATGTCACATATAGCAAATCAGATAAATTTAGAGTATCACTAAAAAACAAAACCAATAACCATGAACAAATAATATTGAAAAATAAAGATGGAGTATATGTTCTAACCCCCACATTAAACAAAAGTTTCAAATTTCAAAGCGATTGGCCATATAACAACTCTCAAGTCTACCTTCTTCAAACACTACTTTCCGATATACAAAATGATAGCAAAAAACAATTCAAACAAACAAATAGTAATTACATATTTATAACAGATGTTAATTATCCTAATAATAGCGATTTAGTAAAACAAAAAATATATTTTGATAAAAAACTAAATCCTAAAAAAGTAGAAGTTTTAAATAATGACAATGAAATTTTAATAAAAATGACATTTAAAACAGTAAACTTAAATTATAAAATAAAATCAAAATACTTTGATTTGAATAACAATATGGAAGTATCAAAAACACAAAATCAAACAAAAACAGTAAGTAAAATAGAAGAAGAAATATATCCCATGTATATACCAGAAAATACAAAACTAACAAATAAAGAAACAATCAATTTAGATAAAGGTCAAAGAGTCATCATGACATTTGAAGGAGAAAACCCCTTTATGTTAGTTGAACAAACAGCAAACATAAGTGATGAAACTTCAGTAATATCAGTAAATGGAGAACCTTACCAAATTGGCACTTGTGTAGCAGCTATATCAGATAATATGATAACATGGGTAAATAATGGAATAGAATATTATGTAGTAGCCAACAATATGACCGAAAGCGAACTTATAAATGTCGCATCATCAGTATCAGTACTTCCAGTAGGAAAATAAACATAAACAATACATTTAAATCAATATAAAATTATGATTTTATAAAAAAATGTGTTATAATGTTCCAGAAGGTGATATTATGACAAAAAAGGAAACAAACATAAAAAAAAATAAAAAAGAAACAAAGCCAAAAACAAAAGAAAATAAAAATATTAAAAAAGAAAAAACAGTTAAGGCAAAAGAAAATATAATAAAAAATGAAGAAACAAAAAAGAACAATAAAACAAAAGAAAAAACAATAAAACAAGCACGCAAACAACTTTATTATGTAAATGAATCAAATACTGATGAACTTTCAAAATTAATCAAAATAGTTTTAATTGTAACTGGCATAATATTAATTTTCTATGGTATAACAGTAGTAGTTAATAAAAAAGTAAATGAAGCTACAATGAAAAAAAACAGTACCAAAGCAACTATTCAATATGATAGTATAATGATAGGAACAATGTTAAATATAGAAGGATCATATTATGTATTAATAGAAGATGAAAATGATAATAAAATATCAGAATATACAACTATATTACAAACGATATCTGCATCAGAAGATGCTCCTAAAATATACACAGCTAATTTAGAAGATATTTTCAATAAAAATTATTTAGCACAAGAAAGTAACTATAGTAACAATTTAGAAGAATTCAAAGTTAAATCTACAACATTAGTTAAAATAAGTAACCATGAAATTGAAGACACATATGATACATATGATAGCATCATAGAAAAACTAAATGAATTAGAATAATGCAGATACACTGCATTTTTTAATTCTTTAAATTAAAGATTAATTATGGTATACTTTTTATATAATTGGGGATGATATAAATGAAAAATAAAGATACACAAACAGCACAAAAATTAGAAAAATTATCAAAATCACTAGATATTAGAATAAATAAAACAAAAGAAAAACCAGCTTTTAAAACAAAAGAAGTAATTTTCCTTTTGCTGCTAACATCAATAATAAGTATATTAATGGGTGGATTAGTTACATACAATATAATTCTAAAAGAAACTAATACAGATGAAGACCTCCAAGAATTTATAGAAAATTATGAATATATTACAAATAATTACTATGGAAAAGTAAACAAAACACAACTAATAGATTCAGCAATTGAAGGAATGTTAAATACTTTAGATAAAAATTCTTCATATGTTGGTGATACAAATAGTTCCTTTAGTATTTACCTAGAAGGAAAATATAAAGGAACAGGCATACAAGTTTATAATGATGACAATAATAACGTTGTTATATACAACGTTCTTCAAAATACACCAGCATCAAAAGCAAAATTAAAAGCAGGTGACATAATCACAAAAATTAATGACAAAGACACAACAAATATGACAATAACAAATTTTTCTAAATTAATAAAAAAACAAAATAGTTTTAAATTAACATATAAAAGAGATGGAAAAGAAAATACAGTCAACCTTAAATTAGAAAATATAGAATTAAAATCAGTATCTTCAAAAGTAATAGAAAAAGAAAACAAAAAAATAGGATATTTAAAAATAACCATATTTGCAAACAACACAGCTAGTCAACTAAAAACCCAACTTCAAGAATTAGAAAGTAAAAACATCGATGGCCTAATAATTGACCTAAGAGATAACTCAGGTGGCCATCTAACCGCAGCCGAAGAAATACTTTCACAATTTTTAGATAAAACTCATCCTATTTATCAAATAAAATCAAAAACCAGCCAAACAAAATATTATTCTACAGGGAAAGAAACAAAAAACTACAAAATAACATTACTTGTAAATGAAAATTCTGCATCCGCATCAGAAGTAGTAACATCAGCTTTAAAAGAACAATATAATGCAACAATAATTGGTGAAAAAACATATGGCAAAGGAACAGTTCAAGAACTTCAAACATTACCAAACGGACAACAATATAAATTAACAACAAAATCATGGTTAACTTCAAAAGGAAAAGTAGTAGATAAAATAGGTATAACACCAGACTATGAAGTATCATTGGATGAAACATATACAAAAAATCCAACAGACGAAAATGATAATCAATTACAAAAAGCAATAAATATATTAAAGTGATACATCAGTATCCTTTTCTTTTTATAAAAAAATGATTATAATAATTAATAAGGAGCGAAAAAATATGGAAAAATTAAAAAAAGGACAGCATTTACAAATTCAATGTTATAAACATAATGGTAAAGTTCATAGATGCTGGGATGAAGCAGTACTACTAGATGTAAAAAAAGATTATATGGTTTTTGGGAATGAAAAAACATTGGTAACAGAAGCACAAGGAAACACTTGGAGAACTAAAGAACCAGCTGTAATGTATTTTTTCAAAAATCGCTGGTATAACATAATAGTACAATTTAAAAAAGAAGGAATTACCTATTATTGCAATATAGCAACTCCATTTATAATAGAAGACAATACAATAAAGTATATTGATTATGATTTAGATCTTAGGATTTTTCCGAATGGTAGTTTCAAAATATTAGATAAAGGCGAATATAAATATCACAAAAAAATCATGAACTATTCGAAAGAATTAGATATTGCCATCAGAAGTGCTTTATCCGAATTAATTACAGATTATCAAAAAGGAGATAAAGCATTTAATAAAAAAATTAATATAGAATACAATAAAGAATATAAAAAACTAAAAAAATAGTAGTCAATTTTTATAAAAAGCAACATATATTAATAAGGGAAAATAAAAAAAACAAAAAAAAATGATTTTTTTGTTGACCTGTAAGATTAAAGGTGATATATTAATTATGCGTTTGACGGAAAAACAACATTTTTTTCAAAAAAAGAAAGCAAAAAAAAACAAAAAAAACAAAAAAAAACAAAAAAGTGAAAAAAAGTGTTGACATATGTCGAATGTTCTGATATATTAAGTGAGTACTTTTAAAAAGAACGCAAAAATGTTAACAAAACAAGTCAAAAAGTTTTAAAAAATTCAAAAAAACTATTGACTTAGTTAAACGAATTTGATATATTGGAAGTACCGCCACGGAAGTGGATGGAATGGTCTTTGAAAACTGAGCAAAATGTCAATTCATAAATAGTTAGGATTTAAAACACAATTCAAAACTAAATAAAGTTTTATTTTTATTTGGAGAGTTTGATCCTGGCTCAGGATGAACGCTGGCGGCATGCCTAAGACATGCAAGTCGAACGAAGCGGCCCATTGAAGATTGCGTGCTTGCACAAAATTGGATTTGGATCCCCGCTTAGTGGCAGACGGGTGAGTAACACGTGGGTAACCTACCCCTTAGTCTGGGACAACTATTGGAAACGATAGCTAATACCGGATTATTCATAAAAGGATAACTTTTTATGCTAAAAGGAGCTTCGGCTTCGCTTTGGGATGGGCTTGCGGTGTATTAGCTAGTTGGTGAGGTAATGGCCCACCAAGGCAACGATGCATATCCGAGCTGAGAGGCTGATCGGACACATTGGAACTGAGATACGGTCCAAACTCCTACGGGAGGCAGCAGTTAGGAATATTCGTCAATGGGGGAAACCCTGAACGAGCAATGCCGCGTGAGTGATGAAAGTCTATTAGATTGTAAAACTCTGTTGCGAGGGAAGAACAGCTTTTATAGGCAATGATAAAAGTGTGACGGTACCTCGTCAGAAAGCCCCGGCTAACTACGTGCCAGCAGCCGCGGTAATACGTAGGGGGCGAGCGTTATCCGGATTCATTGGGCGTAAAGCGC